>NZ_JH980292.1:3442195-3748270 GCF_000314005.1 Spirulina subsalsa PCC 9445
ACAACGCCTCACCCCCACCACTATTTATAGCAGTCCCTTACCCCAAGCCCAACAAACCGCCGAGGTAATTTGGCAAAGCTTCCGTTCCCATCCCCCTCATTTCCAGATTACTGAATCCTTACGGGAGATTCATCTCCCCACTTGGCAGGGGTTATCCTATCGCGTGGTACAGGAACAATTTGCCCAAGAGTATCGCATTTGGCGACAAGATCCCCAACAGTTGCAAATGCCCACCCCGGAAAGGGTTTCCCTACTCCCTCCTTTAGGGGGTGATGGGGCTACTTCCCCCCTTTTTTATCCCGTTTTAGAACTGTATAACCAAGCGCGTCAATTCTGGCGGGAAATCTTACCCCAAAATGTGGGAAAAACGATTTTGTTAGTCACCCACCGAAGCACCATCCGGGCTTTAATTAGTACCGCTTTAGGTTTAGCCCCTCAACACTATCATCGCCTGCAACAAGGGAATTGTGGGATTACTGTACTAAATTTTGCTCTCTGTTCTCATCAATTAGAACAAGAGATTCCCCCATTCGGCCAACTGGAAACCCTTAATCTAACCAGCCATTTAGGGCAAACGCTGCCCCGGTTGAAGAGTGGACAGGAGGGTTTACGCTTATTGTTAGTGCCGTCTGGGGTAAATACAGATATCATTCAATGCGAACGTCTGTCCCAATGGTTACAAACGATTCCCATTCATTTTAGTCTGACGGGGGATCTCTTAGAGTCCGATCAACTGACGGATCATCTCTTGCGTTATCATCCCACAACGCTCCAGTTACAGGTGATGCGGGAGGATTTTCCCCAAGTGTGGCAGCGCACGTTACAAACTCGTCACGCTTTTTCCCCCCATCCGGATCATCCGTCTTTAGTGACAGGTTTAGTCGTAGCACGAGATTCTCTCATTCGGCAGTTTCTGGCACAGGTCATTCAGTTACCCCCAGAACAACTCTGGCGGATTCAACTCCAAGGGGGGGCGGTAAGTGTGTTATATTGTCCCCTCAACGAGCATGGCGCTCCCACTCTTCAAGCACTGAATTTTAGGCCTTGTTGAAAGTGGAGCGCGGGAGAGAAGTTGATTACTATTCCCCATTCCCTTGACTTGTCGGCCTTGAATCGGGAAGGGGAAGAGATTCTCTAAAAAAGTAGACTATTGGGGACTGGAAACGCTATACTACCCATTACCTATTACCTAATTTGAGGATGGGGGGGAGTTCATCGAACAGTCGGGCAGATTGCCCCACCCCCCATCCTTTAGTTTTGACCTTCTTCGGATGTTGACGGGTCAAGGTTGCCCATCCTCTAACTTTTTCCTTGCCATTCTCCTCCCCTTGTGTTACAATGGGGAGTCCGACATCCAAAAGAATGGAAAGCATGGGCAACAAGCCAACCATTGCGCTCTCGCACTTGGGCTGTGAAAAAAACCGAGTTGATTCAGAACACATGATCGGTCTGCTAGTGGAAGCGGGCTATGGTGTGGACTCCAACGAAGAAACGGCTGATTATGTAATCGTTAACACTTGTAGCTTTATCCAAGCCGCACGGGAAGAATCAGTCCGCACCTTAGTTGAACTAGCAGAAGCCGATAAAAGAATTGTCATTACGGGCTGTATGGCCCAGCACTTTCAAGCAGAACTGTTAGCAGAAATCCCCGAAGCGGTGGCCGTGGTAGGCAGTGGGGACTATCACAAAATAGTCGATGTGATCCAACGGGTGGAAGAAGGGGAACGGGTGCAGGAAGTCTCCGCCGAACCGGTGTATATTGCCGATGAAACGGTGCCGCGTTATCGCACTACAACGGAGGGGGTGGCTTATCTGCGGGTAGCAGAGGGCTGTAATTACCGTTGTGCCTTTTGTATTATTCCTCATTTGCGAGGGAACCAGCGATCGCGCTCCATTGAATCCATCGTCCAAGAAGCCCAGATGTTAGCAGATCAGGGCGTGCGGGAATTGGTCTTAATCTCCCAAATTACGACCAACTACGGTATAGATTTGTATGGAGAACCCAAACTCGCCGAACTGTTGCGGGCATTAGGTCGAGTTGATGTACCTTGGATACGGATGCACTATGCCTATCCCACAGGACTCACCCCGGCGGTATTAGCCGCCATGCAGGAAACCCCGAACGTTTTACCGTACTTAGACCTGCCCCTGCAACATTCCCACCCGGAGATTTTGCGCGCCATGAATCGTCCTTGGCAAGGGCGAGTGAATGACGAAATCATCGAGCAACTGAAAACCGCTTTGCCTGATGCCACCTTACGGACGACCTTTATTGTAGGTTTTCCGGGAGAGCAAGATCACCACTTCGAGCATTTAGCAGAATTTGTCCAACGTCACGAATTTGATCATGTGGGGGTGTTCACCTTCTCACCGGAAGAAGGCACCCCGGCTTATAACTTGCCCCAACAGGTCGATCAAGAGATTATGGACGAACGGCGCGATCGCCTGATGTTGATACAACAACCCATTGCCACCCGCAAAAACCAAGCCCAAGTCGGGAAAACCGTACAAGTCTTAATTGAACAAGAAAACCCCGCCACTGGGGAGTTAATCGGTCGTTCAGCCCGCTTTGCCCCCGATGTAGATGGTTTAGTCTACGTGCAAGGTTCCGCCCATTTAGGCAGTCTAGTTCCTGTAAACATTACGGATGCGGATGTTTACGACCTCTACGGGGTTATTTCAGGGAACAGGGAATAGGGAATAGGTAATAGGGAATAGGTAATAGGGAATAGGTAATGGGGAATAGGTAATGGGGAATAGGTAATGGGGAATGGGGAATAGTAATCAACTTCTCTGTCTCCCTCTCTCCCCCTCCCCCCGACTCCGGCCACTGAGCGAAGTCGTTCACTTCGTGACGCTCCGCGTTTGCTGCGCAACGCTACGCGAACGCGTAGCGTGACCTAGGAAAGTGCCGATTCCCGACTCCCGACTCCCGACTCCCGACTCCCCACTCCCCACTCCCCACTCCCGACTCCACAAGCCCTACCTACCCACCCAAACTCATCCAGAAGAAAGATTAACGGACAGAAAGTAAGAAACCTTCTACAATGGGAAGTAAGCTTAGGATTTCTTAACAAAATGGGGTAAATTTAGAGAGTCCCCTTGACAATCCGCCCTTTTCCCTATTTGCAAAATTCGTTAACTTTCCTAAACTATACGAAAGCAACAACAAGTAACCTATGACAATTTCGTTCAAAAGCCTGGGACTGTCTGATGTGCGCGTCGAACATCTCGAAGCAATGGGTTTCAGTGAACCCACCGAGATTCAAACGCAAGCGATCCCGCAACTGTTAGCGGGGCGCGACGTAGTGGGTCAATCCCAAACAGGAACAGGTAAAACCGCAGCTTATTCTTTACCCATCCTTGAACAGATTGATCTGCAAGGGTCCGAGGTGCAAGCCTTGATCTTGACTCCGACCCGTGAACTCGCACAACAAGTCGCCCAGGCCATTGAAGATTTTTGGGTCAACCGGAAGTTACGAGTTTTAACCGTTTGTGGAGGTCAATCCATCGAGCGGCAAATTCGCAGCCTCCGCCGGGGGGTGCATATTGTTGTGGGAACACCGGGACGGGTGATTGATTTACTGGATCGCAATGAGTTAAATCTCGATCAATTACAATGGGTCGTCCTCGATGAAGCCGACGAAATGTTAAGCATGGGCTTCATTGACGATGTGAAGAAAATTTTACGAACCACGCCGGAACAACGGAAAACTTGCTGTTTTTCCGCTACCATGCCCGGAGCCATTCGGGAATTAGTCCAACAGTTCCTAAAATCTCCCGTCACAGTCACCGTCTCTCAGCCCAAAGCCGCACCGACTCGCATTGAGCAGAAAATCTATATGGTGCCTCGCAGTTGGACTAAAATTAAAGCCCTACTGCCCATTTTGGAAATGGAAGATCCCGAATCTGGGATCATTTTTGTGCGCACGAAACGCAGTGCCGCCGAAATTACCAGCAAACTCCAAGATGCCGGCCACAGCGTAGACGAATATCACGGCGACTTGAGCCAAAACCAACGGGAACGCTTAGTGCAACGCTTCCGTTCCGGTCAAGTGCGCTTAGTGGTGGCTACGGATATCGCGGCGCGGGGGTTAGATGTGGAAGACCTCAGCCATGTGATTAACTACGACTTACCCGATAACACCGAAACCTATATTCACCGCATTGGACGGACAGGACGGGCTGGGAAAACCGGAACCGCTATTTCCCTGATTCAGCCGATGGATCGTTATCTGTTACGTCGCATTGAACGACGGGTGCGCCAAACCTTGGCCGTGGATAAAATCCCCAGTCGTTCCGATGTGGAAGCCCATCGCTTGGATAAATTACAAAGTAAGGTACAAGAGACGTTAGCCGGGGAACGGATGGCCTCCTTCCTCTCTACGGTTAAGGAATTGAGCGCGGAATATGATCCCCAAGCGATCGCCGCGGCCGCCTTACAGATGGTCTATGACCAGTCCTGCCCCAATTGGTTAAAGTCAGATTGGGATGTGCCGAATGTTGACCCCAATAAACCGATTAAGCGGAGTCAGTTACGCAAACTGGGAAAGCAGAATAGCGAGGACTCGTCGGATTCCTTGCCGCGAAAATCGGCTGTTCCCAATAAAGCGCGTTAAGCCATGAGGTTGGGGTGAAACTCCCGGTTTTCAATTCCCTTGGGGTTGAAGTCTGGGAGTTCACGCATTCAATGGAATAATGGAAAAAGAAGCTGGAAGGGCGCTCTTAAGGCTCTCTTCCAGCTTGTAATTGATGTTTAAGGTTCAAGGACTGTGGTTCTGAGTTATTCTGCAACAAATTCATCGGATCAAGTGGCTAATCGAGGGCAATGGCGAGGTTTGATTGAAGAGTATCGGGCGTTTTTGCCAGTGAGTGAAAATACCCCGGTGGTGACATTACAGGAAGGGAACACCCCCCTGATTCCGACTCCGGCGATCGCACAACAAATCGGTCGGGGGGTGAAAGTCTATGTGAAATATGACGGCTTAAACCCCACAGGCAGCTTTAAAGACCGGGGGATGACTATGGCCATCTCGAAGGCCAAGGAAGCGGGCGCTCAGGCTGTGATCTGCGCCAGTACCGGGAACACCTCGGCGGCGGCGGCGGCCTATGCCAGACGCGCCGGACTCAAGGCGTTTGTGGTAATTCCCGATGGTTATGTGGCCTTGGGGAAATTGGCGCAGGCCTTAGTTTATGGGGCGGAAGTAATTGCCATTGAGGGCAACTTCGACGACTGTTTAAACGCCGTGCGCACGATGGCTCAAGAGTATCCTGTAACCTTGGTGAATTCGGTGAATCCTTTCCGATTAGAAGGGCAAAAAACCGGGGCTTTTGAAGTGGTGGATGTTTTGGGAGACTCTCCCGACTGGCTTTGTATTCCCGTGGGGAATGCGGGGAACATTACGGCCTATTGGATGGGGTTTTGTGAGTATCATCAGGTGGGCAAGTGTCAAAAACTGCCCAAAATGATGGGGTTTCAAGCGGCGGGATCCGCCCCGATTATTCAGGGGCATCCTATCGCGGATCCGAAAACCATTGCCACGGCCATCCGCATTGGCAATCCGGCGAGTTGGGATAAAGCGATCGCCGCCCAAGAAGCCTCCCAAGGGGCTTTTAATGCGGTGACAGACGAGGAAATTTTAGCGGCCTATCGTTTATTGGCAAGTCAAGAAGGGGTATTTTGTGAACCCGCCAGTGCGGCCTCGGTGGCGGGATTACTGAAGGTGAAAGAACAAGTCCCCTCTGAGGCGACGGTGGTTTGTGTGTTGACGGGGAATGGCTTAAAAGACCCGGATTGTGCCATTCAAAACTGCAACAATCCCATTAAATCCGGCGTAGCCCCTAATGTGGGTGCGATCGCTCAAGCAATGGGGTTTTGTTAGGGGATAGGTAATCTTGAGCAGTTAATGCCCAAAGATTAGAAGTCAAGGGAACAGGGGGGAGGGAAAATCTGGTTGTGTCCAAAATTGAAGACCCTACAAATAGTGTCGTCCAATTTATTGGACACTATATATGGGACTTGACAAAATGCACACAAGCTTAACTTGTTAAGGTTGCCTATTCCCTATTACTTATTACCTCTCCCCTGCTCCCCCATTCCCTAGCCCAGTGATTCAGCAAGCCCTCTAGACACCAACGGGCATTGTAATGTTTTTTGGCTTTTCCTTCCAGTATCCTAGAGGAATAGAGGATAATGTTGCCCTGTTGTGGTTTTGAATTCACCATGTCCCACCTACTCACCGACCGGAAAGAGCTATTGACGGATTTAATTGCTCGCTATCGCCACACGGTAGACTTTCTCGCCATTCGTCTAGAATCCTCTCAAGGCACGGAGATTTTATTACGAGGTGAAAATGTGGAGACGTTGAGCGAAGGGGTATCCTTGGGGGGGCAAGTGCGGGCTTGTCATAAAGGGGGCTGGGGTTTTGCTAGTTTTAATCAACTTTCTAGCTTAGATGAGCGCGTTTCAGAAGCCATTAGTGCCGCTCATTTGGTGGGGGAAGAAGAAACCCTATTAGCCCCGATTGACCCGGTGCAAATTAACTGTAAACTGCCCTTAATGGGAACAGATCCCCGTCTTGTTCCCTTGAGTGACAAAAAACAATTATGCGATCGCTACAACAACCTCCTCCGCCACTACAACCCCCAAATCACCACAACTTCCGTCCGTTACAGTGACAGCACTCAAACCATCCTCCTCGCCACCTCCGAAGGCACCCTGATGGAGCAATCTTGGTCAGACATGGAAATGCGCTTTTCAGCCACAGCCCGACAAGGAGACACAGTACAAACCGGACGAGAAACCACCGGATCCCGCAATGGTTACGAAGACCTACTGAACTTAGAACATCAAGTACAAGGGGCAGCACAACGGGCTGTCTCTGCCCTCTCCCTGCCCCCTGTACGAGGCAAAGTGTACCCAGTGGTTATTGACCCCATTTTGACTGGGTTGTTCGTTCATGAGGCTTTTGGACACCTCTCCGAGGCCGATATGGCCTACGAAAATCCCGACCTCTTGGAAGTCATGACAATGGGTAAGCGCTTTGGCCCCCCGGACTTGCAAATCTACGACGGGGCAGCCCCTTCTGGACATCGAGGCAGTTATTTCTATGATGACGAAGGCACCCCAGCCACAACTACCCAGTTGATTCGGGATGGGGTGTTAGTGGGACGCTTGCATTCTCGGGAAACGGCCGGAAAGTTGGGGGAAAAACCCACAGGTAACGCACGCTGTTTAAATTATTTTTATCCCCCCATTGTTCGCATGACCAACACTTGGATTGAACGGGGTAAAACTCCTGTCGCGGAGTTATATTCGGATATCCGGGAAGGGGTGTATGCCAAAAACTGGTTAGGGGGGATGACGAATGGGGAAATGTTCACCTTTACAGCCGGGGAAGCGTGGATGATTCGCAATGGGGAATTAGCGGAACCCGTGCGGGATGTTACGCTTTCGGGCAATGTGTTTAAAACCTTGGCTAATATTGAGGCCATTGGGGATGATTTTTATTGGGATGAGTCGGGAGGATGTGGCAAAGGGGGACAAAGTGGTTTAGCGGTAGGCTGTGGGGGGCCAAGTTTACGGATTAGAAATGTGGTCGTGGGGGGAGAAGCGGATTGAGTTGTTTGTCTCTCCCGGGATTTTGCGCGACGGGGTAGGTGTTTTTGAGAGGGGGTGTTTGAAAAGGGCTGTAACTCAAGGTGGCTCTGGTTTTGCTGTGTGTTCAGGGTTGGAGGGTGTCGCGCACCTTACAGGGCAAGGGTTTCAGCCGTTTCTTGTCTTTTTCCGTTGGCTGTGTTATAGTTTTTTTGTGGGTGTCGCGCAAGTGAGGCGGGAAAGTCCCACAAGGTCACGGTTTCAGAGTGCCGCTCTTGAAATGAGCTATAATGCCTATGAGGTATTGAAACTTTGAGCAAATTTTTTATCCGATTGAGCAAGCTGCTCTTGAAATGAGCTATAATGCCTATGAGGTATTGAAACCGGCTGGTCGTGAGGATTGGTTGTTGTTGCTGGTCAACTTGAAATGAGCTATAATGCCTATGAGGTATTGAAACACATGGGGACTCAAAGGACATCAAAAACAACACTTGAAATGAGCTATAATGCCTATGAGGTATTGAAACACTTTAAGCGACGGTATCAAAATCAGTGCCTACCTCTTGAAATGAGCTATAATGCCTATGAGGTATTGAAACGCAAAACTCTGGGTCGGTTTCGGAGATTGTAACCTTGAAATGAGCTATAATGCCTATGAGGTATTGAAACGAGTTGAAAATACAAAGGGGCGTTACTGGTGCATCTCTTGAAATGAGCTATAATGCCTATGAGGTATTGAAACTTCCCTTTAAGGATATCCATTTAAAGGAAATCCAATCTTGAAATGAGCTATAATGCCTATGAGGTATTGAAACAAAATTTGAAATGGCTCGAAAATTCCCCTACGAAGACTTGAAATGAGCTATAATGCCTATGAGGTATTGAAACGAGTGCAGCCTTAACCTGTGCATTCCTTGCCGCCTTGAAATGAGCTATAATGCCTATGAGGTATTGAAACAACAAATTTTGTGGCAATAGTGCAACAATTGCAACCTTGAAATGAGCTATAATGCCTATGAGGTATTGAAACTTGAAACTGTGTTTGAATTACAATCCAATCCGTCCCCTTGAAATGAGCTATAATGCCTATGAGGTATTGAAACGTATGTTTTCATTCTTCCTTCTTCCTTGCTTCCTTGAAATGAGCTATAATGCCTATGAGGTATTGAAACATTGATCCTGACTACGATCTGACCATCTCCAACTTGAAATGAGCTATAATGCCTATGAGGTATTGAAACGGTGTATTCGGGCAAGAGATCATCTTCTAGCTGCCTTGAAATGAGCTATAATGCCTATGAGGTATTGAAACAATCAATATGATTGGATCATTTATTCGTCCGACGCTTGAAATGAGCTATAATGCCTATGAGGTATTGAAACCGGCGAGGTTGGCAGCGTTGGCATCGATGGCGGATTCTTGAAATGAGCTATAATGCCTATGAGGTATTGAAACTGAGACATAGACAAACCCTCCGCAAGAGAGGTTGCGCTTGAAATGAGCTATAATGCCTATGAGGTATTGAAACTTCTCTACCGAATACCTTGTTTTCCCATACTGGTTCCCCTTGAAATGAGCTATAATGCCTATGAGGTATTGAAACTCCTATGTCGGGCAGCCCTGGCGGATTCCCTTTGGACTTGAAATGAGCTATAATGCCTATGAGGTATTGAAACCAGTCCCTGAATATCCTGTGCCGGGTGAATTCAGCTTGAAATGAGCTATAATGCCTATGAGGTATTGAAACGAGGAGGTGGAAAATCTCCTGCTCCTCAGATATCACTTGAAATGAGCTATAATGCCTATGAGGTATTGAAACCGGAAAATCCCCGAACGGACTCGCTCAGTTGTACCCTTGAAATGAGCTATAATGCCTATGAGGTATTGAAACACTTTCTTGAAAGCCATAACAGATTTAACAGACTTGAAATGAGCTATAATGCCTATGAGGTATTGAAACCTATGGCCGCCAGTGTTGGCAATTTCGCCACCGTACTTGAAATGAGCTATAATGCCTATGAGGTATTGAAACCAAACGCTAGAGCCACACCGATTCTAAAGGTTTCAACTTGAAATGAGCTATAATGCCTATGAGGTATTGAAACATTGAATAATAAATACTGCAATAATCATCCCTGTTGACTTGAAATGAGCTATAATGCCTATGAGGTATTGAAACCTGACCAAACACACCGAAACTCCCATCGTAAGACTTGAAATGAGCTATAATGCCTATGAGGTATTGAAACGCCGTCCATTTTCTCTCGTTAGTACCCCATTACTCCTTGAAATGAGCTATAATGCCTATGAGGTATTGAAACTCGTAATTTCATGCTGCATAAAATCATAAAGAGTGCCTTGAAATGAGCTATAATGCCTATGAGGTATTGAAACGCATCAAAGATTCCCAAAATTTGCATGGGTTCCAAAATCCTTGAAATGAGCTATAATGCCTATGAGGTATTGAAACCAGTTACAAGGGCGATCGCTTCCGGTGTCAAAGACTTGAAATGAGCTATAATGCCTATGAGGTATTGAAACGGGGGGCGGGACTCCTCGGCCGAGCATATACACCAAGAATCGGCTTGAAATGAGCTATAATGCCTATGAGGTATTGAAACCTTGGGAAACACTGGCCACAGACTCACCCTGTATGCTTGAAATGAGCTATAATGCCTATGAGGTATTGAAACGCAAAACTCCAAAACAGGAATTTCTGTAAATTTACTTGAAATGAGCTATAATGCCTATGAGGTATTGAAACCCATCACTCACCCCCGCCTCCATTCCAAGCGGCAGAGCCGCGCAATCCCCGCGTCACGGCAGAGCCATGACACGAGAGGGAGACAGGAGAAAGGTCTACTGCTCCATCGGTTCAATGCCCAAAGAAACCCGATCTCCTCCTATAGTTTTCATCGCGGCTAACCATTGAATCACCACCTCATAGGGAACATCTGGTTCTGCCACCAAAACAACAACTCCGTCGGGAACTGTAGCTAAATAGTTGGGAATTTGGGTCAAGATTTGTTCTTGAGTAAAAGGCTCTTCATTGACAATCCCTTGCTGAGTTGCTGTCAGACGCACCAGAAAAAAATCCCGCTCTAACTGATCAGATACTTCCCCATCTTCCGGCCCAGGTAGTTGTACTTCTACCCCATCGGGTGCGGTGGTGAGCAACATGGAAATCAAGACAAAAAAGGCTAAAACCGCCATCATCACATTGAGCATAGGGATGAGGTCAATTCTAGGAATAGGGGCGAGATTGTTTTGAGATTTAAAGCGCATTTGAATTATCCTGCCCTGTCCTTGGGGAGGATGGGACTTCCTGATTTAACGGGAAAAGCATCAAAGTAGTTTAACATGAAAAGCCGTCCTAAAAGGAGGGGGCTTTGAACCCAAAATCCTTGGTAAGTCAACAAGCCCTAGTTAGCCCTCAAGAACAAAATATCCTCCCAGTTGCCAAGAACAGGGGGGATATTAATTGAGGGCAAAAACCCTCTACTCAGGAAGAAACCAAAAATCAAATTAGGTCAATCAAACTAGGTGATTGGTTGACGACGTTTTGCACCGACGAGAGCCGCAGCACCCAAGGTTAAACCCAGTAAAGAGGCGGGTTCGGGAACGGCTTCAGGCTCAACGGGTGTATTATCCGCAAAAGTTCCCATCATGCCCATTGTGTCATTGGCACATTCAGCTAACACATGAGCAATCCAAGATAATTCGCCTTGAGGCAGTAAGGAACGCGCAAAGCTGAAACCAAAGGTTTGAGTTCCTAATACTGTGCCTAAGCCATCTTGCGCCGCTTGTCCTTTGAAGTCTAACCCTAACGCAGAGAGTTGAGCAACGTCTAAGAGGGTAATGTTGCCGACTTTCTCTTGATAGGTGTTGATAACGCTATGACCATGAGTGCCTAAGTAGGCTTGGCTTTCTGCTAAGGTCATGCCGTCGATTAATTCCACGGTGCCGCCTTTGGAATTAACATAGTTATTGAATTGGGTATAACTGCTGTAGCCTTGGTTTACTTGAGTGACGTTTTTGGTGGTGACACCGGAGAAAATTCCGGTTTCTCCTCCAGCTACACCGGAATCATTTTTGGATGAGAAACGAATCGCTAATAAATCAGAAGTTCCTTTGACTTGTTCAAAGGTTTTGTCGGGATTCAAGTTCAGGAATAAGTCGCCCCAAGCAATGGTTCCGTTTTGTACGTTGTTATGTTTCCAGCCATCTAGGTGGATATTGGAGTTAAAGGCAAAAGTAACAGTATCATTTACTAAATCTTCAACATAGGCCATGCCAAACATCTCAAAGTTACTCTTAACACCAACCCCATGTCCACCTGTTCCACCGTTTTGGTTTAAGGTTCCTGAACCATCTTTAAAGGAGTCCCAAGAATAATTCCAAAGGGTTCCAGCTTGGACAGGTAAAGCCATTGCACAAGCACAAGTGGTCGCTAAGGCTGTACCAAATAATGTTTTAACAAGATTAGTTTTCATTGTCGTTCCCCCTGTTGAAGTGTGCGTATTTTGCTTTCTTGTAGATACGCCCTTGTTGTCTTGATATTTCAACTTTAGCGTTACGATTAGAGCGTGACAAGAGGAAATCAAAAACTTGTTCTAAGCTTTACAAAAAAAGTTCCCGATTGTTACAAAAGTTTATTGTTTGAGGAATCTTTAACGTTTTGGTTACTCTTCCTTCAGTGATAATACTTGTTTCCCAGTATTATCACTGAAGCTTAAAGCTAATTTTTTATGTATTTTCCGCAAGTTTGGATAGGTGATGAGGATGGAGATTAGTGATGAGGATGGAGATTAGATGAAGTATCTACTCTTTGAGGATAGAAAAAAATCTAGGGCTTCTATTAATTAATCCGCTAAATGTTTAGATCAAGTCAGCCAATTGTCGTAAAAAGGAGGGGGTGTTTTCTGAATTAATGACTAACCGGGAAAGTCAGATACCATCTCCCCCATAGGGAAGAGGCAATAGGGGGGCTAGGGGGGATTGTCCGGGGTGGTCAAGGTTGAAGTGGGGGGGAGTTGCCCTCTGCTTGACACTCTTGGCAGAGGCCGAAAAATTCTAGGGTGTGGTAGTAAACTTTGAACTGGTGGGAGGTTTGCAGTTGGTGTTCGAGTTCATGGACGGGACATTCTGCGATCGCAATGGAACGACCACAATTGAGACAAGTCAGGTGATGCTGGTCTTTTTGGACTAAGCTATACAGGGATTCCCCAGTGGCTAAGGTGCGGACTTGTACTAACCCTTCTAGTTTCAGCGCTTCAAGAGAACGGTAAACGGTGGCGAGTCCCATGTTCTGCTTGCTTTTGCGCAGTTCTAAATACATCTCTTGAGCAGAAAGGGAGGTGTTGAGAGTTTTCAGTAAGTTTAAAATCCGTTCTTGAGAACGAGTCCGGGTTTTCATAGAGGTCTTGTCTGGGGGGTCAGCCAAAAAATAAAATCGCCATCTTGTTTAACCTCAGTGTAGCTGAAGACCGCAAATTCCGTGAACTGCCCCACCCACAAGGGGATGGGGAATTCCCGGAGAATTCCTTAAATCTTAAGCTTTATCGGTTTCCCCCGCCCTAGAACCTGAGATATGATGGAGTCTGTCACTTTTTCCGAGAATCATGGCGATTAACTATAAAGCGCGTATCTATGTGACACTTCGCCCGTCTGTGTTGGATCCAGCAGGGGTTGCAGTGAAGTCTGGATTAGAACAGTTGGGCTATACCACCGTGGAACAGGTGAGAATCGGTAAGTATATTGAGGTGAGTCTGAGCGCAGAGAATGAGGCCAGCGCCAAGGAACAGCTAGAACAAATGTGTGATCAGGTTCTGGCGAATCCGGTGATTGAGAATTTTTGTTTTGAGTTGGACGAAGTAGCGGATCCAGTAAGGGTTTAGGGTGTTTTTGTTGTTGTTTTTGGCTGGGACATAACCATGAAATTTGGGGTGATTGTTTTTCCGGGTTCTAATTGCGATCGCGATATGACCCATGTCACTCGTGATTTATTAGGACAACCGACGCGGATGATTTGGCATCAGGAAACGGATCTCTCTGATCTGGATGTGGTGGTAATTCCGGGGGGGTTTAGTTACGGGGATTATTTACGCTGTGGTGCGATCGCCCGTTTCTCCCCCATTATGCAAAGTGTAATTGAACACGCCAAACAAGGGAAGTATGTATTAGGGGTGTGTAATGGGTTTCAGGTCTTAACTGAGGTGGGATTACTGCCGGGGGCCTTAGTGCGGAATCGGGATTTACATTTTATTTGCGATCGCGTTCCTTTGAAAGTGGAACGAACCGATCTCCCTTGGACTCAAGCTTACACCCCCCAAGAAGTCATCACCATCCCCATTGCTCACGGTGAGGGGCGCTATCATGCCGATGAGGACACCTTAAAGGCCTTAGAAGATAATCAGCAAGTTGTGTTCCGCTACTGTGACGCTGACGGGAACTTAACCCCAGACAGTAACCCCAATGGCTCCCTAAACCATATTGCAGGCCTTGTCAACGAAACCGGAAACGTTTTAGGCATGATGCCTCACCCGGAACGAGCGTCCGATCCCCTGCTAAAAGCCATCGACGGGTTTAAACTATTTACAGGTTTATTAACAGTCCCATCGGCAATTTAGAATCAATCATGAACTGGCGAAAATGGTTTGCAATCTCCTTGGGTGTTGCCTTGTGTGTGAGCGCCCCTTATGTTGTAAGTTTGGCAAGACCTCCCCAAATGGGTGCAACCGTTAGCCAGTCGGCCACCTTAAGCGCCTTAGAACGCGCTCAGATTGTCTATCTTGGGGAGGTCCATGATAATCCAGACCATCATGAGCAACAGTTGCGGATTATTGAGTTTCTTCACCAACGGAATCCTAAACTGGCGATCGCCTTAGAAATGTTCCAAAAACCCTTTCAACCCGTCCTAGACCGCTATTTAGCCGGAGAAATTAGCGAAGACGAACTAAGGGAACAGAGCGAATATGATCAGCGCTGGGGGTTTGACTGGGAATTTTACGCCCCCATCCTCCGCTATGCCAAAGCCCACCAACTCCCCTTAATTGCCCTGAATACCCCCACAGAAATCACCCGGAAAGTGGCAATAAACGGTCTAGAAAGCCTCTCTGGGGAAGATTTGGTTTATATTCCCCCTTTGAGCGAAATCGACACCAATCAGCCAGAATACCGCGAAAAAATCGCCCAAGTTTTCGCCCAACACGGCGCCCACGGCCATAGTTTATCCCTCGATAACTTTTTTGCGGCTCAAGTCCTCTGGGATGAAACGATGGCGCATACCATCGCCGAGTTTTGGCGCAATTCTCCCCAACGGCAGATTATTGTTTTGGCGGGAAAAGGTCATATTTACCGCAATTATGGCATTCCCAGCCGCGTCGAACGGCGTTTAGGGGAGGATTTGGTTCATTATTCGGTGGGTTTTGTCCACCCCAGCGAGTGGGAAAATCGCCCCAATGGGTTTGATTTATTGTGGCAGTATTAATAGGGAAGGGAACGGGGAACGGGGAGCAGGGGGAGCAGGGGAATAGTGGGTAGGGTGCGTTAGCGGAGCGTAACGCACCGTTCGGGCATCCCAAGGGCTATTGCCTTTTCCCGACTCTCTAGGGCGCAAGCATTGCGCCCCTACACCGACTCCCGATTCCCGACACCCGACACCCGACACCCGACACCCAACACCCGACTCCCGACTCCCTATCCCTAGTGGCTCATGCTAACTCAAATCAAACAAATTGCTGAAAACTTAGCCCCGCGACTGATTGAGATTCGTCGTCATATTCACGCTCACCCTGAATTGAGTGGCCAGGAATATCAAACGGCCGCCTATATTGCTGGGGTGTTATCCTCCTGTGGATTGCACGTTCAAGAAGCGGTGGGAAAAACGGGGGTAGTGGGAGAGTTAACCGGACAGGGGAAAGATCCTCGGATTCTCGCCATTCGGACTGATATGGACGCTTTACCCATTCAAGAATCCAACGATTTGGAGTTTGCTTCCCGTATTCCGGGGGTGATGCACGCTTGCGGCCATGATGTCCATTCGACGGTGGGATTGGGAACGGCGATGGTTTTATCTCAACTGCGCGATCGCCTCCCCGGAACCCTGCGCTTTATTTTTCAACCCGCCGAAGAAATCGCCCAAGGGGCCGGTTGGATGGTGCGGGATGGTGTGATGCGGGATGTTAGTAGTATTTTTGGACTCCATGTTTTCCCCTCCATTCCCGCCCGTTGTGTTGGGATTCGTTACGGGGCCTTAACCGCCGCCGCCGATGACCTAGAAATCTTTATTCAAGGGGAATCGGGACATGGAGCGCGCCCCCATGAAGCCAAGGATGCCATCTGGATTGCTGCTCAAGTGATTACCACCCTACAACAGGCCATTAGTCGCACCCAGAACCCCCTACGCCCCATTGTGTTAACCATTGGACAAATTAGCGGAGGACGAGCGCCCAATGTGATTGCGGATCAAGTGCGTTTGGCCGGAACCGTGCGATCGCTCCATCCCGAAACCCACGAAAATCTACCCCAGTGGATAGAGCATCTCGTCGCCAATGTCTGCGCCACCCACGGGGCAAAATACGAGGTCAATTATCGTCGCGGTGTGCCTTCCGTCCAAAACGACACCGCCTTAACCCAATTAGTCGAGGCCGCCGCTAGAGAAGCTTGGGGTAACGAGCAGGTGCAAATCATCCCGGAACCCTCCCTCGGAGCCGAAGATTTCGCCATCTACCTTGAACAAGCCCCCGGTACCATGTTCCGTCTGGGGATAGGGCAGCCCGAGCAAGTCAACCATCCCCTACACCACCCAGAATTTATGGTGGACGAGTCCGCCATTTTAACCGGAGTGGTAACGTTGGCTTACGCAGCTTATAAATATTGGGGAAGTGAGTCTAAATCCTCATGTTAATTAGGGCTTGCTGAATGAGTCCGGGAGTCGGGAGTCGGGAGTCGGGAATCGGGAATCGGGAGTCGGGAATCGGGAATCGGTGATAGGTGATAGGGAATAATTATCAATTCTCCCCTGCTCCCCTGCTCCCCCCGTTCCCCGTTCCCTGTTCCCTATTCCCTATGATTCGTCAGGAATTGTTGTAACTCTAGCTGTAGTTTTCTTTGTAGTGAAGTTAACGGGCAGATTTCATCATGCAAGCCTACAGTCCTTCCTCTCATTGTAACTCTCAGCATCAGCTTCTCTCTGACTTGCGAGAGATGATTCTAGTAGAAGCCAAAAGGACAGGAAACCCTTGGATTAAAAGTTCTAAACTCCTCGCCCTCTATGCAGAACATTATCATGATTCTTCTGCCCATCCTTCACGCATTACCCGAGATCATTTTAAACAGTTTCTTCGCCATTCACCGGACTTTACCCTATATATCACGGCGAATCCTGATGTATTTTTTGTGAAGTTACAAACCGAACCAGACTCCTATTTCTCGCCCCGTTTCCAGCCCTTTCAGCCTATGGAATCTCCCCGAAATATGAGAGAGGAAAAATCGGAAGTTTCTCCGGTTAAAGTTGAGTTAAATTCTGCGCAAAATCTGAAAACCGCGCTCAGAAATATTGTCATGAGTTTAGAGAATAATCACCCTAATCATGCTGTAGAAATCAGCGCAGTTAACCAAGCTTTCTATCAGTCTTATCATCTGCCGCTTAAACCCATGTTGCGGCAATTTTATCCGGGGATGAAGCTGATGGACGTGATCCAGTGACATCCTCCCGACACCGACCCTAGGGGTACGGTGCGGGCTTCCCCATATCACTATGAGGCTTTCCTGTTTCTACGGGAGGCTCTAGATGTCTTTTTAGGGACATCCCCGTTCGCGTTCACTTCGTGACGCTTCGCGAACGCGAAGCGTTGCGTAGCAAAGCGTTGCGTAGCAATAACCTCTTCCTCTACAGGCAGCTTGACCCCCAGTCCAAGGGCTGCAAGTCCACGTTGCTCAACAACCATCGCCGCAGCAACGTCCCTATCCGTTACAAACCCACAATGAGAACATTTATGCACTCGTTGAGACAAGTCCTTCTTACCAGTCACTACACCACAATTCGGACAAATTTGGCTAGTGAAATTAGCATCAACTTTCTCAAAATAAACATCTCGTTTCCAGGCTACGTGCTTTAATACCTCTAGAAAACCCCCAAAGCCAGCATCAAGGGTATGTTTACACAACATTCCCCTAGACATGGCTTTGACGTTTAAATCTTCGGCAAAAATGATATTGGCTTGGTCACAAAGATGATGAGCGACTTGATAATGAAAGTTTTTGCGAGTGTTGTAAATATGTTCATGAAGTTTAGCTACTTTTTCCCGGGCTTTATGCCAGTTTTTTGACCCTTTCTGTTTCTTTGATAATCTTCTTTGTAGCCATTTAAGCTGACTTTGAAGCTCCAAGAAAAACTTAGGTCTAGCTATTAATTCCCCCTGAGATGTTGCCATAAACTTCTCCAGTCCCAAATCAATCCCTAGAGATTTTCCTTGAGGCTTTGGAGAAGGAATATTAACATCTGATTGAATATAGATAACAGCATACCAACCCGAAGCTTTTTTAACGATCTGAACTTGTTTAACTACAAATCCATCCGGTATAGGTCTGTGTAGATTAATGACCACAGAGCCGAGCTTGGGGAGTCTCAATTGATATCCAGTTACAGGGTTTTCCCTGAATTGAGGAAAGTTAATCGACCGAAACTGACCATATTTCTTAAACCTAGGAAAACCAAAACTTCTTTTCCAGAAAAAGTTAAACGCTTTGTCTAAACGCCCCATAACCTCTTGCAAGACCTGAGACTGAACCCGTTTAAGTTCTGGGTATTGCTGTTTGGCTTGAGTTAAAGCTTTTTTCTGTTTATAATAGTCGGGAAAAGGTTGATCCGCAGGTATAATGTACTCAGAATGGAGGCTACAAGCGTTAACCTGACACTTGCGAGAATTTATCCACTCTTTTCGTTCTGCCAAGGCATAATTATATACCCCTCGACAGATTTCTAGCCAGTCAAGTAGTTCTTTTTCTTGACTGGCATCTGGATAAATTCTGTAGCAATAGTTGAGGTTTAACACGAATAGTAGCTGATTGACCTGAACCGATTATACAATGTCTAGGGATAAATCGTCACTCCCTAGTAAATGATTGTTGGTTAATTTTCGGGGCATCGAACCCCTCAATTAACCGTCTTTCATCCCGACGATGAGCTAAACCCGTTGTAGGGGCAGGGGGAATTCATGAGTTCCCCCCCGAATGAAGCTCTCCCTACCTGCGGCGAGGTAGGGGATTGTGTCGCTATTTTTGTTCAATCGTCAGGAAAAATCAACCACTGCGGGGAATGCGTTCAATTTGAGCATAGCCACTGAACAGCAATTCTTTCCCCTGAGTTTCTAGACGATTTAACCGCAACAGCACCCCATCTAAGTTGAAACGGTCAAGGTCTACCATCTCGTTCAGGATATCTACCAGAATCCCCATTAGTAGCCGCGATAAGCCCTGTAAACCTTCGGGAATGGTTTCTCCCTCAAACACGGCGTTTTCATAGGTAATCCGTCTCCGTTTGGCTAAACCTAGCTCACAACTAAAGACAACTGGAACTACTTGATTGGGTAAATTGGTTTGAGCGAATAACTTAATCCGATTTTGAGGCAACAGTTCTAAGTAAACATCGGTAAAGGAAACCGGCTCCCCCCCGGATAACTCCAGTAAACGGGAGTCCGTGAGGTTTTCTAAACGTTTCCGCACTAACTCGGCTTTAAAAGCGTGGTTAATGTCGGTTTCTGTCAGTGTTACGAGTGCGATCGCCTGAGTCGGTTGTTTCAGGGCAATTGTTCCCTTTAACACTGACCCAAAATCCAAGGCCACCGCGTCTGTCTCAAAGGACATGGCCGCTGTGCGGAAATCCCGGCGAATCACCAAACCTCGCCCCTGCATCTTAAAGCTATCGATACTCCCCTGTAGCAGCTTGCTAGAGGGCTGACAGCGCACTTGTACCTCAACCGATTCACACTGCGTAAACAGGTGGCGGATGGTATTACTGGCAACGGTATTGAGGAGATTCTCCCCCCAATCCGCCCCTTGATTTTGATTTGAACCAACAAAGCCACCAAACATTGTGTTAAGTTCTGCGCTGATAAACAAAATTTTCCTTTCTCCTTCCTTTGTAACAAAATGTTAACGATTCGGCAAAGGTTAAGGCACTCTGTCGGAGGAATGAGTTCAGGAATTGGGAGTCGGGAATAATTATCAATTCTCCCCTGCTCCCCCTTCCCTGTTCGCTCTTGCCCATTCAAGTTGAGCCAAAAGGAGAGGGGCGTAAAGAATCTTATCTCTACACCCCTCTCGCTGTGATGCTTCAGGTTTCATTGGCAGTCTTAGGCTCCCATTCTGCTTTCTTAGGCTGTCATGGGATTTAATAGTTCTTCGAGCCACTGTTCAAGCTGTTTGCGGTAACGACGAGAGGAGAGAGTATTAGAAAGGCTTTCTAAGGCCCGTTGATAGTCTCCCATCGCCAGATTCCAGTCGCCGCGTAAATGGTAGGCGCGGCCGCGTTCGCCGTAGCTGCGGGCTTTGAGGCGTTTTCCAAGGACTAATACGAGATCAAAGTTCTCAATGGCTAAGTCATAAAGTCCCATGTCGCGGTAGGTGATGCCTTGATTAATCCAAGCGCGCCAGTTCGCGGGGTTAAAATCGAGGGCAATTTGATAATCGGCGATCGCATCGGCTAGTTGACCTTGAGCGATATAGCAATTAGCACGGTTATTATAGACGCTATCTAAACGGGGATTAAGCGCGATCGCCTGATTGTAGTCGGCGAGGGCTTGATCATATTCCCCAGAGTTAAAATACATCAGGCCGCGATTGTTATAATCAATGGCACTGTCTGGATTACAGGCAATCAGTTCATCTAAAAGTGCGATCGCCATTTTATAATTGCCCAGATTGGAATGTTCTAAAACTAAAGCCCGTAAGTAGCGCTCACCGAAGGGCGACGAACGATCCAGCCCATGACCCACAATGCCATGATCTACCCCAGAATAATCAGACGGCTTCACAAAGGCATCCTCTAGACTCTGAATAAACGGTGCTGCATCTGGATAGTTCATCATTTCCTCCCGGCTCATCCATCCTACTCTCTACCCTAGTCTTTGACCCCACCCTCCACACAGCGATCTGTGTCACTCGTTGGGGTGTCCTCGATCGGTTCTTCCGTTATAGATTCAACCTCAGCCCTAGAAGTTCCAGAGGATTAGACAGTATGAAGCTCTCTCACCTGGCGTAGCGGAGGTGGGAGTGTCCTATGCTAATCTTGAACTATCCACAGTCCAAAGATCACACAGGCAAGCCCAGCTTCGGGGTGACCGTCCAGAACATTGGCTGGAACGATCCTCACTGTCCTTGCGGCGAGTGAGCTTATTCGAGGTGGGGGAATGCGTCGCTTGTAGCTAGTTGTGGTGGTGTCACAATAGACCAACTTAAAAAATCTGTCGAGAATCAGGATTCCCCTGAATATTAGCTGTGCTTCGCTGTCTTATATTGGTCGGCTTTTCATCTCATCGGTAAAACCGGGAGTCTTCAAGCCGACATTTTAGATAAACCCACATCCCGCAAACCTAATGCACCTCCCGATTCTTCTACAACCCGACGATGTAATTTGAGGACTTCTGTGAGAGTTAAATACCTGATCATGCTAAACGCTGATAGAGTTCAGCATTTTTGGTTAGGACATACTCTGACGCCCTCACAAAGTCATTAGATGATGAATCAAGCCAATCTTTTATGTAAGCTTGCAGAAACTCTTCGGGAGAAATGCCTGTTTCCAACGCAAGTTGCTTAATTCTTTCTAGTTTGTCGTCTGGCAGAGAAATTGTGATTGAAGCCATAACTAGGTAAGTTTTGATCTAATAAGATTTATGGCATCCTTAAGTTCATCAGCATGAACCCAAACGAAGCCACCGTATAGCATTTTACCATCTGGATCGGCTAAAAAAACATGGTCACCACCGACTGCTCTATTAGTCCAAGTCCTGACTTGACTGCCATCCTGTAAAGAAAACTTAAAATAGGAGTGCTTAAATAAACTCGTTCGACAAGGGGTCATCCCTGGTACATTGTCCAAAATCTCAATGGCTTTTTCTATGCTTGATGAGCGATAGGTTGAGGTGGTTTCATATTCCGTAACATCATATACCAATCCACGAACAGCCTTGCCAGCAGCGTCAAACAAACCCCACATTTTAACTACCTCGCTATTATCAAGCTAACGGTGAAGTTGTGCGGCGGCAAGTAATCTTGAAATCAGCACCAGTAATGCCCGAACGTCCGCTGCATTTGAATTGTTAGCCCTCTGCAATTACTCATCTCATGCCGGAAACAAACTCTTGCACCGTAAGTCCAGCAGTACGAATAAGACTACGCAACGTCCCTTTTGCTACTTCACGATGATCAGGAACGGAGAGCGTCGCTTGTTCACCTTCCTTGACCATAATGATATGACTTGCACTCTGACGTACAACTTGCCAGCCAAAAGCTTCAAATACCCGGACTACCCCACGTCCACTGAGAACAGGAAGGGCGGAAGACATGATTATGCCATCACCTCTACTTGGTGAGTCTCAATTGTAAGCGGTAGCCCACGTTCTGCTCGGACTTGAAGGCACGCAGTAATTGCATCCCTGATATTTTCGAGAGCTTCACCTCTAGTTTGACCTTGGCTGACACAGCCAGGAATACTAGGACATTCCACAATCCAAACCCCGTCTTCATCACGGTCAATTGTCACAGTCAACTTCATCAATCTTTGCCGCCAGATATTGATCTATAGTTTACCTCTTAACCTCATATATCTGTTCGCAGGCAAAAATAGCTTTTAATCTTTAAGCTTACGTCAAAATGCAGCGGCGGCAGATAACCCCGAACTCAGCATCAGCGACTTTCGTCCGTCCGCTGCGTTGGGGTTGTTAGACCGTGCTTCCGCGACAAATTCACAACTTTTCGGCCACTCTCAGCTTGTTGCTTTTGCAAATCAGCAAAAAGTGCTTTTAAGTTATGGTTGAAAGACCGTGAATACTCTTCACGGATTCTGTGAATTTCTTCCACAATTGCATCTTGATACATAGTTAATCTCCAAGCAGTTCATAGGGTGTACAAAGAATCGGCAACTCATACCCAGAGCCGAAACTGATCTCTTTCATTGTTCCTAATTCTCAGAACGAAGTAGCGATCCTTCAACTGTCCGCTCCAACCGGGTTGTTATGCCGCTTATACCGCGACTATTTTGGGCTTTGTTTCAGGGGATGCTGGTTCAAAACGCAATACTATAATTTGCTCTGGGCGTAATCCTACAGACTCGTAGGTGCGCCCGTCACGATCGCTGAATTCAACTTCAAATGCTGCACCATTGGCCAACATCTCAACTACTGTACCAACTTGCCCACGCCACAAATTGTATTCGGGGATATCTACTGTCAAGGCTACAACATCTAGCAATTTAGCATCACTTGTCATGATTAATACCTCCACTGAGCTACAGAGGGTAGCAGGTCGTTAATCTTGGAATCTCTGAATCATGTTCGATAATCCAGCCACTCCGAAGGGTTGCACTTCTATTTTGCCATTCGATCGTAAAATCTAAAGTGTAGCGTTGCCCAAACTCATCTTGTCTTCCTAACCGCGCTTCGTGAGTTTTAACGACTTCAAGCAGAATTTGGCGCAACTCCTCAGCATCGCTAGCTACAATACCCAAAATTGATGAGAAGAGCCGAGCTTTATGGTTTCCGTCATCATGCTCTGGATTAAGGCAGTAGTCACGCAGTTTACGAATATCAACAACTGCTTGGTCAGCGTTTGGAATCAGCATTCAAAGCTATCTCTTAGCCATCGGTGTGTATTGTAATTGTTATGCTGCTTTATGCCTAGCTCAATAACCTAGATAATCAAGGTGTGAGTCAAGCGGAACAAACTTATCACAAGCATTTTTCAATTCTTGTGAAGCGTGATTCCAGAAAAATACTTCAATTACGTAACCGTCCCTACGAAGACTTTCAATAGTAGGAACAAAATCAGCATCTCCTGCAACCAAGGTAAGAACATCTTCAGTTTTGTCAATTTTGGTATAGGCATCCCGCATCATTTCTGTAACGATGCCCGTGTCAACTTTCTTCTCCTTATTTGCAATATTACGATCAACAATAATAGGTTCAAAACCAACACGTTGAGCAATACCCCAAAGCGAATCGCTTGCTGGAGGACGAGATCCAAATAAAACAGCCCTCTTAATTTTTGCCCGTAGAAAGCACGCACAACTTTTCCCTTTCCGTAGCTGTCAAGTTCAACCTCTCCTAACACGACTCAAGATTAACGCGAATTGAGAGACTTACTAGCAGAGAACCGTAATCGGATGTAATCAGCAAACCACTGACCCGCAGCATCACACAAATCAGGTTTCAGAAGGGCGATAACTTCTTCGAGGAAAGCATCACGTTCGGAGGTTACGATCACAGCCATAAACGGATTCGCAAATGTTGAAAGCCAGCCTCTAATATCTGTCGGAAGTAGAGTAGGACGAGGAATGAGAGCAATTTCGTTAACTTTAACTCCTCTTGCTTCCAATCGGAATTGATACTCTTCTACAGTTGGAAAGTACCAGGGGTTAATCGGGTCTGGATCAATGCCGCGCTTCTTCAGAGCTGTATGCAAAGCAGTTGCGATTTTTGCGACATTGCCATGACCGCCAAACTCACCAACAAACCTTCCTCCTGACTTCAACGACTGCCATACCCCCTCAATTACTCGGTCAGGTTGCGTCATCCAGTGCAGTGCAGCATTGCTAAACACAGCATCAAATTCACTGTTGAAATGAAGATTATGACCATCAAGCAGACGTGCATCTAAGCCAAGTGATTTGGCTGAGTGAACGAAGTCTGGACTAGAATCAACGCCTATTACTTCGCATCCAAACTCCTGCAACTTTACTGTTAACGCTCCGTCCCCACATCCTAAATCTAAGATTCTTTCTCCTGGCTTGGGATTAAGCCATTCAATCACAGGCATCCCTAAATCAGAAACAAAGCGAGCGTTCTTAGCGTAGCTCTTGGAATCCCAACTTTGCGTCATGAAGAAAAATTCCCAAGACTTGACGATTCAATTAGGATAGCTTGTCTTTCAGCAGAAACTTTCTTAAAACTCACTAAAGATTTTCCAATACTGCCACAACCGAAGACTAAGCAGGCTAACTATTAATTGTACCGAATTTTTCTGGATAATCAACCCCTAAAGGGTAAAAAACTGAAATTTTCCGTATAATCACCCTATTCAGGGTGTTATCAAGAAATTTTCGGTATATTTTCCGATGATAGCCCGAAACATTCTGGATAACATCCCAAATAGTCATGTTATCCAGAAAAATTCTGGATATTACCCTATGGAACATCGTCCCAGGAAACTGCTGGAACAAGTTAGAAAAAGTTTCTAAAGAAATGTGAAGAGGTGATCAGATCTCCAATCCCTTCTGGTGTAGTCGCAGAGAGGTAGACTTGTTGAGAGCCATGACCCGTCAACCCTATCCCAGTGACTTAAAGCGATCGTGAATGGGTAGCGCATTAATGGACAGGTCAGAAAAAAACCAACTAGAAACAGCGATCGACTGCCGTAAGGTTTTTAGGGTTGCTTGATTATTCTCTAGCCTATGTGAAAGGGCACTACCCACCTTCTCAACTATCCCATCAACCAACTCCCCCCATGATTGCAAGAGGTACGATCGCCCCTGACTATCGCCTCACCCTAAAACCCCTCCTATCCTTGGTCGCTCCATCAATGAATTGGACAACCAACGCAAGGACTCAACGCGGGGACAGCTAACGGTAAAGTGCAGCGGCGGCAGATAACCTTAAACTTCCACCAATAATCTCTGTTCTGTCCGCACCAACGCAGTGTTAGGCAATTGGTACAACTTGGAGACGTAACCCAAGTGATTGCAAGACCTTAAGAACGGTGGCGAACTCTGGATTGCCTTCGATTGACAAAGCTTTATAGAGACTTTCACGCCCCAACCCTGTTTCACGGGCAATATGTGTCATCCCTTTAGATCGAGCAATATCACCTAATGCTGCTACCACTAAGCTTGGATCACCATCTTCAAGGGCAGCTTCAAGATATGCAGCTATATCTTCTTTTGATTCCAGATGTTCCGCCGCATCCCAAGGGTAAGTAGCCATAAAAACCTCCTATAAGTCTTGCGCTAAATCTAGCGCTGTTTTGATGTCCCTTTCCTGAGTCCGTTTATCTCCTCCTGCCAAGAGGATGATTAAGGTCTCACCTCGCTGGATGAAATACACCCGATAGCCTGGGCCATAATCAATTCGCAGTTCCGACACCCCTTGCCCTACTGGTTTAACATCTCCTGGATTGCCCATAGACAAGCGACGAATACGAATATCTATCCGCGCTTTTGCTTGGCGATCGCGCAGGGATTCAAACCAATTAATGTAAGTCTCAGTCTGACGAACCTCAATCATGCACCAAGTGTATCCTGTAGAATACACAAAAGCAAGGGAGATTTGAATTGGCGTTCTCTAAGAAAAAAGATACGTGGCTAAAGTGTCACGCATCTAACAAGCAAAGTATTTAGCTTTTTTTGAAAGATGGTCTCAAATTAGTTGTCTTGCGCTAGGGACCTAATGCAACTGTAATTGCTGTTCTTACCACCTCTCTTGTTCCAAAATACCCATTGAAATTGCTGTGGAAAGTTGACCAATCTAGATTCCCGTTGCTTCCGTAATCAACGCGACAATGGGGATCATCGCTAGTGTAGTTTCCTACAGGGCGCATCAGTATATATTTGGGACGTTGTTTCATTTCCCATTCTGTACCCTCTGCATACCCAGCACTTTGCCATCCTTTCGTAATCATGGTTATCCTCTTTGAATTCCTTCAAGCTGTACGCCTAACGGCTGAATTGAGCGGCAAACGATCGCCACCGACTCAAACCAAAAATATTACGATTTGTCCGCTCCAATGATTTGTTAGCTTGAAGCTTGGCACTTCGGGGAAGGCTCCTCAAAATCTGACTTGTACGAAAGCTTCTTCTATTAACTCCATTTCCTGACCATTCCATCGCCACAGATGGTCACCGCCTACTCCACACATCTCTCCCCATAAGTCTCCACTAGTGTGAATGCGAAACTCCTCTGCATTGACTTTAGGATAGAGCTTACATGCTTTGGTAAGTAGCTCTCGATCAATCGGTCGAAAATAACTCCAATGGTGAATATGAAAAGTAAACTCGTCTACTGGATTCTGCCGCTCCCATTCCTCAAACTCGGAGTGAGGCAGGTAAACTAAATTTTCAGGGGGATCCCGCATGATTTCCTGTGCTGCAACCAATCCGGGGATTGTTGTGGTGAATACCAGGATCGGTTTCGGGTCAAACTGCCTTACTCGTAGAGCCATGCGCTCTTCAAGAATACTTCTCAGATGATGTTGATACCAGCCAATGAAGTCACCGCCAATGATGCGACAATGCCATTCTTCTTCATCGGAGAGGGTGTTTCGCCGAGGGATCGGGTTGCATCGATACTTTTCTTGTATGAAAGATTTAAGTGTAGTCAACCATTCTTGTTTATTCATTTCGTCACCTGACAATTTTATTGTCTATTGTCTGCAATAAACCGTCCCAGCAAGCTAACTATTGATTAGGCAGCGATTAGGAACTCAACATACCTAAAATTTGGGGATCTGAAGTCTCCATAACCAAGCCTTAGCAGGACTTTAGCACATCAATATTGAGATGTCAAAAATTTCTAGATCTAGCATATACAAAACTTTATATTTCACTAAAACCCTTAACTGGCAAGGGTTTTAGTCCTTAAAAAGGTTAATGTTATACAGAATCAAGCAGATATGCACTTTAGCCTTAAAGAGGTATAAGCCTTCGCTGACAAGAGTTATAGTGCTAGAATAACAGAGTGTCATGCTGCATCTGTTTCCATGGAATCCCTGCCCCCAGATCCTCCCAAGCGAAAACTGTTAGATCAAGTCCGCGATGCCATCAGACTAAAACACTATAGCTACCGCACTGAACAAAGCTATGTAGCCTGGATTCGTCGCTATATCCTTTTTCATAACAAACGCCACCCTAAAGATATGGGGTCACTAGAGGTTGAGACCTTCCTCACCCATCTTGCAGTTACAGAAAACGTTGCTGCATCTACCCAAAACCAAGCATTGAGCGCTCTTTTGTTTCTCTATCGCTATGTGCTTGAACAACCCCTAGAGCAGAATATTGATGCCATTCGCGCTAAACGTTCCAAGCACTTGCCCACTGTTCTGACTGTTTCAGAAGTACAAAAACTCTTGGGTGTAATGACAGGCACACCTCAATTAGTGGCTGAAATACTCTATGGAGCAGGGCTACGCCTCAATGAAGGATTACGCCTACGGGTGAAAGATGTTGACTTTCACCAACAGCAAATTATTGTGAGAGATACCAAGGGCAATCAAGATCGAATCACGGTTCTCCCCCAACGAGTCATCGAGCGGCTCCAAGCTCATCTAGTTTTGGTCAAACACCAACATCAGCAGGATCTGAACCAAGGTTATGGTCAGGTTTATCTCCCCTATGCCTTAGAACGTAAATATCCCAATGCTGATCGCGATTGGGTTTGGCAATATATTTTTCCCGCTAGTACCCGATCTAAAGACCCTCGCAGTGGCATTGTCCGTCGTCATCACTTGCATGAAAGCGTAATTCAAAAGGCAGTTAAAGCTGGAATCCGGCAAGTAGGGATTGATAAAAAAGCAAGCTGTCATACCTTTCGCCATAGCTTTGCGACTCATCTACTTCAAAATGGTTATGACATCCGTACTGTACAGGAATTACTGGGTCACAAAGATGTGAAAACGACAATGATCTACACCCATGTACTGAATCAAGGAGGCAAGGGAGTGATTAGTCCACTTGATCATATACACCCCAGTCTGTAGTCTCTGTTTAGCGTGGGAAGCGGCTAATTCTGAAACCCATGAGGAGGCTGTAATTCTCTAAAGGGAAAATGGAGCGACAATCCTTGAGGGTTTGCTTAGGTAATCAGCGTAGGACGATAGTGCCATCACCGCCAGAGTGGGCGATCGCCTCCCCATCCCGATCCAGTGCCATCACCCGCACATCAGGCGCACCCGCTAAAATTAAAGCCGTATGACCTCCCCCCCCCACAGTGGCATCTAGATAATATCCCCCCGCCTTAACATCTAAGCCAGTGATTAACTCTTGACTCAACACGGGAATATGGACAAACGAGGGAGAGGAACTAGACATGATCGAGGTAACAGGTAACTTGTCCCCATTATCGTTCAAGGTTGCCCCTTCCTTCTATCCCGTCTTCCCTCCTCCCTCATTCAACGGTGATTTTGCCTCGAAAGACCACATACTGATAAATGTTGTAGAACAACATCACCGGAATTAAAGCCCCAATGAAAATAATCATAATCACTAACGAACTCGGGGCGGCGGCCGCTTGGTAAATGGTGATCGAGTTGGGAATAATGTAAGGGAAGATGACTAAAGCCAGCCCAATAAAGGTTAACAAGAACAGGAGAATCGTCCAGACTAAAGGTAGGGCTTCTTTCTTCTTCTCCAAACTCTGCCAAAGTTGCCAGATTAAGAGAATCCCTAACAGGGGGATGAGGGCGAAGATATAAATGAGCGGTTGGGAGAATAAACGCGATCGCGCCGATTCATAGACAATTGGAGTCACAATAGTAATCACAATCGCCCCGATTAAAGTCGTTAAAGCCGCAAGTTTAGCCGTTTTGTAATGGGTTTGCTGTAGTTCTCCCTCCGTCCTCCAAATTAAATAGGTAGACCCAATCAAAACATAACCCTGCACCAACGTTAACGCCACGACTACCGAGGGGAAACGCAACCAATCCCAACTCCCCCCAATAAAGTGACCCGAGGCATCCACTTGAATCCCTTCTAAAACCCCTCCCAACGCAAAACCTTGTCCCAAAGCCGCCAGAAAACTCCCCAAACCAAAGGCAATATTCCAAAACCATTTCCGGTTCGCCTGTTCCCGAAATTCAAAAGCCACCGCCCGAAAAATCAGACCAAAAATCATGATAAACACGGGGATATAGAGAGCTTGTAAAATCGTCCCATAGGCTAAAGGAAACGCCCCAAACAGACTTCCGCCCATCAAAATGAGCCAGGTTTCATTGGCATCCCAAATATTGCTTAAACTGGTCATTAAGATACTACGACGTTCTTCACTAGAGGAAGTGAGGGATAAAATCCCAACCCCTAAATCAAAACCATCTAGCATCACATAAAGGAACAAAAACAACGCCAAAATTCCAAACCACACCTGGGGCAATAAATAATCTAATGTTTCCATCGGTTTTGAGGTGAAATACTATTTTTTATCAACTTAGGAATAACCCGTTAATCGTCAGTCGTTAACAACAGACTGCGGGCTGATAACTAATGAGAGATGGTGCGTCAGTAAGATCCGAGTTCGGCGTAATGTCACCGGAGTTATTCCGTTTGACACACCCTTGATTACCGTCCGCCATCCCCTAAAGCCCAGAGCAAAAAGTGGGGTGCTAAAAAAGGAGAGAAACACAATCAATCTCTCCCCATGCCTCTCCTTACTGTTGGGCTTCTGCTGGACGTTGATCCGGTTTAAATTGCCCCGGTTTCACATCCAAAACGGGGGTCATTTCCCCCGGTATCGGTAACTCTAAATTGGGACCTTTGAGGATAATCCGACGACCAAAATAAAAAGCCGCGAAGAGTAACAGCGTGTAGGTAACGGCAAAAAAGATCAGGGTTGTCAAAACATTCCCCGGAGGTAAATTGGCCGCCGCATCACTGGTGCGAATGGTATTATAAACCGTCCAAGGTTGCCGTCCTACACAGCGCACAATCCATCCCGATTCAATGGCAATGTAACCCAAGGGAGCCGCCAAAATCCAGCCCCCTAAAAGCCAACGCTGTTGAGCGATAGTGTCGGGGGAGAGTTTGCCGCGTATCCACTGGAAAACCGTCACCACCATTAATCCAGCCAAAAAGAACCCAATCCCTACCATGATCCGGAAAGCATAGTAAATTAATCCCAACAGATGGGGGCGTTGTTCAACCGGCCATTCCTTTAAACCCAGAACAGGTTTCGAGAGAGTCGGTTTGAGTTCTAAAATATACCCTAAAGCTTGGGGAATTTTGAGTTCCCAATCGTTCTGTTCCGCCTTTTCGTTGGGAAAGGCTAGCACACTCCAAGCCGCACTTTGTCCAGCCGGAATGGTTTCCCACTGCGCCTCCATAGCGGCTAATTTGGTGGGTTGATATTCTTGGACTTGTTCCCCGCTTAAGTGACCTACATAGATTTGTAGAGGAGCAACCGCGATCGCCACCACCAAAACAATTTTAAAAGATTTACTGAAAAACTCCCTATGTCGTTGTTTCAAAATATACCACGCACTGATTCCCCCAATCACAAACAGAGAGGTTTCTAGGGTGGCTAATACCATGTGCATCACACTGTTAATCATGAACGGGTTAAAAACCGCCGCCACATAATCAATCACTTCATATTTCCCATCTACCCACTCCACCCCGGCCGGAGTCTGTAACCACGAATTAGCCGTTAAAATCCAGAACGTGGATAAATTCGCACCGATAGCCACCAGAATAGTCGCGATGTAGTGAATAATCGGATTAACTCGTTCCCAACCAAAGACCATAATTCCCAAAAAGGCCGCCTCTAGCATAAACGCCCAAGAAGCCTCAAAGCCAATAATACTCCCGAAAAAATTACCAATCGCCTCAGACAACGGCGCCCAATTGGTGCCAAACTGAAACCCCATGGGAATCCCACTCGCAACACCAATCCCAAAGTTCAGAACATAGAGTTTCACCCAAAAACGAGCATGGTGATAATAGTCTTTGTTCTTGGTCTTTAACCAAAGACCTTCGATAATCACAAGATAAATCCCCAAACCTGTGGTTAATACAGGCCACAGCATATGAAAAATAGCGGTCAAGGCAAACTGCATCCGCGATAAAACAACCGTGTTAGAGAGAAAGTCCATGATGACCAGTGTAAGCTAATCCTTATTTGACCTAGATTGTGACCCAAGGTTCTCAATTATTACCAAACTTTAAAAAAAATTAATATTTTGTTGTATAGTCGAATAGTTTTACAGTCTGTCGAAGATCCCGACTCCCCCTTAAACCAGCAAATCCAACCTCAGATTCAGTGTTCAGCCTACACTGTCCCCTATAATCAATGATGATGTGCAATAACCAATCGACTCAAGCGTTGAAGATTTATCACCGCGTTTTCGAGTCTTCGAGCAACCAGCAGATAAGAGGGACACTGCCGAATCTATGGCACAAATAGAAACTAGAACCGAACCCATGGTGTTAAACATGGGGCCACACCATCCCTCGATGCACGGCGTTTTACGTCTGATCGTCACCCTCGATGGGGAAGACGTGATTGATTGTGAACCCGTGATCGGCTACCTCCACCGAGGGATGGAAAAAATCGCCGAAAACCGGACTACCGTGATGTATGTTCCCTACGTCAGTCGTTGGGACTACGCCGCCGGGATGTTTAATGAAGCCATTACCGTCAATGCACCGGAACAGTTAGCGGATATTGAAGTGCCCAAACGCGCCCAATATATCCGCGTCATCATGTTAGAACTGAACCGCATTGCTAACCATTTACTCTGGTTAGGGCCCTTCTTGGCAGACGTAGGGGCGCAAACCCCCTTCTTTTATATCTTCCGAGAACGAGAACTCATTTATGACCTCTGGGAAGCGGCTTCTGGCTCTCGCTTGATTAATAACAACTATTTCCGGGTAGGTGGGGTATCCGTGGATCTGCCCTACGGGTGGATTGACAAATGCCTCGACTTTTGCGACTACTTCGCCCCGAAAATCGATGAATATGAAAAATTAATCACCAATAACCCTATTTTCCGCCGTCGGGTGGAAGGAGTCGGCACTATTAGCCGCGAAGATGCCATTAACTGGGGATTATCCGGCCCCATGTTACGGGGATCTGGCGTAAAGTGGGATCTGCGCAAAGTGGATCACTACGAATGCTATGACGAATTGGATTGGGAGGTGCAGTGGGAAACCGGAGGGGATTGTTTCGCCCGGTATCTTGTGCGCATTCGGGAAATGCGCGAGTCCCTTAAGATTGTTCGCCAAGCTTGTCAAGGGATTCCGGGCGGCCCCTACGAGAATCTGGAAGCCAAGCGCTTAATGGAAGGTAAGAAGTCCGAGTTTAACGGCTTTGATTATCAGTACATCGCCAAAAAAGTCGCCCCCACCTTTAAGATTCCCGCAGGAGAACACTATGTCCGCCTAGAAAGTGGTAAAGGTGAACTAGGGGTGTTTATTGTCGGCAATGATAATGTCTTCCCCTGGCGCTTTAAAGTTCGTCCACCGGATTTTAATAATTTACAAATCCTGCCCCAACTCTTAAAAGGGGTAAAAGTTGCCGATATTATGGCAATTTTGGGTAGTATCGATGTAATTATGGGATCAGTTGACCGTTAGGTTTCATCCTCTAAGTTGAGCCTGAAGACAGTGGCTCAACCCGGACGACATCCCCAACAAAAAGCGGGTAGCTTCACTACCCGCTTTTTGTTGGCCATGTAATACCGCTCCAGATTTCACCCCAATGGGTGAGAAAAAACTTCCGGAAAAGAATTTTAAGAAGGTGAAAGTGTAAAGAGAATTAATCAATCAAATCTGGTGGATTTTTCTCTGGGAAGTTCTTATTAATCCTTGGATCAAGCATTAGCTTTGCCGGGCTAGAGAGAATCCTAAGCCGGAGATATGTCTGGGGGAGCAGGGAAAAAAAGTGATTTCTCTGAAAACAAGTTAAACTAGAAGTAGTTGGATCACTTTACAAAAGATCAGCCATTTGTTCACAGTATCTTTAAAGACTTAATTGTACAATCAATAGAGGGAGACGTTTATGGGAAAGAACATCATGAAATCCTATTCTAGACTTGGTATCGCCACCTTCCTGACCGCAGCCCTGAGTTTCGCAGGAATGTCTGTCGGTCACGCGATGGAGTTTCGTCCGCCGGATCGGGGGGCGCCGCGCAGTGCCGCCGATGGTGGGACTCGGGGATGCACAGTTCAAGAATCCGGTCAGAAGACCTTAAAAGCCTTAACTCCCGGACAGGCTTTGCCTTTAACCCTGTCTAGTCATCCCACATTTTTCTGGTATATGCCGGAAACTCGCGCTGAATCTGTAACCTTTGTCCTCAATGACCGCTATGAAAATACGGTGTATTCTGTGACCCTAGACAACCCCAACCAAGCGGGGATTATGAGCATGAGTTTGCCGGAAGAAGAACGCTATGCTCTTAAAACGGGGGAAAATTATCATTGGTATGTGTTCCTGACTTGTAATGCGAATGACCCGACGGGTGATGTGTTTGTGGATGGTTGGGTACAACGTTTAGATGAAAGTGATCCCCTTGCTCAACAACTCCTGAGTCCGGGTGGAAATGCTGATCTAACACGCTTTGCGGAAGCAGGCATCTGGCATGAAGCCCTGGCTGGATTGGTTCAAAAACGGCAAAATGCCCCCAATGATCAGGAATTGGCTGCTTCTTGGCAAGAATTCCTAGAGTCTGTAGATTTAGGACAATTAGCTCAAGAACCATTCTTGCGGTGAAAATAATCGGAAAATTGTCCGGTCAGGCTGGATCGAGGTTGTAAGAGAGTGTATAGGGCTAATTCTGCCTCGGTCTAGACTGGAAAAACTTAAGCCATGCTTAGGAGTGATTCTGTGAATCATTGGAACATTGAACCGATTAGCCTAAGACCACTGGGGTTAGCCCGGAAGGTTTTAGGCTTTTTCGTTGGGTTTGGAACTTGCGGCATTGGGATGAGTCCCGTTGGCGCACAGTACATTGTGCCTGCCAATGATGGGACGGGAACTTTCATTGACCAGCAAGGAAATTCTCTGCGGATTTTTGGCGGTACCGCTTCAGCCGATGGTCAGAATTTGTTCCATAGTTTCTTACAGTTCAACCTACAGTCTGGTTATACGGCAAATTTTGAGGCGGCCTCTGGGGTTCAAAACATTTTAGGTCGTGTGGTGGGGGGAGATCCTTCTTTAATTAATGGGATGCTTCAGGTGACGGGGGCAAATGCGAACTTGTACCTGATGAATCCGGCGGGAATTATTTTTGGCTCTGGTGCTTCCCTCAATGTTCCGGCGGATTTTACGGCGACGACAGCAACGGGGATTGCTGTGGATGGGGGGGTGTTTCATGCCCAAGGGAGTAATAATTACGCGGCTTTAATTGGTGCGCCGAATCAGTTTATTTTTTCGAGTCCTTACCCCGGTGTGATTGTTAATGCTGGGGATTTGGCGGTGAGTCAAGGTCATAATTTGTCGTTGTTGGCTGGGACGGTGGTCAATACGGGGAGTTTGAGCGCGCCGGGAGGCCATTTAACCGTGGCAGCGATTCCGGGAACCGGGCGGGTGCGGATTAGCCAGACGGGGATGATTTTGAGTTTGGAGGTGGAGGTTCCCCAAACAGCCGATGGACAACCTGCGCCGATTCATGCCCGGGATTTGCCGAGTTTGTTGACGGGGGCGGCGAATCACTCAGAGTCACAGATCCGGCTTGGTGAGGCAAAAACGGGGTTAAGTGTGGACAGTGCAAATCATGACTCTAGTCGGCCAACGGTGCGATTTAGCCATTCTGGGGCGACTATTCCTAATTTATCGGGTTTGGTGGCTTTGACGGGGAGCTTGGATGCCAGTAGTGTCACGGGAACTGAACAGACGATTCAGGTTTTAGGCGATCGCATTGGTCTTTGGAATGCCCATCTCAACGCGGCGGGAGAACAGGGGGGCGGCACCATTTTACTGGGGGGAGAACACAAAGGACTCGGCCCAACTCCCACCGCTCAACGGGTGTTTATTGACTCAAATTCTACCTTAAACGTCAATGCCACTGGGAACTATGGAGACGGGGGACGGGCGATCATTTGGTCTGATGATAGCACCGTGTTTAACGGCTCCATTGGAGCCCGAGGAGGGACGCTGGGGGGCAATGGGGGCTTTGTAGAAGTGTCGGGGAAAGAAAAGCTACACTTTAACGGCACCGTTGAGATGAAATCCTTGGGACAGCCCGGTACGGTGTTGTTAGATCCTCATACCATCTGGATTACCCAGTTGAATTCTGGAGCCGATGATGATGAATTAAATGACGGGCAAATCCTCGCCTCGGATAGTCCGGGCGCTAATTTTGTGATTTCTCAAAATAAGCTCAATGACTTAGCGAGTCAAGGGGTTCATATCATTTTAGAAGCGACGAATTTGATCGACCTTCACCCCGCTCGGTCGCTTGATTTTTCCCCTGCCGCATCCGTCCGGTTTTCCGCTCCTTTGGTGAATTTAAGAGGTTCCATCAGTATGGGCAATACACCCTTAACCCTAGATGCCACTGGGCTAGATATGCGGGATTTACAGGGAACAGGTCAACTGAACATTCGTCCTTTTGAGATTGATGGAAGTATTCGCATTGGCGGAACACCACCCACCAGTGCAATGGATTTAGACGAGCCAGACCTCAACGGTATTAAGCCCGGTTTTGAGGTGATTAATGTGGGTCGTCCTGACGGCACCGGGACTATTTTTTTAGATGATTTGAGTGCGGTGACTTCTCCTTTAAATATTGTGGGAGGGTCTACTGTATATGGGCAAAATCACAATACAACCTGGACGTTAACGGGGGCTAATACGGGTCGCATGGCGACGAATCAGCATCAGGTGACGTTTAGTAATATTAACCGTCTGGTGGGGGGCAGTGGGGCGGATACTTTTGTTTTTCAAGACGGGGTGAATTTTAATGGCGTTCTCGATGGAGGTGGAGGAGTTAATCGCTTAGATTATTCGGCTTATACTACTCCTGTGACCGTTGATTTACCGAATAATTCTGCAACGGGAACTCTGGGGGTTTTTAACATTGCTCAAACCGTTTTACCCTCGTTAAAACCTCCCCCAACTCCCTCAACTCCCCCAATGGCCCCCACGGCCTCCACTCCATCAAATCCGGTGAATAATCCCCCTCCGGTGAATAATCCCCCTCCGGTGGTCAGTGCGGAAGAATCCAAAACGCGCCCTGATTTTGCTCAGGTGGCTATTGCTTCGATCTTCCCCAATTTAGCGCAAAACCGTTTACTGATTAGTCTAGACTCTGGTGAGGAATTGGAGTTAGATACAGGACTATATCTGAATCTCAATCCCTTTTTTGACCGAGGGGATACGGCTGGGGCGGTTTTAGCGCTGGATAATCATTTTACGGGACAATTTGGGCGTTACCTGAATAAGGAAGTGGCTGGGGAAGAGCCAACCGTGGAGGAAATGCAAAGCCATTTACAACAGATGGCTGGAGAAACGGGGATGAATACGGCGGTTATCTATGCGTTTATCCGACCGGAACATTTAGAATTAATTCTTGTGCCTCCGACGGGGGCGCCGATTCATTATCGGGTGCGGGAAGCAAATCAGAGTCGGTTATTAGAAGAGGTGCGTAAGTTTCAGTTTGAAATTGGCAGTCCTATCCGTCGTCAATCGAATAGTTATCTTGCAAGCGCCCAACAACTCCATCAGTGGTTAATCGGGCCGATGGCGAAGGATTTACAACGGTTTGATATTCAAACCCTGTTGTTGATTGTGGATGAAGGATTGCGTTCTCTGCCTTTTGCGGCGCTCCATGATGGGGAACGGTTTTTGGTGGAGGATTATAGTATGAGTTTGGTGCCGAGTTTCCACTGGTTAAATCTGGAACGGGGGAATGTGCAGAATAGTCCTTTGTTAGCCATGGGAATGTCGGAATTCCGGTCTAAAACCCCCTTGCCTGCGGTTCCGACGGAGTTAAAGGCGATCGCGCAAAAATGGGAAACTAGCACCACCTTACTCAATGAACGCGCCACCCTCCGCAGTTTACAACAGAATCAAAATCGGCAGAACTTTGGGATTGTTCACATTGCCACCCACGGCGAATTTCAACCCGGTTCTTTGGAAGAGTCTTATATTCAACTGTGGGATCAGGCCATTGGGTTAAATGATATGGCCAATCTGAACTGGGAGCAAAATCAGGTTAATTTGTTAGTCTTAAGTGCCTGTAGAACTGCATTAGGAGATACTCAAGCCGAATATGGTTTTGCCGGATTAGCGGTGAAAACAGGGGTGAACACAGCTTTGGCGAGTTTATGGTATGCCAATGATGTGGGAACTTTAGGGTTAATGAGTGGATTCTATAATAATTTACGCCAGGTGACGACCAAAGCAGAAGCCTTAAGACAAGCGCAAATTGCCCTGTTACGGGGGCAAGTTAAGATTCAGGAACAGACACAGAATCAAGGTCTAATGTTGGTGGGTGAGTTTGGCGAAATTCCTTTAACCTCTGAGTTTAATGATTTAGGGATTCGGAGTTTACAACACCCCTACTATTGGTCTGGTTTTGCCATGATTGGCAATCCTTGGTAGGGTCTGCTGAATATCCCTCTAAGCACTGTTACTAAGACTTTTAGCCGTTTATACCAAATTAAATAGACTTGAGGGCAAAAACCTGAATTTCCCCTGTTCCCTGTTCCCTTGACTTCTAAGAGCGAGAAAGTGCAAGGTTTTAGGGATAAATCATCAAAAAAGCTTACCTTTTTCTGACTCCCCCGTTTCCCATCCGGAGCAGAGTGATTCAGCAAACCCTTGGTCGTGGGGAATAGGGAACAGAAAGAGTCCATACAGGGAGTGATTCACTGAACCCCGAATAATGCTACGGTGAAAAAGAAAGTTGGGCTAAAGAAACCCCCAACGGATAGCAAAACTGGGGATAATTGTTTTATCCTAGAACTCCTCAACTACTCAAAGACCAGAAAATTCATGTTATTAACGGACTCCTCGCCTAAAACCACTGCCGGAACCCAATATCTGCCCCAAGGCGATCGCACTTTACTTTCTCCCAATCAGTGTTTAATGCCCCTGACCGCCCAAGTCAACGACCAAGACACCCTAGAAATCGGGGGCTGTAGTATAGCGGACTTAGTGGCTCAATATGGCTCTTCCCTCTACATCTTGGATGAGTTCACCCTACGCACCGCTTGCCGTCAATATCAAACCGCCCTCGCCCGCTATTACCCCGGAGAAGCCACCGCCATTTATGCCTCCAAAGCTTGGAACTGTTTAGCCGTCTGTGCCATTGTCGCCAGTGAAGGCCTGGGAATTGACGTAGTATCCGGGGGAGAACTTTACACCGCCCTCAAAGCCGGATTTAACCCCCAAAATATTTATCTGCATGGGAACAACAAATCCCGGAGCGAACTGGAATTTGCCTATCATAAAGGCTGCACCATCATTGTAGACAACCTCCTAGAACTGGAACTCTTAAGCGCGATCGCCTCCCCCAACGCACCCGCCCCCATCCTCCTCCGTCTCACCCCCGGCATTGAATGCCACACCCACGAATATATCCGCACCGGACACATCGACAGCAAATTTGGCTTTGACCCCAATCAACTCCCCGCCATCTTTGCCACCGTCGCCCAAAATCCCTCCCTCCACTGTCTGGGGCTCCATGCCCATATTGGCTCCCAAATCTTTGAACGGCAACCCCACCAAGACCTCGGCCGCGTCCTCGTCGATTGGTTCCACCAAGCCAAAACCTACAACCTCTCCCTCGAAATCCTGAACATTGGCGGTGGTTTAGGCATTTGTTACACCGAAAGTGATGATCCCCCCAGTATTGAAGAATGGGTCAAAGCCGCCGCCCAATCCGTCGCCAGTGCTTGCCAAGGGTATAATCTCCCCCTCCCGAAACTGATTTGTGAACCCGGGCGCTCCCTCATTGGGGCTGCCTGTGTCACCGCTTACACCGTGGGTAGTCGCAAAGAAATCCCCGACCTCAACCGAACCTACGTCGCCGTGGATGGAGGAATGTCCGACAATCCCCGCCCCATCACCTACCAATCCCTTTATCGGGCAGTCGTGGCGAACCAGATGACCACACCGAGCCAAGAAACTGTTACCCTAGCAGGTAAACATTGCGAGTCGGGGGATATTCTCATCCAAGCAGCCCAACTGCCCCGCACCCAACCCGGTGATCTCATAGTCGTTTTAGGCACCGGAGCCTACAACTACAGTATGGCCTCCAACTATAACCGTCTCCCTCGTCCGGCGGCCGTGTTAGTCCAGGGGGGGGATGCTGAGATTATCCTAGAACGAGAAACCTATGAGGACTTGTTACGACAAGACCGTTTACCGGAAAAACTGCAACTGAAGCCGTAAACCTACAATCACCCTTTGAGAAAGTTCAATGTTGTTGTCGGGTTTTCCTCCTGACTCTAGCTGGATTCCCTCCTGGCTATTAGAAATTGTTGATATTAGCTTAGTTCTCCTGCTCACCTACGCGGTTTTGTTGGTGATTGGAGAACGGCGCACCCTATGGGTAGTCCGAGGTCTAATTATTCTCATGCTAGCTGCCGTAATTAGTAACCGTTTGGGACTGCCCCATTTAAGCTTTGTCTTAGAACGGTTGGTCTTAGGCTCGGCGGTAGCAATGGCGGTGGTTTTTCAGTCAGAGTTTCGCCAGTTTTTGGAACAGTTGGGACGGGGTGAAATCCTCAAGTTATTTCAACCCTCCCGTCGTCCCATTCCCAAACCGGATCATGTAATCGATGAAATTGTAGACGCGGTAAAAGACCTGTCTCAGAACCGTACAGGGGCTTTAATTATGGTGGAAACCAGCGGCCCGATTGATGAGCGGGATTTTTCGGTGTCTGGGGTGGTTCTCAATGCGGAAGTGTCGCGGGAACTGTTACAAACCATCTTTCAAACCAGTACCCTGCTCCATGATGGGGCGGTGCAAATTCGCGGCTCCCGGGTAGTGGCAGCCGGGATTATTCTACCGCTCTCGGAACGCACGGCCTCCCGTCAACTGGGGACTCGACACCGAGCCGCTATGGGGATTACGGAACGGGTGGATAATTGTTTATGTATTGTGGTGTCTGAGGAAACTGGGTCGATTTCCTTGGCAGAAAAGCGCTCGTTAAATCGACCCTTGACCAGTACGAAGTTAAGGGAAATTTTGAAAGAAAAGTTCTCCCCGATGATGGAACGGGAGGCGGTCGCGCCTCAGTTGGGGCGCTGGAGTCGCAAACTTCGGCATTATGGCTGGAGTTTGGTGGAGCGTTTTTTAGATGGGTTTAGTTCGACTTCACGGGGGAGAAAGTAAGGTGGGGAACTATGGGGTTCGTTCTGTCCTGTTCGTTCTGCCCTTGGGTTAAAATTTGTGACAATCGGGAAAGATGCGATCGCAATGCACGTTATCACACGCAAACGGCTCAATGAATTTGCAGCAAAGTACCCGGACACAGAAAGCGCATTGGCTCGTTGGTATCAACTGGTGAAATCAGGAATATTTAATTCCTTTGTTGAACTTCGTAACGAGTTTCCCAGTGCTGATCAAGTTAATAACCTCACAGTGTTTAATATTGGTGGGAACAAAGTACGGTTAATAGCGGCGATTCACTATAATCGACAAAAAATTTATATTCGGGCAGTTTTGACTCATGCAGAGTATGATCGAGGCAAATGGAGAGAGTAAAAATGTTGAGCATTGATGAAACTCAAAAATTGTGGCAGCCCCTAGCAACTAAATTAGTCATTCCCCGCGATGAAGCCAGTTATCAATGTCTGGTTGATTGGCTCGATCGCCTGATTGATGAAGTTGGCGAAGATGAAGCACATCCTCTCGCTTCACTGATGGATCTTCTCGGTGTTTTAATTGAACAATATGAAAGCGATCGGGTTCCTGAACTTCAAAACTGATGGTTTACTATTTTCCTGAGTTATTCTGGGTAAAGCATATAAAAAACCCCGGTTTCTTTCTTGGCGCAGAACTCGGAGCCTCAGAAAACGGGTTTCTTTTTCGGGTAAAATAGGCTTATCGCCCTGCTTTTTGTGTTTCTTCTGTTGGCGTAATTTGCGTTTTTGCGTTTTCAGGATTTTGTGGTGCGAGGTATGACATGATATTTTCCTGTGCTTTGTTTTATTTTTATGACAAAAAGCGGTAAGCGCAGCTATGCCGTCAGGCTTATCGCCTGCCCTACATAGATATAAGTCTGGCTTATCACCATAGATCCGGGAGAGCCTGGGGCGGCACTAGCAAGAGAAGAAGAACTGTCGCCAAGGGTGTGAGGCTGTTCAAACCAGTACCCTGCTCCATGCTGGGGCGGTGCAAATTCGTGGCTCTCGTGAAGGGTGGGAGATTCCTGTTCAGGGGAAAAAGTTCCGGTTCGTCCTACCCTTGGGTTAAAATTTGTGACAAATCGGGAAATTTGCCCAAAAACATGAAACTCGGGTTTGATTTAATAGTAGCCGCCTCCAAGGGGATTCATTACCAGAAAAAGCAATGATTGTAAAACCAAGTGCGCCTTTAGAACAGTTACCCTCGGATCTGGATTGCGATCGCCTACCCCAACATATTGCAGTCATCATGGATGGCAATGGTCGCTGGGCTAAAGCGCGAGGTCTACCCAGAATTATGGGACATCGCCGAGGTGTGGATACCCTAAAGGATTTACTGCGCTGTTGCAAGGATTGGGGCATTGCTGCCTTAACGGTCTATGCCTTTTCGACGGAAAATTGGGGTCGTCCCATGGAAGAGGTACAATTCCTGATGACCCTGTTTGAGCAAGTCCTACGGCGGGAATTGGCGGAAATGATTGCCGAAAAGGTGCGCATTCGTTTTGTGGGCAATTTGGCGGCCTTACCCGCTTCTCTGCAACGGGAAATTGCCCGCTCAATGGAAGATACAAAGGATAATCAAGAGGTGCAGTTTACGGTAGCCACCAACTACGGCGGACGGCAGGAGATTGTTCAGGCTTGTCGTGCGATCGCCCAAAAGGTAAAAACGGGAGAATTGGAGGCTGAGGATATTGATGAGGCTTTATTTGAACGTCATCTTTATACCCACGAATTAAGCAGCCCCGATTTACTCATCCGCACCAGTGGAGAAATGCGGATTAGCAATTTTCTGCTCTGGCAGATGGCCTATGCAGAAATCTATGTTACCTCGATTGGCTGGCCTGATTTTGACCGAGAAGCTTTTCATCAGGCCCTGTTGGATTATCAAAAGCGCGATCGCCGTTTTGGGAAGGTTCGTTAATTAAGGTCTGCTGAATAACACGCCTACGCTAGACCCAACTGTACCTTTTAGGTCGAGGAGTGTCAATGTTAAGATTGGCTCAAGCACGAGAGAAACCCCTCAGCTTGTCACGAACTCGCCCTTAATTGCTGACGCAATCTAACGGGGGCTGGAAAAAGTCCAAACGTGACCAGACTAAGTTCTTCGAGAACTACGTTATCTGGGTCAAGACACCTCGGAATGCGTGCCAGTTCCCTGCTCTGTCGTCTAACGTTAAACATTTCTAAGGGGTTAAGGAAGTGAGTTAGACCCAACAAGCCCAGATAACGTTGTCAAGGCAAACCTGACCCAAGAAATTGGAGTTATCTATGACGGTTTCGTTAACAGCAAGGTTTAGTACCCGGCCCCTGAGTATTCTAGGAGGTCTGTTCCTCTGGGGTGGAGTCTTAGGAATGCCCCAGACCGCCATCATCGCCCAATGGCTGCCTCAACTCGAAGCAGAAGGCATCAGTCCCCCCCATTTCCAATCAGCCCCACCCCCTCCGGGAAATGCCCCCCTCCCCCCGGAGCGTGTCCGCCAAGAGAATATCCGAGAACGGGATTTTCGCATCACAGCCCTACAACCGGACTATACCGGGGATCTCTGGGTGGGATCTTGGATTGGACTGACCCGCATTGACCCCAATACAGGGCGGATTAACGCCCGAGTTGCCCTACCTAACTATAGTATTGGAGCCTTAGCCCAAGACCGTTCTGGGCGGATTTGGGTGGGGACTTATGAAGGGTTGGTGCGGGTAGATCCTCGCAGTAATGAAGTGACGGCGCAAAATTTCAGCTTGCCCTCTAATCGGGTATTATCCCTGTTAGTGGATCATCGGGGATACCTATGGGTCGGAACGGATCGGGGATTGGTGTTAATTAGTCCCGATCAAGGCTTAAGAATGACCACGTTACAAGCTTTACCGGGTGTTAGTGCCAATACTTTGGCGACGGATAATGAGGGTCAATTGTGGGTGGGGACTTTAGAGGGATTGGTTCAAGTGAACACAGCCAGCGCGTTAATTATGGGGCGAATGTCTAATATGCCGGGGGGGGTAGTACAAACTCTGGCGAAGGCTCCCGATGGGAATTTGTGGGTGGGTACGATTAGCCATTTATTGGTGGTGAATCCCATTGATAAGCGCATTGTCCGCACGATTCGGGAGTTTGATGGGCGCAATATTAAGTCGATTCGCTTTGCGGCAGATGGTCGGGTGTGGGTAGGAACGGAAAATGGATTATATAACTTAGATGGGTCAACGGGGGCCATTTTAGGGCAGATTCCGGATTTACCTTCCCATCGGGTTTTATCTTTGTCTCCAGATACGGGGAATAAATTATGGGTGGGTACCAGTGAGGGGTTAGCATGGGTCAGTCAAACTACCGGATTAGTGCGGCCTCATTTGGCTTTTGTGCGTAATCCTCCCCCGATTTATTGATTTTGAGTTTTGAGGACTTGGATTAAAAATGCCTGTCACCCCGCAAACGCTACGGAATTGGAAGAATCAAGCCCAGCCTTTTGTTATGTTAACGGCTTGGGATTGGGCGATCGCACAAATTGTCGATCAAGCGGGCGTTGAGGTGATTCTCGTCGGGGACTCCCTCGCCATGGTCGCCTTGGGCTATCCCAACACCTTACCCCTCACCCTTGACCAAATGATTCACCACAGTCAAGCGGTCTGCCGAGGGGTCAAACAGGCCTTAGTGGTGGTGGATTTGCCCTTTCTGACCTATCAAGAAAGTATCCCCCAAGCGATTCACTCGGCCGGGCGTATTCTCAAGGAAAGTCATGCCCAAGGGGTGAAAATTGAAGGGGGAAGTCCCGATATTGTGCAAACTATTGCCAAGTTAACCAGTATTGGTATTCCGGTGATGGGTCATGTGGGCTTAACGCCCCAATCGGTGCATCAGTTGGGCTATAAGCAACAGGGCAAAACTGAGGCGGAGGCGGAACGGATTCTGAGGGAGGCGATCGCCATTGCGGAAGCGGGAGCCTTTGCCCTAGTCTTGGAACATATCCCCGCCCCCCTCGCTACCCACATCACGGAAAAATTGCCGATTCCTACCATTGGCATTGGGGCCGGTTCCGCTTGTGATGGTCAGGTGTTGGTCACGGCGGATTTATGGGGATTATCGGAGAAATTGCCCCCCTTTGCTAAAGCCTATACCAACCTACGCGCTACCATGACCGAAGCAACTCAGGCGTTTATTCGAGATGTGAAGTCCCGACAGTTTCCGCCTAATCAGTAGCAGGGAGAATTTATGAATGCCCCTTACAATGTGGGTTAATGTTCCAAAACGATGAGGACTTTTTATGAATCAAGATTTGCTGCTATTCTTCGGAGGAATTGCTGTTTTTATAAAAATTGCCGGGAAAACCCCATCCCCTTGTGGGTGGGGATGAGAGGCAAAGCAGGCGATGGGGTTCAATACCCCGCTCGCCTGCCAACAGTATATCGGGATAACAGTTAGCCTCTCTGCTTCTGAGTCTCGATATATCGCTTCACAGCTTCCTCCCAGACGTGACCAACAGTGCCGTAGTAAGTAGGGCGTGCTGAATAAGTCCGAGAGTTGGGGACTCGGGAGTCGGGAATAGGCAATCGTGCCAGTTTTAGATGATCTGTTCCCTGTTAAGAGTTCCCTGTTCCCTTGTTGAGCCTAGCATCTGGTGTTATTCAGGAAGCCCTACCTATAGATTGTCCTTTTTTCTCGCCAGTCCAATCCTGGATGCTCGCCAACATGAAGCGAACCGTTTCCATTCCCGTCAACCTACCCCGTGAGCGGTTTTTGCCCCTCATGGGCTTTTGTGCTGACATTTTTAATCAGCACGTTGACTGGGCATTGAAGACGCGGACGTACAATAAAACCAAGGCTCATAGGGCTTTGTATGCTGACCTCAGAGGGCAATATCCTGATGTGCCATCCGCACTCGTGCAAACGATGCGTGATAATGCCCTGGAGGCAGTTAAGGCGACCAAATTTCAGCGCACACCCCGGAAAAAGCCTACATCAGGACTGAGATATGACAAGCGCACCATGACGCTGAGAGGGCATCAGTTGACCCTTTCGTGCATTGGTAAGCGGGAAAAGCTCATCCTCAATGTGCCGGAGCATTTTCGAGAAATCGTGGAAACCTGGGAGTTCTGCGCGGCGACAGTGACCTACTCGAAACAGAGTCAACAGTTTTGGGTGAGGTTGGTGTTTGAAGCCCAAACACCGCCGACAGTAACTCAGGGCAAAGTCTTGGGGATTGACCGAGGGTTGTATCACATCGCTGTAACATCCGATGGTCAGTTCTTTTCAAGTAGCCAGGTTCGTGCAACACAGCGACGGTATTTACACAACCGAAAAACGTTGCAGCAAAAAGGCACTCGCTCTGCTAAACGTCGCTTGAGAGCGATGAGTGGACGCGAGAAGCGGTTCATGCGAGACGTGAATCACTGTGTCACGAAGAAACTGGCAAACCTGACGGGTGTAGCCGTGTTTGTGTTAGAAGACCTATCGGGAATCCGCCAAAAAAGGCGGGGAAAGAAGATGAACAAGTGGCTGGGGAGTTGGTCGTTTCACCAGCAAGATTTGTTTTTGGCGTACAAGGCGGAGGCATTGGGGAAGCGGGTCGTCTTCGGAGATCCGAGATACACATCCCAGAAATGCAATGTCTGTAAGCACATCAGAAAAACGAATCGCACGAAGTCTCGTTTTTACTGTCGCAACTGTGGTCATCGTGACCATTCCGATTTGAATGCAGCGAAGAATCACAGAGACGACTACATTCTTTCCACTACCTCAATGGGGACAGTGGAACAGGCAGCGGTCAATCTGCCAGATGTGACAGCCCTTGTGGGTTAGTTACAAGCCCCATCCCCTTGTGGGTGGGGCAGTTGACTCTTTATCTTTGGTGGTCGGCTAAAACCGAAATGGGGACTAAATGGTTCAGAAAAAACAATCGTGACACCCATCAGTAATCCGTCACCCAGCACGGATTACTGAATGGCTGAACTAAGACGCTACTTTTTTCTTCTTGCTGTTCTTGGCTTTCTCACGCTGTTTAGCCGCTTTAGCCGCTTTTTTCTCGGCCTCTTTTTCGGCTTTAATCCGTAGTTGTTCCTTGGTTTTTTCCTCGGCGATTTTATCTAAGTAGTAGTGATAATCCCCCCGATAGAGTAACAATTCCCCATCTCGAACCTCGACAATTTTATTGGCAACTTTGGAGATAAAATAACGGTCGTGGGAAACAATAATCACCGTGCCATCATAGCCTTGTAGTGCCTCTTCGAGCATTTCTTTGGCGGGAATGTCCAAGTGATTGGTCGGCTCATCTAAAATGAGTAAATTCGCCGGACGGAGCAACATTTTAGCTAAGGCGAGACGGGCTTTTTCTCCCCCACTCAAAGCCGAAACTTTTTTAAACACTGTCTCCCCACTAAATAGGAAGCGCCCTAATAACGTGCGAACTTCCTCATTTTTCCAGGTGGGAACTTCATCATGGATGGTTTCCATAACATTTTTTTCGAGGTCTAAAGCTTCCGCTTGATTTTGTTCAAAATAGCCCGGAATAACGTTATGTTTGCCCAGTTCAATGCGACCCTCTTCTGCGGCCTCCATGCCCATAATCATGCGGAGTAGGGTAGATTTGCCGCATCCATTGGGGCCGAGGAAGGCAATGCGATCGCCTCGTTCAATCAATAACTCTGCACCGAGGAATAAAATCTTCTCATTGTAGGTATGGGAAACATCCTCAATAATCACCACTTCTCGACCACTGCGGGGGGCTGGGGGAAACTGAAACCGGAGACTTTTCACCGCCCCAACAGGGGCATCTACTAACTCCATTTTTTCCAGTTGTTTCTCGCGGCTTTTCGCTTGGGTGCTACGAGTGGCACTAGCGCGAAATCGATCCACAAAGGCCTGTTGTTTTTCTAATTCCTTTTGTTGCCGTTCGTAGGTGCTGAGTTGAGCGGCTTGGTTTTCGGCTTTTTGGGCGAGATAATTGGAATAATTGCCTAAATAGGTCGTGGAAACCCCTCGTTCGGTTTCCACAATTTGGGTGCAGAGACGGTCTAAAAATTCTCGGTCATGGGAGACAATCACCATGGGGGTTTTTAAGCCTTTTAAATACAGTTCTAGCCATTCGATGGTTTCTAAGTCGAGATGGTTCGTCGGTTCGTCCAATAGCAGGATATCGGGTTTTTGTAGTAGGATCTTGCCCAAACTCATGCGCATCTGCCACCCCCCACTAAAGGAACTGACAAGGCGATCGCCATCTTCGGGGGAAAAGCCCATTTCTGGCAGAATCTTCTCAATTTCCGCGTCTAAAGCGTAGCCATTGAGGGCTTCAAAACGTCGTTGTAAGCGGTCGAGTTGATGGATTAAGTCCTCTAGGGTATCGGGATCGGCGCTGGCCATTTCGTGGGTGGTGTGTGCGATCGCCTCATGAACTTGATTGGCCTCCTCAAACACCGTCCAGAACTCCTCCCGCACCGTGCGCGTCGGTTCCACCTCAAACTCTTGAGTTAAATAGGCAATGTGCAGATCGGCCGGACGAATCACCTCTCCCCCAGAGGGTTCAATCTCCCCCATAATGATTTTGAGTTGGGTGGATTTCCCTGCACCATTCACCCCCACCAAACCAATGCGATCGCCCTCCTTCACTTCCCACGTCACATCCTTCAGCACTTCCCCTGTCGGATAGACCTTGCTAATATGTTCTAGTCGCAGCATTACCGATATTTTCCCCTTGCACGTTGCACTCTTACCACTTTAACAATTTTTAACAATTATTCAACAGGACTTTACCCCCAGTCAGTGCAACCGTTACCATAGCCCCTAAGACAATCAGCGCATTCTCAGCCCGTTTTTGGTAAAGTGAGAAGCAATTTGTTCATTAACATCACAAAACGACAAAAAAACATGGTAGCTATCCAAAATCCAACGACTCAAGCCCCCTTCCTCGCTCAACTTGACGCTATCCTCGAACAAAACCACCTCCTCAAGCACCCCTTCTATCAACTCTGGAACGAAGGAAAATTAACCTTGACAATGCTGCAAGAGTATGCTAAGGAATACTACTGGCAAGTTCACAACTTCCCCACCTACGTCAGCGCCACCCACGCCGCTTGTGATGACCTGAACATCCGCAAAATGCTGTTAGAGAACTTGATGGAAGAAGAAGGCGACAGCGTCAACCACCCTGAACTGTGGCTGCGCTTTGCCGAAGGCTTAGGGGTAAACCGGGAAGACGTTTTAAACCATGACTATCTCCCCCAAACCCAAGACTCCATCAAACAACTGAAAACCCTCGCCCGTAGCGAGAACCCCGCCGAAGGTTTAGCCGCCCTCTATGCCTACGAAGCCCAAATTCCCGAAGTCTCCACCACCAAAATTGCGGGACTGAAAGAATACTACGACATTGAGGCTCCCGAAGCCTTGTCCTTCTTCAGCGTCCACGAAAAAGCCGACGAAATCCACAGTCAAGTCACTCGGGAAGCCCTCACCCAACTTTGTCAAACTCCCGAAGAGCAACAAGCCGCCCTTAACGCCGCCCAATCCGCCGTTAATGCCTTAAACTTGTTACTCGACGGCGTTTATGAAACCTACTGCCAAGCCCCCGCTTAAGCCGTTGATACCATGATTTTAGGTTGGGTGGAGCGATCGCGAAACCCAACAAAAGAACAGGGAACAGGCAGGAGGGAATAATGATCAACTCCCCCTCTCCCTGTCTTCTTGAACAAAATTAGCGACGCACTCCGCCACCTCGGGCCCTCGCAGGTGGCGGAGCATTCATTCAAGGCCAATCACCAGACAAAGGGGATCTTGTTGACTTCAGTGAAAGAGACGGGGGTAGATCGTCCGCCAGGCGAGGACAATTGAGGCGATCGCCCACCCCACTAACCCCAACAATGCCCAAGGCCAATGGTTGGGTAAACCCAAGGGCCAGCGGAGCAGATCCACTAATACCGATAACGGTAAAAGACCCGCCACCTCCAACAAGGGGGAAGGCAATGTTTGACGGGGGAAATAGGTTCCGCAGAGCGTAAACATCGGCACAATTAAGAGATAGATAGGTACATTGATTTGATCAATCGTGCGCACCAACCCCGCCGTCAGTAAACCTGCCCCGGCAAAGGCCACACTCCCCAATAGCAAGAGCGGAATCGACAACACCAATGTTGTAATCGACATTAAGCCCCAAAGGATCGCCAGTAACCCCGTGGCTAGGGCGGCAATCATGCCCTTGGTTGCCGCCCACAACAATTCACCCGTAAACACCTCACTAAAGGTTAACGGGGTGGTGAGGATGGCGTGCCAAGTTTTTTGATAGTCCAAACGTAGATAACTGGCATAGGCTCCCTCACTGTAGGACTGGAAAAGCACACCAATGCCCATCATCCCCGGTGCGAGGAAGCGGAGATAATCTACCGTTGTGCCATAGTAGGAAATTTCTCCCACGAGGGGCGTTAAGCCATAGCCAAAGGCCACCAGATAAATTAACGGCTCCGATAAGGGGGGTAAACTATTCACAAGCCAAGTGGCTTGATAAACGCGGGCGTTGCGTTGCCAAGCGGCATAGACCCCCCAAGGGGTGATCGGGGCTTGACTCTGTGGCTCTTGGGTCGGGGTAAATGGAGTAAAATCAGTTTTCATCGAGACTATGACCCGTAAGGCGTAAAAAGACATCTTCAAGGTTGGCGCGGCGACGACTCAGACCAGCAGGATGGCGATCGCTGAGATATTCCCAAAGTTCATCGCCGCGTTTGGGAGGAACGGCGATCAGGTAATGCACCCCCACCAGCCGCCCCCAGGTTTGAAATTGGGTGAGCAGGGGGTGTAATTGCTCTTCTTTCATCCCATCCACTTCAATCACCTCCTCCCCAATGGTGCTGTGGATTAAGTCTAGGGGGGTGCCACTGTTGATCACTTGACCTTTTTGTAAAAGGAGGAGGCGATCGCACAATCGCTGTGCTTCATCCATGTAGTGGGTCGTGAGCAACACCCCACAGCCCGCCTGCTTGAGTTCCGTCACCAATCGCCAAAAATCTTGGCGGGCATCGGGATCAAGACCCGTCGTCGGTTCATCCAAAAAGACGAGACGAGGACGGTTAATTAAAGCCCGGGCCAAAACGAGGCGGCGTTTTAGCCCCCCCGATAGCTGATCTACCCGATGGCGGGCATAATCCCCTAAACCCACTTGTTCTAAGAGTTCACTGGCTCGCTGTTGAGCCGCCCGGCCGGTAATGCCGTAGAAACTGGCAAAGTAGCGGAGATTATCAAACACAGAAAAATCAGGATCTAGGTTGTCCTCTTGGGTGACAACTCCCATGATTTGGCGAGCGCGGCGGCCTTGGCTGCGCACATTGAACCCGTCCACCGTCACCTGGCCTCGACTGGGAATCACTGCCCCGTAGAGCATTCCAACGGTGGTGGTTTTTCCGGCTCCATTGGCTCCGAGGAATCCCAACACCTCCCCGGCCGCTAGGCTAAAGCTCACCCCCCGGACAACGGAGCGATCGCCATAGGTTTTCCAAAGATCATCAGCCTGTAAGACCATAACACTCATCAGAATTATTGTGTAATACAAGATATACTACAAAATAATTTCTTTAGCAACTACGATGAGCCTAGCTATGGCACGCAATCTAGAGGAACTAACACAGTGGGAGAAATCGGACTTGTCCTTCCCATTCCCCCTCAAGGCTACATTCGGCAATCAAATTGACACTCCCGTCGCTAAAAGCGAGGGATTCTTGGTTCACCGAGTTTCCTTAACTTGACAGGACGTATCCAACCAAGCCAGAGGGAATCTCTCCCCAAGCGTATAAGTTTCGGTGTGTCCCACCGTACTTAGTCCTCTTTTCAAAATGTTGATAGCAGCATTAACATCTCTATCTTCCGTATAACCACAATGGGGACAAACATGGGTTCTTGTAGATAGGAATTTAGACACTTTTTGACCACAGTTAGAACAGTTTTGACTCGTGTTATGGGGCGGCACTGCTACCGTAGCCTTACCATATTTAAAGCCAAAATACTCTAGCCATTGACGAAACGTTGACCAAGCTGCATCATTAATAGATTTAGCTAGTCTAGAGTTTTTTACCATGCCTTTGACATTTAAGTTTTCGTAGGCGATGAAATCGTTAGATTTAATGACGCGCAATGCCTCTTTTTCAGCAAAGCCTCTACGTTGCCTACTTATTCTTAAATGTTTTCTAGCATATCTCTTTCTAGCCTTTTGATAGTTGTTTGATTGGGGTTGACCTTTCTTAAACTTTTTAGATTTCTGCCGATTCAGACGGTTTAATCTTTTTTCGGCCTGGCGATAGTATTGTGGTATCTCTACTGTTTCACCATCACTGTTCCCATAGAACACTTTTAAGCCTACATCCAATCCTACACATCTTTTAGTCGGTTCTAGCGGTTTAGCGTATTCCCGAATATCAACGTTTAGACAGAATTGGACATAGTAACCATCCGCTCGTTTAATAATCCTAACTCGTTTAATTTGGTCTAAAGGATAAAAGTTCAGGTCTCTAGTTCCTTTTAGTTTAACCGTCCCGATGTTTTTCTTGTCTGTGAAAGTGATTTTTTTCTGGTCCTCTGATAGTTTCCAACCAGAGTGTTTATATTCTACAGAACGGTTATTCTTTTGGAATTTAGGATAACCTTTTTTCCCTTTAACCTTTTTCTTACAATTGTCATAGAAACGAGCAATAGCAGACCAGGCTCGTTCAGCAGATGCTTGTCTGGCTGTAGAATTTAGAGTATCAACAAACTTGAACTGTTTGGCAAGAACTGCACAGTATTTATTGAGAGAATATTTGTCTACTTTGTCTTCTCTCTTGGCATCCATCCAAAGCTTTAACGCTTTGTTTCTGATGAATTGTACTGTACGAACAGCTTCGTCTATAGCCAATGCCTGATCAGGCTTAAGCACAGCTTTCATCTCTAAGACAATCATTGTTTCTCGACCCCAAACAACTATTTGTATGCTATGCTATATAGCACAAATTGTCAAGGTTTGAGTCGTGCTTTGTGTCACTGAGCCTGTCGAAGTGCTGTTTCTATACGGGTCGGGGTTTCATCCCGTCGGTGTTCGTGAAACGTTGCGCAGCTCTCCCCGAGGGTCTTCACCCCGACATTCTCGATAATTTCCTCAATGGCCAAGCCGACAGGAACACGACGATTCACCTCGAACAATCCAGGCATGGATAATCCAGCTTCGATGCGTTGGTAGGCAAAGGTAATCATCGTAGCAACTTCGCCTGCTGTTGACGTTCTGCTAGATTAGCTCTGCTCAGTAACGCCCCCCAGAGCCTCTAATTCCATTGCCAAAGCCTATCAAAAACCCAGTTTCTGCCACAGGCGAAAAATTGTACAATACCATTACACCCCTCACCCCGTCTCTGCCCTATGTTTTGGCCCAACGGACACCAATTGCAAAACGGCAAACTGCGAATTGACCAAGTTCTGGGTCAAGGGGGCTTCGGTATCACCTACAAAGCCATCCATCGCGGCTTTAACGCTCCCGTGGTGATTAAAACCCCCAACGCCTATCTCCGCAATGACCCAGACTACCCCAAATATGTGAAGCGGTTCATCCGGGAAGCCCAGACTTTAGCCCAGTTAGAACAAAATCCTCACCCCAATATGGTAATGTGCTATGCGTCACTGTCTGAATCCTGCCTGTAGTCAGCCAAACCCCGACGGTCACAAGTTTTGTCAAAAATGCGGTAATCCCTTGTTACTACGGGGGCGATATTGGGCGAAGGAGGTGATCGGTCAGGGGGGATTTGGGCGAACGTTTTTGGCGGTGGATGAAGATAAACCCTCGAAGCCATTTTGTGTGATTAAGCAACTTTTTCCCCAAGATCCGTCAACGTTCACCAAGGCATTAGAACTGTTTGAACAAGAGGCGCAACAATTGGAAATTTTGGGGAAACATCCGCAAATTCCGGAGTTATTCGCGCATTTTGTTGAAAAGAATCAGTCTTATTTAGTTCAAGAGTTTATCAAAGGAATCACGCTTAAGGAAGAATTGGAAAATCAGGGGGTCTTTTCAGAGCAGAAGATTCGGGCTGTGTTGGGGGATTTACTGAATATTTTGGCGTTTGTTCATCAGAAGAATGTGATTCACCGGGATATTAAGCCAGAAAATATTATCCGTCGCCAAGGGGATCAAAAGTTGGTTTTAGTGGATTTTGGGGCGGCGAAGGTGTTGCAGCAGGTACAGCGCACTGTTACGGGTACGGTGATTGGTTCGGTGGAATATTGTGCGCCGGAGCAAGGTATAGGGAAAGCGCGACTCAATAGTGATCTGTACGGTTTAGGGGCGACTTGTTTGCATTTACTGACCCAGACGAGTCCTTTTGATTTATATTCAGTGCATGATGGGGAATGGGTGTGGCGGGATTATTTAAATGGCAATCGGGTTAGTGATGATTTGGGGAAAATTTTAGATCGACTGGTTGAGCCAGCATCAAAAAAACGTTATCAATCTACAACGGAGGTTTTAGCGGATCTCCAGTCTGTGGCGAAAACCTCCTCTGCTGCAAAATCCTCACCTGTTCCTCAACACATTCAAATCTACCAGTACGAGATCATCACGCTGAATGAGCAGGGGAGAATTGCCCAACGGCAAAAGGGACAAAATCAGGGCTATTTGGAAAATACCAAGGGATTAAACCTAGAAATGGTGATGATTCCGGCGGGGGAATTTAGGATGGGCGCACCGGAAAATGAGGCGGGGCGATCTGATGATGAAGGCCCCCAGCATCGGGTGATGGTGCCGGAATTTTTCATGAGTCGCACCGCTATCACCCAGGCACAATGGCAGATTGTCGCCCAACTGCCCCAAGTGGTGCGCTCTCTGAATCCTAATCCCGCTAATTTCAAAGGCAAAAACAATCCTGTGGAACGGGTGAGTTGGGAAGACTGTATCGAGTTCTGTCTAAGGTTAAGCCAAGCCAGTGGTAAGCTCTACCGTCTGCCCAGTGAGGCCGAATGGGAATACGCCTGTCGAGGGGGAACAACGACCCCTTTCCACTTTGGCCCCACCCTCTCCCCCCAAGTTGCCAACTATGACGGCAACTACACCTATGGCAAGGGGAAGAAAGGGGAATATCGCAAAAAAACGATCCCGGTGGGGAGTTTAAACGCGCCCAATGCTTGGGGACTCCATGATATGCACGGGAATGTGTGGGAGTGGTGTTTAGATGATTGGCACAGGAGTTATCAGGGCGCACCGGGGGATGGGAGAGCTTGGATAAATAATGATAATCATTCTCAAAATGATAGGGAGTGGTTAAAACGTTTATTGAATAAAAAATCAACATCAAAGCTGCTGCGTGGTGGTTATTGGAACAACTACCCGAAGTACTGCCGTTCTGCCAATCGCTACCACCGCACCCGCGGCCTCAAGTACAGGCGCATCGGTTTTCGTGTTGTCGTCCCCAGAACTCTTTGACCCTCTACCCTTTTTCCCTCTTTCCCTCTTCCCGGCACGAATGAGAAACCGGGTTTTTTGCACAATGTCCACCAAAAACGAGAAACTCCCCGCAACCCGGTTTCTGGTTAGTGGGGAATCAACCGTGATGGTGGAGGGGAGAAGCGAAGCGCGCAACCCAACAAAAGCGGCCAAGTCATCACACCAGATCCCCCCACTTCTCCCCTCCTGACTTGGCTCTGCCCAGTAACGCCCCCCAGAGCCTCTAATTCCATTGCCAAAGCCTATCAACAACCCAGTTTCTGCCCCAGGCGAAAAGTTGTACAATACCACTACACCCCTCACCGTGTCTCCGCCCTATGTTTTGGCTCAACGGACACCCATTGCCAAACAGCAAATTCCGGAGTTATTGAGTTGGGACGATTGTATCGAGTTCTGTCTCCATTTAATCCAAGCGAGTGGCAAATTCTACATTACTGATCAATGTTTTTAACAAAAATGTTGCGGAATTCCCCTTCCTCGCTTGCAGGGAGGGGATGGATAGCAACCCAGTAATAAACTGAGCGACAGTGAATCCTTAGATAAAATCCTTAGATAATCTGTTATACTATTGTCGGCAAAATCGGTTCTCGATAATGTATAAGGCTTACAAGTATCGTATCTATCCTACTGACGAGCAAAAAGTATCCCTGGCTAAGGCGTTCGGATGCTGTCGTTGGTATTGGAATTTTGCCTTAGACTTGTGCCAAAAAAACTATATCGAGACGGGGAAAGGACTGTCTCGTGGATACATTCAAAGCCTGTTACCTAAACTAAAAAAGGAATATCCTTGGCTAACAGATGCCTACTCCCAATCCTTACAGGTGGTTGCCCTTAATCTTTCTACTGCCTACAAAAACTTTTTTGAGAAACGGGCGCTGTCACCCCGTTTCAAGTCAAAGCATGGTCGGCAGTCTTTAAGTTATCCTGCTAACGTTAAGTTGGAGGGGGATTACATCAAAATACCGGGAAAAATTGGATTGATTTATTTCCGTCGTCATCGGGAACTTGAAGGGACAATCAAAACAGTTACTCTCTCCAAAAATCCTGACGGCAAATACTATGCTTCAGTGTTAGTGGATGACGGGAAGGATGCCATTAGCCCATCGGTTGAGGGCAAAGCCATTGGCATTGATGTTGGACTAACTCATTTTGCCATTACTAGCGATGGGTCTAAGTACGATAATCCTCGCCATTTTGCCAAGCATCAGAAAAACCTAAAGCGTAAGCAACAAAAGCTATCGCGTAAACAAAAAGGGAGTAAAAATCGAGCTAAGGCGAAACAAAAAGTCGCCAAGGTTCATGGTAAGATAGCCCGATGTCGTGAGGACTTTCTACACAAACTATCCCGCAAGATAGTGAACGAAAACCAAGTGATTGCTGTAGAGAATCTGAACGTCAAAGGGATGGTAAAAAACCCTAAACTAGCCAAGGCAATTAGTGATGTGGGTTGGGGGATGTTTACCACTAGGCTGAAATACAAAGCCGAGTGGGAAGGCAAAACCTATATTGAAGTTGACCGCTTTTTTGCGTCTTCAAAAACTTGTCACGTTTGCCTTAATAGAGTGGATAGCTTACCGTTAGAAGTTAGGCAATGGGAATGTCAAAATTGTGGCACTCACCATGACCGCGATATTAATGCAGCACAAAACATTAAAAATGAAGCCTTGCGGATATTGTCGTTGGGAACCAGCGATACGGCCTGGGGAGGGAACGTAAGACAACCTGGCAAGATTTCGGTTTTGCTAGATGCTGTTCCCATTGAATCAGGAAGCCCCATCCTCGCGCCTAGGCAGGGTGGGGTAGTTCACTCCAGTTATCAACTTCCAACTGGATGATCCGATCAAAATGCTTACGGTTATCTGTAATCAGGACTAGCTGATTGGCAATGGCTGTCCCGGCGATTAATAAATCAATATCATCAATCGGTTGCCCACACTTTCTCAAATCGGAGTACACTTCCGCCGCAACGTCGGCAACTTTTGGGGTCAAAGGAAGTATGGTGTTTTGAGCAGCAAACTCCAGAAAGAGGGTGAGTTGATTGTGGGCATCGCGATGTTTTAATCCGCTGACTATTTCATAATAGGTGATGATGCTAAAGTTGATCATTTCATGCTCTTGCAAGTAGGCTTCAAATTTAGCCACAACTTGAGGATTTCCTCTAAAGAAGTGGGACAAAATATTGGTATCAACGAGCGATGCTTTCATCTCCTCTTCTCCGCGTGAAGGCTTGCTGGCGACGTTGTTTTATTTCTGTCGTAAAATCATTAAATACTTCATCCGGCATATCTTGCCAACAACCTGCAAAGGCGGAAATAGTTTTATTGTTTGTCTTTTGTGATTTTTCTAAGCCTAGCCTGAAATCGTGAATGAAGTTGTACAAATCGATTAACTTATCTTCTGGGATCAGGTCTATCTCTTGTAGAACTTTATTTTTGATCAGTCTTGAAGTCATCGTGTTATCCTCGTTCAGAAATTATCTTGGGTGCATCTCAGTTGGGCGATGTGCCTAGTTCAGGGGAATTGGCGATATTAGGGAATAAGTTGATTGATCAGGTATAGCACTAGCCAAGGCGGTTAAGATACCTAGAATTTCTAAGATCAAGGGGTTAACCTCCTTTTCGATGGTGATGGTGTTGGGCATGGTGGGGGAGTGGTGATGGTGTTCTCCATTTTAGCGAGAGAAATTGGGTTCCCTCCCCCCAATCTGCGCCTCAGTCTTCGCTGTAAAATGCCACTACCAGGTATCGAAAAGCGAGACCCCGCATGGCTTCGTGAAAATCAACGGGTTAATGACTCTTAAAAGCCAAAAGTCTGAACGAGAAAAGTGTTTCGCCCTTTGGTGCAGTTCATTGGCGATCGCGTGGTTGCGGATCAAAACCCGCCATCCTAATGGCCAATGGCTGTGCTACAGCGGAGCCATAGCACGAGATCGGACATCAGGGGAGCGGGCCAGCGAAGAAGATAAACATTGGTTTTTCATTGGTTTTTTGTTAGTATTGCTATGGGAATGAAAGATAAAGTCATGGCAATTACGCAGAAAAATCAAGGTCAGTTCAGCTTACGAGTGGGTCAAACCTGGAAATCGTTTGAACAATTTCGCCTAGAGGGGGCGAAAACCCTGAGTGCGGTTAAGGATCGGTTTATTGCGACCCTTCACACCAAGTCCGGCCAATATCGCATTATTGAAGAGCGTGATTTTCAAACCTTGTATGGTTTGGCGCGGGATGTTGATCGCCTGCGGGGAGGACTCCGAGTTGTGGTTTTAGCGGTACGTGCTGCCCAGAAGCATCCCGATGAAGAAAATTTAAATTTACTGGCGGAAGCGGTAGCGATGCTAGGCAATTTGCCGGAACTCCCTATGCGTGATACTTTTGAGGCCTTGGAACCAGAAACTTCCGATTGGGATGAGGAGGATGAGGTGATTCTGGATAGCGATCGCCTGCCTCACCCGTTGCGCTCAACGAAGTGATCTCATCAGTAAATCGCTGCAATTGTTTCAAGTTTATGAACCAGAAGACTAAAGCATGGCGACCATGGACGATCAACCGTCCCCCAGTTTAGCGGAGTTAGAAAGGCGGTTAAAAACTCTCTCCCATGATGCTCAGGCGTTGCAGATCATTCGAGAATTCGCTCATAAATTAGGCAAAACCAAAGACCGCCAGCTTGTCTTTGGAGAAGAAAACGCACTGGTATGCCAGCCCATTGAGTATCAGGATGTGTTGGCAAGGGGTTTGATTGATGAGACAGAAGACCCTTTTGCACTTTTGCAGGGGGATATTATCAGCACAGATGCGGCTTATTTCCTAGGAGAGCGGATCACAGGACTAAAATTTGCGATTGCTACTTCTACCTGCGATCTTGTACCGGGTCGCCGTAATTACGCTTTGTTGTTGCGACTCCAACCCATTCATGGCAATGATGCGAATGCCAAACAGCTTCTGAGTGAGATGCTCAAGTTCAAATCCACCCAACGGATGTATTTGCCCCCTTTGCCCGGTGATCCAGAAGGGGCGATCGCTAATGCGGTTATTTTTGATGGTGCGATCCAAATCCGACTTGATGATTTATTGGTGTCAACTCGTTATGCCAGTTTAAGTTTAGTGGGGTGGCGCATTTTTGGATCTCTTGTGCGGTCAATTTTGGTGCGGACTGGCCCCAGTGAAGTGGCAATGCGAGAAGCATTCAACGGGTGATGATCAGCCAGGAATTGAGCCATAGGGATCATCGCTGATTGTGTCTTGCGAGTAGGCGATCGCGGATTCCCACAGGGCTAAAACGTTGTTCAATGTCTTGCCGGATCAAATTCGCCTGCTGTTGACGTTCTGCTAGATAGGTGTTCACCTCATCCTGATGCCTCAGATAGTAGCCGATGACAAGATAGATATCTGATAGTTGTAGGGCTGGGTACTGCTCTTTGATCTCCTCTGGTGTGCATCCCTCTAGGAATGCTGTCACAACTGTATCCAGGGTGACACGGGTTTGGGCGACTCGGATCACACCCGACGGATCAGCCGCAAGGGGGGTTTTTTCAACAGCGATGGCGATGGTCATTGGCGATATTAGGGAATAAGTTGATCAGGTATAGCACTAGCCAAGGCGGTTAAGATACCTAGAATTTCTAAGATCAAGGGGTTAACCTCCTTTTCGATGGTGATGGTGTTGGGTATGGTGGGGGAGTGGTGATGGTGTTCTCCATTTTAGCGAGAGAAATTCGCTTCTGGACGCTAAACCCAAAGCGCCTGTTACTGTGCTGTACCCAAAGACGGTCGATTTTTTGCAGATCGCGGCAACCTCACCCGCGACAGCAAGGACAACGACATCGGTTTTCGTGTTGTCGCCCCCAGAACTCTTTAACCCTCTACCCTTTGCCAAAGCCTATCAAAAACCCAGTTTCTGCCACAGGCGAAAAATTGTACAATACCATTACACCCCTCACCCCGTCTCCGCCCTATGTTTTGGCCCAACGGACACCAATTGCAAAACGGCAAACTGCGAATTGACCAAGTTCTGGGTCAAGGGGGCTTCGGTATCACCTACAAAGCCATCCATTGCGGCTTTAACGCTCCCGTAGTGATTAAAACCCCTAATGCCTATCTCCGCAATGACCCAGACTACCCCAAATATGTGAAGCGGTTCATCCGGGAAGCCCAGACTTTAGCCCAGTTGGAACAAAACCCCCACCCCAATATTGTCCGGGTTAAGGATCTCTTTGAGGAAGAAGAAGCCCATTGTTTGGTGATGGAGTTCATCCCCGGAACGACGTTATTTGATGAAGTACAGCGGCGAGGCCCCCTGACAGAAGCGGAGGCGTTGGCCTATATTCGCCCCATTGCCGATGCTCTGACGCGGGTGCATGGGGTGGGGTTGGTGCATCGGGATGCAACCCCGGTGAATATCATGCTGCGGGAGAATCGCCAGCCCGTTTTGATTGATTTTGGCATTTCGGGGGAGATTATCCCCAAGTCTCGGAGTTCCAAGATGTTTGGCAATCGGGCTTTTGCTCCCTATGAGCAGTTAATTAAGGGGGAGCGTAGCCCGACGGTGGATATTTATACGCTGTCGGCTTCGTTGTATTACCTGATCACGGGACAATTGCCCCAAGATTGTTTTTCCCGCAAGGTGGATGAGGAGCCTTTGATTCCCCCCCAGGAGTTGGTGAAGGTGAGTGGGGAGATTAATCAGGCGATTCTCAAGGGGATGGCGTTGCGGCCGAAGGATCGTTATTCCTCAATGGCGGAGTTTTTGGCGGCTTTATCCCCTGTTGTATCGTCCAAGCCTCAGCCCGCTTCCCAACCCGTAAATCTAGATGATTTTCTGGCCTCTCTTTCCCCCACGCCTACAGCGCCGCGTCCATCTAATGGGAAAATCTACCAGTACGAGATCATCACAGTGAATGAGCAGGGGGGAATTGCCCAACGGCAAAAGGGACAAAATCAGGGGTATTGGGAAAATACCAAGGGATTAAACCTAGAAATGGTGGTGATTCCGGCGGGAGAATTTATGATGGGCGCACCGGAAAATGAAGAAGGGCGATATAGTGATGAAGGCCCCCAGCATCGGGTGATGGTGCCGGAATTTTTCATGAGTCGCACCGCCATCACCCAAGCACAATGGCAAATTGTCGCCCAACTGCCCCAAGTGGTGCGCTCTCTGAATCCTAATCCCGCTAATTTCAAAGGCAAAAACAATCCTGTGGAACGGGTGAGTTGGGAAGACTGTATCGAGTTCTGTCTAAGGTTAAGCCAAGCCAGTGGTAAGCTCTACCGTCTGCCCAGTGAGGCGGAATGGGAATACGCCTGTCGAGGGGGAACAACAACCCCTTTCCACTTTGGCCCCACCCTCTCCCCCCAAGTCGCCAACTATGACGGCAACTACACCTATGGCAAGGGGAAGAAAGGGGAATATCGCAAAAAAACGATCCCGGTGGGGAGTTTAAACGCGCCCAATGCTTGGGGACTCCATGATATGCACGGGAATGTGTATGAGTGGTGTTTAGATGATTGGCACGGGAGTTATCAGGATGCACCAACAGATGGGAGAGCATGGATAGACAATGATAATCATTCTCAAAATGATAGGGAGTGGTTAAAAAGTTTATTGAATAAAAAATCAACATCAAAGCTGCTGCGTGGTGGTTATTGGAGCCACTACCCGAAGGGCTGCCGTTCTGCCTATCGCCTCAACAACCCCCGCGACTACAAGGACGACTTCATCGGTTTTCGTGTTGTCGTCCCCAGAACTCTTTGACCCTCTACCCTTTTTCCCTTTTTCCCTCTTCTTGGCGCGAAGCGCCTTTTTTTATTTTTTTTTTTTAAAGATCACCCACTACCACAATATGCTTTTATGAGGACAGGTTAAATCTTAAAACGCGATGGATGAATTGCCGATCATTCAGAAAACCTACGACTTGATACAATGGTACGTTCCCGTTCTGAACCGCTTACCTCGTGATCATAAAATGATGCTAGGAGAGCGAATCATCCGCAATCTTTATGATTTCTTGGAAAGCCTTATTCTAGCACGTTATTCCTCCTCAAAAGGCAACTTGTTAAGATCCCTTAACCCCAAACTTTCCATCCTCCGCTACCAAACACGCCTACTGATGGATTTTAAACTAATTTCTGTTGAACGCTACGAGTACATCGCCAAACAAATAGACGGTATTGGTAAAGAATTGGGAGGATGGATTAACCAACAGTCTCCTCAACCCGCTAAGATAACCTAAATTCCTAAACATAATGAAACGATATGGAAACCTTTGGCCTGAAATTTCGAGCTTTGAGAACCTCCTCATTGCTGCCCGCAAAGCCCAAAAAGGCAAGCGTTTCCGTCCTGCTGTTCTATCCTTCAATGATAATCTAGAAGGCAACTTAATTCAACTGCAAACCGAACTGAATAACCAAACTTATCAACCGGGAAACTACCATCATTTCTATGTCTATGAACCCAAAAAAAGGCTAATCTCTGCGGCTCCCTATCGTGATCGAATCATCCATCACGCCCTCTGTAATATTATTGTTCCCCTCTTAGAACGCTCCTTTATTGATACCTCCTACGCGAACCGCATCGGCTACGGTAGCCACCGCGCCCTCCAAAAATTCGCCACCCTAGCCCGCACTCACCGCTACATCCTCCAGTGCGATATTCGTAAATTTTTCCCCAGTATTAATCATAACATTCTCAAGTCAATTATTCGCCGTAAAATTAAGTGTAAAAATACCCTGTGGCTGATAGATTTAATCATTGATAATAGTCAAAACTTAGAGCCTGTTCTGCATTACTTTTCTGGAGATGATTTGCTTGCCCCAATTCTATATCCTTGTGGCTTACCCATTGGCAATTTAACCAGTCAATTTTTTGCCAATCTTTACCTGAATAGCTTTGACCACTTCATTCTTCAGGAACTAAAAATTCCTGCTTATGTTCGTTATGTAGATGACTTTGCCCTTTTTGCTGATGATTACAGCACACTCGCCACAGCGCGCCAAGCCATTGAAACGTATCTAGCCACCTTGCGATTAAAAATTCATCCCATTAAAAGCCAACTTTTTGAAACCCGTCATGGTGCTAATTTTTTGGGGTTCCGCATTTTACCCCAACAAACTCGCATCCGTTCAGATAGTCTCCGGCGACTACGCTCTAAACTTAGAACTCGTTGTATTCAATATCGAAATCAGGAAATTGATCAAGCCAAGTTTCAAGAATCTTTACAAAGTTGGCAGGCTCATTTAAATCATGGCAACACTGCCCAATTACAACATCAGCTTTTTGCTCCAATTCTGGTAGAATCATGAATTAGGGATGAACATTTTAGCTGCTGCGTGGTGGTTATTGGAACAACAACCCGAAGAACTGCCGTTCTGCCAATCGCAACAACAACACCCGCGACAACAAGAACAACAACATCGGTTTTCGTGTTGTCGTCCCCAGCACTCTTCAACCTGCCGGAATAGCTCAATGGGAATTGGGTTAGTGTGTAATCGAAGAGTTCAGTTTCATTCCTGTGATGTACAAGCATCCAAATATCTCGTTACCCAACAGCAGGGGAGTAGGTATAGCCAAAACCCAACTGATGGGGTACTCCCACCCCGGAGGATTAATCCTTGTTCCGCAATGGCTGATAAACAATTCCCTCTTTCTTGACATGGAACATAAAGGGAGAATCCTGATCATTGAATCGTTCCTGATCCATAAAATGCCAAGAAATTACAACATCATGCTCTAAACAAATTTGACTGATCAAATCCGTAGTTTGATTAATTTCATCACAGGGATGATCCAATGTTTTTAAAATGATCAACAAATCAATATCTGAGTAATCCCTAGCATCCCCCCGCGCCTGGGACCCATATAAAACAACGGATTTCATCCGATCTTGATAATGATCAACCAACGCCGCCGTCACCTGCTCCAAAATCAATGATAAATTTTTATGCTGCATAGTTCCATAGGTTCATCACACTGAAGCCCCATATTAGGGGAATTTAGACGATTTCAGGCATAATCCAGTTCGCCTCAGTTGGTGCTTCGGGTGATTCTATTGTAATTACCAGGAATCGATAAACTGACAGTTTCACTGGTTGAGAGCGGTTCAGGAATCGGCTGCCCGTTCATTTGTAAATCTTCAAGGTGAAATAAAATGGCCTCTTGAATTAAGGCTAAGGCTTCCTCCTTCGTCTCCCCCACAGCCACACATCCCGGTAAATCCGGAACATAAACCCCATAGCTAGATTTTCCCTGCTCAAGAATAATCGTATAGTGCAATTGTTGATTACTCATTGTCGGACTCCTTTACTTTAATCCTGCTTGCTTCAAGACATTATTAAGCGTTCCTGGCGGCATATCAACATTGAGCTTCCCGGAAATGGTTACTGTGCCAGATTTGGTCAAATGGCGAAATTGCCGATGACTCCCCCTTGTCCGAACGTGATACCATCCATCATTTTCTAAAATTTTGATGATATCCTTGACTTTCATCGCCCCAATGCCACAACAACACCCCCATTCTAACCCCCACCCCAGAAACCGGGTTGCCCCCATTACAATCTACAAGTCGCGACGCGAGAGAAGGGAATCCCTAGATTTTGCACTCGTCTAATCTTTTAATAAACGCGGCGAAATCATCGGATTCAAAACCAAAATCACCTTGGCCAAATAAAGAACCAATACCCAGCGCTTCATAGTAAATTTTGATGACAGGTAAATGACCTTTAGGTGCAGACAAACTAAAGTTTAGATTTCTGTAGTACAACCATGAACCTTTTTTCCGCCAACCAATCACATCACAAAACGTTTTCCATAATTTCTCTGATTCACAATCCAAATTATTATAGATTTGTTTCTGAATACTAAAGCCATAGAGTCCCTGGCTATACTTCAGCCAAAGCTGATCAATAATCTGTAAATCTACACAAGGAATTTTAGGCATATCTTCTGGGTTTAAATACCCTAGACTGGAACGATCTGTCACCTTTAAAATTTGTTGTGCGGTTTCTTCATCTGCTTTGCGCCATTCTTGTGCTTTCAGAAGCTGCTCAAGCTCTTGATACTGTAGTGGAATCGGAAAATTTGTCGGGTGTATCAATAACGAATTAGGCTGTGGTTGAGTTTCAGGTTTAGATAGCGTCGGCTGAGGTGTTTGGGGTGAATTAAGAGCCGTGGATGTCGGTTGTAATAGTTGTAAAACAGCTTGGGCAGACTGCGCCCGCTTGTTAGGAGCTTGCTGAATTAAATGATCCAAAATTTGACCCAGTTCATCACTGACTGAATTCCCACTGAGAAAATCGCGCCAGACCCACGCCATTTCATTGAAATCATACAAATCAAAAGGACTCATCCGCGTCAGTAAATGGAGACAAGTCACCCCCAAACTATATAAATCACTTGCAAATTTAGCCTTGCCCATGGATTGCTCAGGCGCACAATATTCGGCCGAACCGATGATTGTGCCTGTCACGGTGCGCTGAACTTGTTGCAAGACCTTCGCTGCCCCAAAATCTACGAGGACTAACCTTTGATCCAATTTACGCCGAATAATATTCTCTGGTTTGATATCACGGTGAATAACATTTTTGCCATGCACAAAATCTAAAATTCCCAATAAATCAATCAGTAATTCTCGAATCTGTTGCTCACAAAATACCCCATTTTCTGTTAATTCCTGCGCTAGTGTCACGCCATTGACAAACTCTTGTACTAGGTATTGTTGGCCATTGTCCGTAAAATAGGCCAATAGCTCCGGAATTTGGGGATGATCCCCCAATTGTTCTAATTGCCCCGCTTCCTGGGCGAATAATTCCGCTGCTTTGCTAAGGCTTGCCGTCCCTTGGGCTTGGGGTAACAACTGCTTGATGACACAAAAGGGTTTTGAGGGCTTATCCTCATCAACAGCGAGAAAGGTACGCCCAAACCCGCCCTGGCCAAGAATTCGCTGGGCCCAATATCGTTCCCGGAGAAGCAGTTTTTGGCCACACTTGATACAAAATTGGTGATTTTCGGGATTAGACGGATGCAAACAACCGGGATTCAGACAATGACGCATGATGGATAAACGCGATCGCGATCTACTTAAATTGTATTCTGAATGGTGTGGCATTAGGTCTGCTTTTTCTTCGTGGTCTTGCTCTGCGATGATATGAACTAACCCCTCCCTTCTCCCCTAAAATTCCATTATTTAGTGTTTGGAAAATTGCACCATGATCAAAGCAGCGGCGATCGCTGGGTTATGCCTTTGGGTCTTGGGTCAACCCGTCGCGGCGGTTCCTCGCCAAGACCCGACCCTAGCGGCCATTTGTGCGGCACAGCGCGATCCTCACCTTTACCCCCAAACTGCCCCAGAAGCAGAAACCCTAGGGGATGCTTATTTGTGCTTAGAAGATTTTGAAGGGGCGATCGCCGCCTATAGCCAAGCCCTCAACCTACCCGGAGAACTCAACAACCCCATTGGGTTAAGGTTTAAACTCGCCCAAGTGCAAATCCAGGGGGGGCAAACCCTCGCGGCTGTAGAAACCTATCACAATGCCATAGCTTTAGAGCCTCAATATGGGTTGATTGTACCCAGCTTGAGCGATCGCCTCTATTCCCCCTTGGGAGAGCCGATCACCGATGGGGGAATGCGCGGCAATAGCTATCGTGGCCCCATTAGCACGCCCCCGGATCAAATCCATGCCCATGCTCAGTATGAATTAGCCACCACCTTAACCGCCTTGGGGTTTTGGTTACGGGGATTAGAAATTTATGAGCGCAATATTGAAGCTAATCCCGATTTTGCCTATAACTATCTCGCTGTAGCTCCCCTCTATGAAAAAGAAGGCCGGTTTAGTGATGCGGCAGAGGCCTATGAAAAAGCGTTAGCCCTTGATCCTGATTTGGTTTGGGGTTATTACGATTGGGCAAAATTGTTGCTGTGGCAGGGGGAAGAGAGGCAAGCCCTAGAAGCGTTGCAAAAAGTCGTGGGCTTTCATACGGGTTTAGATACCTTGGGGGAAAAAGAAAAGGAGGCGATCGCCCTTGATTTAGCGGGTCAAATCTATCTGGGTCGCCGTCAATGGTCAGAAGCCGCCGCCCTCTACCGTCAAGCGGTGCAAAACTGGCCCAATCAGGTCCCATTCCACATTGGTTTAGGGGAAAGTTTGAACGGCATGGGGGATTCTAGAGGCGCGATCGCCGCCTTCCAAACCGCCCTGCGCCATCTCCCCCCTGAGATCACCCGCCAACACCTCCCGGCTCAATTGGGCATCGCCCAAGCCCAAATGAATGCCGAACAGTGGGATGCCGCCCGCCAAACCCTGAACACAATTCTGGAAACCTTCCCCCACAATCGGGAGGCTCATCAACTTCTCCAATACCTCCCCTAGTTCCCCTAGCGGCAGGGCTGCCTAACCCCCGTGCCACGGCAGAGCCATGACACGAGAACCTTCTCCCTCGTTACTTGGCTCTGCCAAGTAATGCTCCCCTAGAGGCTCTGCCTCCCTCCTAGCGGCAGGGCTGCCTAACCCCCGTGCCACGGCAGAGCCATGACACGAGATAGACGTGAGATATGAACCGATTTTTTGTTAGGATGTAACGAGAAACGAGAATCCATTTAGAAGTAGAAAAGGAATAAAAAATTACCCTATGTTAACAACTAAACCTCGTTTTAAAACCTTTGAAGAATACCTAAACTATGAAGATAACTCAGAGCAACTTTATGAACTCTTTAATGGTGAACTCATTGCAATGCCCCCAGAATCTGGCTTAAATGTGCAAATTGCAACCCGTCTCCTGTTTACCTTTGCCTCCATTGTCGGTACAGATCGCGTCCGAGGACAGGGACTTGAATTAGAAGTGCAAGGAGAACCGAGAAACCGCTATCCTGATTTAACCATTATTCGAGAGGAACATATTCAACAACTCACCCGACGGAATACCCTACGTCTGGAGATGACACCCCCCTTATTAGTAATTGAAATTGTCAGTCCGGGGGAAATCCAACGCCATCGAGATTATATAGCCAAAAGACAACAATATCAGGATTGTGGCATTGCTGAATATTGGATAGTTGACCCTCAAACTCAAGAGATTTTGCTGTTAGAATTGCGGAATAGTTTCTATCAAGAAGTGGGGACATTTAGGGATAATGATTTACTGCCCTCTCCTAATTTTCCAGAATTTAATTTAACCGTTGCTGAAGTGTTGGGAAATTCTTTCCGCTAGTCTCCAGTAATCCCCGTGTCACAGCAGAGCCATGAGGGGAGAAGAAACCGGATTTTTGTTCAAAGGTAACGGGAAAACGAGAGCAGGAGGCAACCCGGTTTGTGAGCCAGGTATAATGACCCCCATCATACCCTTATGATGAGGCCGTCACACTGGCTAAATGCAGACCCCCCATATCGTGCGCGTGCGAGAAGTTTTTGAGGAATCCGTCCGGGCTTGGTTTAGCCAAGTCCGCTATGCTTGCAAGGAGAGGAATTCCCACAATATTGACCCACCACCGGATAAATTGCACCGTTAGGGCGATAAACGCGCCTTTTTCGCCCTCGCTTCGAGATACCACTGAGCCACGGCCGGAGTCCATTCTTGGAAGTGAACAAACAACAACTCACAGAATTGTTGCGCTTCGAGTTGAGCATCCTTTTTCCAGCGTAAATCTAGAAGGTGCATGAGCGATCGCAAATTGCAACTTAAAACAAAATGTTGCCGCACATCAAAGGGAATTAACCCCCTCGCGTGTTCCTCCGATAACCCCTCATCAATGCGTTGTTTATAACGCTTACAGGCTTCCCAACACCACGCTAAATCCTCTTGACGTTGCTCTTCGGTATAGGTGTATTTTTTGCCCTGACGGTTTGTATAGTCACCCACGGGACGCAGATAAAACACCTCTTCCACCTCTCGTTTTCCTGTGACTACATCAATGATACGTTGACCTGTGTAACGATTAGATTGCACATCAAAAGATACGCCCACCCGATGAGTCCTAACTTGCTGCATCATGGAATGAGGAAAAAACCCCACATTAAACGTAATTTGTGGATGTTCCAACGGGCCGTAATGACCCTTATTGCCTGATAATAAATGTTTAACAATCAGTTCCCCAGCCTTCTCCTCATCTGGGAACTTATCTTGATTATCCCACACTAAATCCTCACTATAATCTTGGTGCATAGCCGCCCAAACTAGCTGTTGAGGGTTGGAAGTGGACGTAATGACTTCAATTTTAAATTTATCCATGATGTCTAAAAAAACTAAATCCGTGCCAACGTCACCTGATCGGTTTGATCTTGATATTTTCCTTGTCTCGTTTCATAACTAACCGCACAAGGTTCACCTTCTAAGAACAATAACTGCACAATTCCCTCATTAGCATAAATGCGACAATCGGCACTTGATGAATTAGAAAACTCTAAGGTTAAATAGCCTCGCCAAGCCGCTTCTGCTGGGGTAACATTGGCAATAATTCCACAATTGTGAACGAAAACTCCAGCCTCTAGGGCAAAATTTCCGGCATCAGGTACCGTGAGGCAGTACACATCATGGGTTCCAGGGACCTCACGCACAGCAGCGACTTTATGGTTTCTATAGCCTGCGCGGCTGGAATCTTGACCTCGGAAGGCTTGAATAACCTCTGGAAATCGCCGAAATACGGAACGATCACAATCCAGATATCGAGCGGCACCTCGAATGGATCCGGTTCTATCTAGGGCTTCGCGCACAACCTCGGCGGTAATGTCAGTTCGTGTCTTAGAACTATCTACCAATGTTTTCATCAGTTGGGATTGTTTAGCTCGGCGGGAGCCATTGTCCTTCGCCCAAGATTGTTTGGAAAGCTCGCCCGTGAAAGCCCTTGCCTGAGCGTCTTGGTAATGGCGCAGCATGGCCTGACGGCGAGCCTCGCTAGTGCTTGGGGAACAATTCTGGCGATGCTCCAAGAGTCTGGCGCGGGTTTCAGCATATTTAGGATCATGCCAAAACCGTATAGCCCTTTCCTGCTGCTGAACCGAAAACCGTTCCCGCCACTCAGGATCTTGCTTAAGCCGCTCCAATGCCTCACGAATAGCGGTGCCATGTTCCTCTGGATCAAACTCCTCACCATAGTTGTGCTGATTATGCAGCCGAATATGCTCGGTAGCTTCCATGCGGGTAAGATTCCAAGGGTTGTTATTTAACCGATTGAAATCAAGGTGATGACGATGGCTATTGGGTTGATCAGCATAGATGCCGTGTCGTAAATTCCATTCGTCACTAAGGCGATGGGTGGGGTAGAGATGACCGTTGAGCGGTTGATACACCATTTCATAGCCCCTAGCGAGATGGCGATAGAGCGGCATCAGAGCATCTTGGGGTCTGAGATGATGCGCCTCAACCATGCGCCCGTCGCGGGTTAAAAACTGGTGATCGGGGGTGCAAAAAATTGACTCATCATTATCTAGCACAATTTCAATGAGCGAATCATGCCCAATGTAGCGAGGCTGCTCCAGCAACGTAACCATCAGTCGCCCATAGGGGGCAATACTGTAGCCCCAAAATAGCTCACCCTGTTGGGATCGCTTGGCCATGTCTTCCAAGGTTGGAGCAGTGCCATCTACCAGAGCTACGCGGGTATCGCCACGAAAACAACGCGCATAGGTACTTTTACCCAAACAAACTACCGTCACATTATCGGGAAGAGCCAGCTTTTCTAAGGCTACACCCAAACCATAGGAATGGGCTGGGAGAATAAAATAATCCCCTTCTGGACTGTTATAGAGTTTGGTCGTTTCTAAGTTCTCAGGATTAAAGTTTTTGGGATCAACTACGGTTCCCGGAATGTGGCGAAAAATGCGAAATTCTACAGGGGATAACCGGAGATCATAGCCAAAGCTGCTTAAGCCGTAGGAAATGACAGGCAGATTGTCGAGTTGCCGCACTTGACGGGGTTCAAAAGGCTGGATCATCCCGCCCTCAGCCATTTGAGCAATCCATTTATCGTTCTTGATCATAACCCAGACGTTTCTTTTCAGACAGCTTTTTTAGAATACCCCATAGATAACCCATAAGCTGTTAACCCGGTAATTTTCGCCCTCTGTTGAACCGTTGCGCTACTATCGGCTGGGGGAGGGCGAGATAACGGATTATGAATGATTGTCCCCCTAGCACTCCGAGGACTTTTCACCGATAATGAGAAGTGCAAATTCTACCCACCTACTGGACGATTGAACTGTGACAGACCCCAAGAGTTATAAGGACACCGTTAACCTGCCCAAAACCGACTTTAGTATGCGGGCAAATGCTGTGAAGCGTGAACCGGAAATCCAAGGGTTTTGGGAAGAGAACAAGATTTATGAAACCCTGTCACAGAACAACCCAGGGGAGATTTTTGTCCTACATGATGGCCCCCCCTATGCGAATGGTTCCCTGCACATGGGTCACGCCCTAAATAAAATTCTCAAGGATATTATCAATAAGTATCAGTTATTGCAAGGGCGCAAGGTGCGCTATGTGCCGGGATGGGATTGTCATGGTTTGCCCATTGAGTTAAAGGTGCTGCAAGCGATGAAGGCGAAGGAACGTCAAGCGCTCACGCCTTTAACGTTACGACAAAAGGCGCGGGATTTTGCCCTAAAAGCGATGGAGGAACAGCGCACGGGGTTTAAACGCTATGGGATTTGGGGGGACTGGGAAAACCCCTATTTGACCCTCAAACCGGAGTATGAGGCCGCCCAAATTGCGGTATTTGGCAAGATGGCGTTGAAGGGCTATATTTACCGGGGGTTAAAGTCGGTTCACTGGAGTCCGAGTTCTAAAACGGCGTTGGCGGAGGCGGAGTTAGAATATCCCGAAGGCCACACCTCGCGGAGTATTTATGTGGCGTTTCCTTTGGTGACGGCAGGGGAGAAGGTCGCCCAAGAGTTGGCTCCTTTTGTGGGGGAGTTGGGGGTGGCGATTTGGACGACGACTCCTTGGACGATTCCGGCGAATTTGGCGATCGCCGTTAACCCCCATCTGACCTATGCGGTGGTTGAGGTGGAAAACCCCCAAAATAGCCCCAAATACTTAATTGTAGCCGCCGAGTTAGTGGACCGATTGGCGGAAAAATTGGGCAAAACCTTGACCCCAAAAGTGACAATGAAGGGTCAAGCGTTGGAACAATGCACCTATAAACACCCCCTGTTTGACCGGGAAAGTCCCATCGTTATTGGGGGGGAATATGTCACGACGGAATCGGGGACGGGATTGGTACATACAGCCCCCGGTCATGGTCAAGAGGATTTTATTGTGGGTCAACGCTACGGTTTACCTGTATTATCCCCGGTGGATGAAGAGGGCAACTTTACGGAGGAAGCGGGGCCTTTTGCGGGGTTAAATGTACTCAATGGGGCTAATGAGGCGGTTATTCAGGCATTAGGGGAGGCAAAATCCTTGTTGTTGGAAGAGGATTATGTGCATAAATATCCCTACGATTGGCGGACGAAAAAACCGACGATTTTCCGGGCGACTGAACAGTGGTTTGCTTCGGTGGAAGGATTCCGAGATGCGGCGTTAAAGGCGATTGAGGAGGTGGAATGGATTCCCGCCCAAGGGAAAAACCGCATTACTCCCATGGTAAGCGATCGCAGTGATTGGTGTATTTCCCGTCAACGCAGTTGGGGCGTTCCCATTCCGGTGTTTTACGAGGAGGGAACGAACGAACCGTTACTAACGGAAGAAACCATCAATCATATTCAGGCCATTATTGCCGAAAAAGGCTCTAACGCTTGGTGGGAATTGTCGGTGGAGGAGTTACTCCCGGAGTCCTATCGCCACAATGGGAAAACCTACCGTAAGGGGATGGACACCATGGATGTATGGTTTGATTCTGGGTCCTCTTGGGCGGCTGTCGCCGATCAACGGGGTGAGTTAAAATATCCGGTTGAGATGTATTTAGAAGGGTCAGATCAACATCGTGGCTGGTTTCAATCCAGTTTATTAACCAGTGTGGCGGTGAATGGTCACGCCCCCTATAAAACGGTATTAACGCATGGGTTTGCCTTGGATGAAAAGGGCTACAAAATGAGTAAATCCCTCGGCAATGTGGTAGACCCCAATATTATTATCAATGGGGGCAAAAATCAGAAGCAAGATCCCCCCTATGGGGCTGATGTCTTGCGTTTGTGGGTGTCTTCGGTGGATTACTCCTCCGATGTGATGATTGGGTCAACGATCCTCAAACAATTAGCCGATAGCTACCGCAAGATTCGCAATACAGCGCGGTTTTTGTTGGGGAGTTTAGATGATTTTGACCCGGCTCAAAATGCCGTCCCTTATGAGGCGTTGCCGGAGTTGGATCGGTATATGCTCCATCGCATCTATGAGGTGTTTACGGAAGTCAATGATGCCTTTAAAACCTACCAGTTTTATCGCTTCTTCCAAACGGTGCAGAATTTCTGTGTGGTGGATTTGTCTAACTTCTACTTAGATATTGCCAAAGATCGGCTCTATATTTCCGCCGTCGATGCCCCACGTCGTCGCAGTTGTCAAACGGTATTGGCGATCGCACTAGAAAATCTCGCCCGTGCCATTGCTCCGGTTCTCTCCCACATGGCCGAGGATATCTGGCAATTTCTGCCCTACCCAACCCCCTATAAGTCGGTGTTTGAGTCCGGTTGGGTTAACATTGATCCCGCTTGGCAAAACCCCGAACTGGCGGCTACTTGGGACAAATTGCGGGATTTGCGCGATGGGGTGAATAAGGTCATGGAAGAGGCGCGCCGTGAGAAGATGATCGGGGCATCTTTAGAGGCGAAAGTGTTGTTATTGGTGGCGGATGAGGCCTTTAAGCAACAATTAGTCGGGTTTAATGAGGCCGATAGTTTAAGGACCAATGGGGTGGATGAGTTGCGTTATCTCTTCCTAGCCTCCCAAGTGGAATTAGTGGACAGTTTGGAGGCGGTAGAAAATGCCCCCTATAACAGTCAATCCGAGGGCTTAGGGATTGGCATTGTCAAGGCCGAGGGGGAAAAATGCGATCGCTGTTGGAACTACTCCACCCATGTAGGAACCAGTAGCGACGATCCCACCCTCTGTGAACGGTGCGTGGCCGCCCTTGGGGGGGAGTTTTAGCCAGGAGGGAAAGCGAGAGGGAATAGAGGGGTTTTTCGGCAAGCCCTAATTAGGGCTTGCTGAATAAGTCCGAGAGTTGGGGAATCGGGAGTCGGGAGTCGGGAGTCGGGAGTCGGGAATAGGCAATCGTGCCAGTTTTAGATGATCTGTTCCCTGTTAAGAGTTCCCTGCTTGCGGTGAAGGGGACTTTTCTTGACGAGACAATGCAATTGCATTACTCTGGAGGTAAGGCTTATCTGAGCAGATTATAAGCCCTGAAGTTGCTACGGAACTTACTATGACTGCCCAACCTATCCAACGCTTAGAATCTAAGCTGACTGCTCGTTATCAGACGACCGTCCCCGAGTCGGTTCGTAATGTCCTGGGCCTGAAGAAGCTCGATAAAATCAGCTATAATATCCTCTCTAACGGTCAGGTGGTGATTTCTCGTGCGGATTCCTACGAGAGCGAAACAGATCCGGTATTGGAGAAGTTTCTGAAGTTTTTAGCACGAGACCTCGAAAATAATCCTCAGCACTTGACAACTATTAACTCGGATTTAGTCAGTCGGGTTCAGTCATTGGTCGCTGATGTGGCGATTGATTTGAATGCCTCACTACCCGAGGAGGATGACTAGGATTGTCTGACGATGGGCCGTTAGTGATTAATGGATGGAATATCTTTGCCCATCCTCTTTTTATAGAGCAGGTTGAACAGCTTCTAACACAAGTTGAAAATTTGCGTCAGAAGGACCCTATAGGTTATCGAGAAAAAAATTCAACCAAACGTTTAGCGGCAATTGCGAAGTTGGCATTTGATGTCATCCCTCAAGATCCCACAAGGAATGAATATCGCCAAGGGTCTACTCTGGGAGATGAATATAAGCATTGGTTTCGAGCTAAGTTTTTTCAACAGTACCGATTATTTTTTCGATATCACCAAGACAGCAAAATCCTGGTTTTTGTCTGGGTCAATGATGAGAACTCAAAACGGGCCTATCAGAGTAAGACAGATGCTTATCGAGTTTTTCATAAAATGCTGAACAGTGGTTATCCACCGGATGACTGGGATGACTTAATGGCTGAGGTTCAAGAAGAAAGTGAGCGGTTAAAGCAGATAGCCAATGTAGAGTTGCCCTAATTTGAGATACTTTAGGCGATTTGGTCTGGCAACAACTAGCTAATATCTCGCCATAATTAGGGCTTGCTGAATAACTCTACTCGTGGGGCTAGGGAACAGGGAACGGGGAACAGGGAACAGGGGGAGCAGGGGAATAGTGGATAGTGAGTAGCCAAAACTCTTTTATTTTAGGCAACGGGGAACGGGGAACAGGGAACAGGGAACAGGGGGGGAGAGTTCCCAGATTCCCGATTCCTGACTCCTGATTACCCAACTCTCGGACTTATTCCCCCAGCCCCACTTATTCGGGCAAGGATTGACCCTTGATGATGGATTCAGACAGCATCACGGGGGTTGTGGCAGCCTGAAAAACGGAACTGTTGCTAATGGAACTATTCGCCAAGTTAAACAGGGGATTGGAGAGAATCCCGGCTAAAGTGGTGGCAACCAAGGAGAGGACTAACCCCACTTGTAAGGGACGCATTCCGGGCAAGTTCCAACGGATGGGGGGGTAGTTTTTCACGGTGTCGGACATTTCGTGGGGTTCTTTGACGACCATCATTTTGACCACACGAATGTAGTAGTAAATCGACACAACGCTAGTAACTAGACCTAAGAGGACTAAGCCATATAATCCCGCTTGCCAACCGACCCAGAAGAGGTAAATTTTCCCGAAGAAACCCGCTAGAGGGGGAATACCGCCCAAGGAGAGGAGACAGATACTCAGGGCAAGGGTTAGGAGGGGATCTTTTTGGTAGAGGCCGGAATATTCGGCGATTTGGTCGGTTCCGGTGCGGAGACTGAAGAGAATAACACAGGTGAAGGCTCCAAGGTTCATGAATAGGTAGATGAACAGATAGAAGACCATGCTGGCATAACCTGCGTCACTGCCAGCCACTAGACCAATCATGACGAAACCCGCTTGAGCAATGGAGGAGTAGGCTAACATCCGCTTCATGCTGGTTTGGGCGAGGGCGACGACGTTCCCCAGAATCATACTGAGGACGGCTAGGGCGGTAAAGATGAATTGCCATTCGGGGGTGACTTGTCCGAAGACGGTGACGAGGAGACGAATGGCGAGGGCAAATCCGGCCGCTTTGGAACCGACGGAGAGGAAGGCGACAACGGGGGTAGGTGAACCTTCGTAAACGTCGGGGGTCCATTGGTGGAAGGGAACGGCGGAGATTTTGAAGGCGATTCCGGCGATCGCAAATACTAAGGCAATGGCGACCCCTAATGACTGCCCACTGCTTAAATCGGTGAGTTGGGAGGCGATCGCATCTAAACGCACTTCTCCCCCCGATAAACCGTAGAGTAGGGACACCCCGTAGAGGAAAATGGCGGAACTGGCGGCCCCAATGAGCAGGTATTTTAAGGCCGCTTCATTGGATCGAGGATCTCGCTTGGTGTATCCCGTTAATAGGTAAGAGGAGATACTCAAGGTTTCGAGGGAGAGGAAGATCATCACCAGATCATTCGCTCCACAGAGGAACATGGCCCCCAGCGTCGCGGTGAGCAGAATGCTAACAAATTCCGCTAAAGCTGTTCCGGACTGTTGGATATAACGAATGGACATCAAAATGGTGAACGCGGTGGAGAGGACGATGGTTCCTCGAAAAACAATGCTGAGATTGTCGCTATTAAAACCGCCTAAAAAGCCGATGGTTTGACTATTATCCCACTGAAAATATAAGGCGACCACTGAGCCTAAAAGACCTGCGATCGCAACATAGGATAAGGAACGAGAGGCATTCCGGCCTAGAATAATATCCCCCACCAACACGACCATCAGGGTGATGATAACCAACCCCTCCGGCAAAATCACCCCCGCATTCAGTTGCGAGGCCACTGTACTTGAAAAGTCCATAGCGTATTTAGATTAATAGCACTCCGTTGAACGACCACGCCAATAAGCAGACGTAGTTTGCTTTTTTCTTAGATGAGCTTTTTAGGGGAAAAGAGGACAAGGCATCTTTTCCAAATCAAGGTAGAAGTCTTAGGTTCTAAGACCTAAACAGGAGCTTGTTCCTCTGCCCATTTTGCCTCCGCAGTGGCTCTGGGTCTGGTGATCAAGACTTGGAACAGTATATCATTGATGCCTGCCTTCATCACAGCATCTCAGAGTAGAGGTGCAACGCTTTCTAGAACCCAAAACTCGATCTCTGAACTCAGTTTGACCCAAAAAAACCAAGATTTTGCGGAGAAACTCGGTAGTTCTCCTCCTAGGGGCGCAACGGTTGCGGTTGCGGTAGGAGGCGGAATCGGTAAGATCAACAGAAGTCTGAGAAATTCTGATACACTCTGTTAACTTTCCTTCCCATCGGATCCCAATTGGATGTAGCATAAACCCAAGTTGAATATCAAACCCCATTTAATAAATAGAAATTATGCTGTTCCCAACCAGCGAAGTCTCTTTCTCCTCAGAGGTTCTGGATTCCCCGCAGCCCGTCATTGTCCATTTTTGGGCCCCTTGGTGCAAGATTTGCCAGCGCCTTGAGCCGATGTTATTAAAGTTTCAGCAGGAGTCGCCCCATCGGGTGAGGTTAGCTAGTGTTAATGCTGATGAAAGTTTAAAACTGGTGAATACTTACCGGGTGAAGATTTTGCCCACGGTTTTGGTCTTTGAACAAGGACAATTGATCCACCGGGTTGAAGGGTTTCAAGGATTAGATGATACTGCGCGATCGCTTCGTCAAGCTATTGAACAACGTATCGCAACCACAGCCTAGAGTTGAAAGTCCCCGGCCAATCTTGACAAGTTAAGACCCACTCGTTAGAAGTCAAGGAGTCGGGTGTCGGGTGTCGGGAATCGGGAATAGACATCTCCCCCTGTTCCCCGTTCCCCGTTCCCTAAACAGACAACTGCTCAGTTTTAACTTCTAGAGCATAGTCAGGAATACAGTTTTTCTGCATATAGTGGTGATACTCTGCGATCGCCTGATCACAGCGCTCCTCACTCCAACCGCAGTATTCCCGCAGGGTTTCCACCAACACCGGAAGCACCCCTAAACCGTAATTCTCCTGCATGGCAATAGTCGTCCGACGACGGGTAATGTCGAGCAAGGTTTCTGCCATCTCTGCCTGTACCGAGTAGACAATCTGGGCTTTAATATCCGGCAGATGGGGCGTGATTTGTTCAGCCAGTGCCGGATGTTCGTCCACCAGTGCCAACACTTCCCCCCCTTTGGCTCCATAGAGTAAAAACAGGTGATGGATACTGGCCACAGACACCCGATAGCGATAATCTTTAACCGCTTGTTGAATACGCGAATCTGTCGGTAAAATACACCCCGGCAGCGGAGCCTTCAGGGTGGGACAAGGAGGCACCGAACGCCCCAGTTTTTGATACACCAGATCCACCATTTCCTCTCCTACATGACGATAGGTGGTTAATTTCCCCCCAATGAGCGAGATTAAATTCTTCACCCCCTCGGAACTGTGGTCATGGAGAATATGTTTGCGGGTAAATTCCCCCGGTTTTTTCCCTTCCGCATAGGGGAGAGGACGCACCCCAGAGTAAGTAAACGTTACGTCAGAGCGGGTTAAATTGGCCGTGGGGATGATTAAATTGGTTTCTTGGAGTAAATAATCAATTTCGTTGTTATCGGCCTTTACGGTGTCGAGAGTGCCATCATAGAGCAGGTCTGTTGTGCCAATGAGAATCCGTCCTAAAAAGGGAACAATGAAAAAGGGACGGCCATCCGTTTTGGCTTCCACATATAAAGCCGTTTCGGGAGCCCCCGTAAAACGATTAACAATAATGTGACTGCCTTTCGTGCCGCCGATTTTGCGCTTTTTGCCAATGGGAGAAGGGGTATCTCCTGCTTTCCCCCGTTCGCAAACGCGATCCACCCAAGGCCCCGAGGTATTGACGACTATAGCTTGGGGGGTGGCAAGCACTGGGAATTCTGCTCCCGTCAAGACATCGCGACATTCTAATTGCTGAATGCGATCGCCTTCTCGCACCAAGGCCGTCACTTCTACATAATTTAACACCGTCGCCCCGGCCTGTTGTGCGTCTAGGATATTCTCCAAACAGAGACGTTCGGCATATTCCGCTTGAGCATCATAATATTGCGCTCCACCCTTCACCTTTTCTGTATCCAACGAGCGGAATAACTGCTTAAACTCTCCTCGGGGTAACATTCGATGACAAGGTACAGATTTGTCATAGCTGAAAACATCATAGAGCAACATTCCCGCCCAGATTTTCCAATAAGGGCGCGATCGCTCCTCATACACCGGAACCGTCAACATTAACGGTTTCACCAAATGGGGAGCCGTTTTTAACAGCACCTCCCGTTCCCGCAAAGACTCCCGCACTAAGGGAAACTCAAAATACTCTAGATAGCGTAACCCCCCATGAACTAAACGGGTAGACCAGCTTGAGGTTCCCCCCGCAAAGTCTCCCTTCTCAATTAAAATCGTCTTCAAGCCTCGTAAAGCGGCATCCCGAGCCACTCCGGCCCCGTTAACACCTCCGCCAATAATAATGAGATCATAGGTTTCGTTTGAGATAGTTTGGAAATGACGCATGATCAATGATGATGACTGCAAGAAACCCAATCCCCTGAATCGGGCTGGTTTCTCCCCCCATGCTATAGCGCTTCGTTAAGGTTGTTCAGGCAGAACTCCCCCAATCCCCTCTTTTTTCCCGTTTTTTTGCGTCTTAATCATGAAAGTTCAATCCATTCAACTCAAATATTTTAAAAAATTTCGAGACAAATTCCTCGACTTTACCGATCCAGAGACGGGATTAGCACAAGATATGATCCTGCTTGTGGGTCCCAATAGTGCAGGAAAAACCAGTATTTTACAAGCAATTGCTGCTACCCTAGGATGCGCAACGGGGCGACTCCAAAAACGCTCTGATTTGCAATGGGCCGGGTATAACAGCGAACTGCTAGGAAATAACTGGGGTAGATTTGATCCAGAAGTCAATTTAAAAATTCAGTTTTCAACCCCAGAACTCAAAGCCATTCACGAGTTCTATCAAAAATTGCAGGAGATAGGGCATGACTTACCCATACCCCCGGCTCAAGAGCATATTGTCTCCTTAAAATGGAGTGGAGAGCGGGTTATCGCTAACTCTGACCGCGAGTTTTTTCAGTTTAAAGGCAGAGAATATGCCAAGCAGTTACTCCGCTCAGAAGGGTTTCAAGTATTTGAGCGAGTGGGAACAATACTGTGGTATACAGAACAAAGAACTTCAACCAGTTTAACAACGGAAGATGACAACCGTAGTATTGAAATCACAGATGATATTTTGCGAGATCGTCTAGCAAAATGGCGGCAATTTCATCAAGATTTACAAAATGGACGATTTAAAGAATTAAGACCGGGGCAAAAAGACCTATATGCTGAAATTGAGAAGGCATACAAAGCCGTTTTCCCAGAGCGTAGTTTTGATGGGCCTGTGCCACGGGAGGGAATAGACAATATTTTCTGCGAACCTTGGTTTTTTCTCTACGATGGAAAGAATCAGTATGAAATTTCTGAGATGTCGGGAGGTGAGCGTGCTGTATTCCCTATGCTCATGGATTTTGCCAGTTGGAATATTCATAACTCAGTGATCATCATTGATGAATTAGAGTTACATTTACACCCCCCCATGCAGCAAGCCTTACTAAGAGCTTTACCTAAGCTAGGAAAGAACAATCAGTTTATCATTACCACCCATTCCGATTATGTTGAGGAGCTAGTTTCCCAAGCCGCTATTATTCGGTTATAAGAGGTGTAATTGTGACGGTTATTAGTGGGCGAAAGATTATTTTTTGTGAGGGTAAACAAGCGAGTTTAGACTTTGCTTTATTGAATCGAGTTGTTGAAGATATAGCCGGAGATAAACCGACGATTGTTCCAGCAGGTGGTAAGTTTACTGTCTCAACATTTGCTCAAGGGTACTTTTTCCCAGACGAACCCAAGAGTCGGCGATATATTATTTTCCGTGATCGTGATTTTGATGCCTGTCCTACCGAGGATAGACAACTGATTAAAATGGCAAATTCTAGAGGTAAAATATTCGCATTATTGACCTATCCTGCCTGTGTTGAGAACTATTTAATAGATGCCAAGTTAATTGACCAATATTGGACTCTAAAATATGTAGAGAAGCAGGAAAATCCAAGTTCTAAATGGGGGCATGGAGAGTCGCCCGGGGTTCAGGTGATAGAGGATTGGATTGAATTCAGTGCAAGGGAGTTGCAAGGGTATCAATCCGTCAGATGGGCGCTAGGTGATCTATTGCAAATGAGTCAAGCCCGAAGAGAACTTAAAACAACTTGGACAGGGGGTAGTGGCACACTTCCTAAATCTCTAACTGTAAATCATTGTGCTGTTCAAGCTAGCAACTTAGTGAGGGAATTTGGGCAAGCGGTTGAATTTATTAACTCAAAAACCTTTGGTAAGTGCCTTGGTAAATATCTTGCTCTATTCTCTCAAGCAGAATTTTGGCAGAATCAGGATTATTTGATTTGGTTTCACGGTAAGGATATCCAAAAAATGATGCAGAGGCAACAGCCTAATTATCCTCCCTTGAAAAACCAAAAAGGAGGTGGTTTTTTTGAGTGGGCAATTACTCAACTGGATATCACAGTCTATCCTGATCTGATGGAACTACGAGAAAAGATTGAGCAACTTTGAAGCTTAGGATGAGAGACAAGCAGTAGATAGTGCGTCGCACTTCCCCCAATCCCCTCTTTTTTCCCGTTTTCCTCAAATCACTACACAGGTATATAAAAAATTAGCGGAATAATTAAACTCATTCAATCTATTGCTCAATAATTTCAGGAATCAGAGATTGTTCTTCTGTGGTTAACAGCAACTCATGATTATCTAGGAAAAATCTATCCAGATGACTGCACATTTCACTAAAAAACGTCTGATTTTTGGGTTAATCAGCATGAGTGCCATAGTTGGAGTCCTCTTGCTCCTTTGGCACTTCATCCCCAAAGCTCTCACCCAAAACACTCTAACTGAAGCCAAAGAACATCTAGAAGAATGGGTGACAGAAAGCCCCATGCGCCGTCCCAATTCATCCGCCTTAAGGTTACAAGATTTAGGGGCTGAATTAGGAATTAATTTAGACATCCCCTTCCCTGAGACGTATCCCATTCCTCCAGAAAAACGTAACCAGTTTACCGAGATTAATGGAGATTTAGCGCGCTACATCGAAGCCCTAGAACAATCAGCAGATGATCAGATTCCTCCGATTCCTGAAAGCCTGCAAAACTATCTTACTGTTCACCGGGATACTTTAGCAGAAATTCGCGCTCATGTTTTAAGCGGTGAACCGATGGATTGGGGAATGCACTATGATTTAAACTTGGACATTGATTTTGAGCCAAATTATCGAGGTTTCACCGGGCTATTAAATCTGACTCATCTGCTAACATTAGACGCAATGGAGCGCAATTTAGCCGGGGATGCTAGCACTGCCTTAGCTAACCTAGAAACTATCGCACAACTTAACCAGCAAATTCAACAAAAAGAGCTTAATTTGTGGTTAAATTTGATTATTTCCAGAAACATAGAGCGCCGTTTAGTCCAGAATGTGCGTAAGTTAAATAATCTGCCCCAAGATTGGCAAATTTCCCGAAGTGATACTGTTTTTTATCGCCGGATTGCTAATAATTTTCAGAATGAGAGCGCGTTAACCAGTTGGAATTTCCTAGTAAACATGGATTCAGATTGGTTGGAAGATTATGGAGAGTCAGCTTCTTTATTGACGCGCCTTAAGTTTTTGTTTATCGGGCCTTATGTTCGTTTAGTTGTTGCAGACAATTGGCGCATTGGTCAGAACTTACCTGACGCATTATCTCAAGCGGATTTCTGTACAACTGACCTAGAACAGTTCAAGCAAGAAAACCCGGAAATTAAACCGTCTGGGTGGAATTATTTAGCCTCAGAGATGCTACAGTGGGATTCGGAATGGTTGATCTGGGCTGGGTTGGTTCTACAGTGGGAGTTAACGGATAAAGTCCAAAAAATTAAGCACTTAGCCCAACAAGAGGGACAATTTCCGGCTAGTATTACAGGCCTTAATCACTCCATTTGTCCTGATAGCCGTTGGGTCTATACGGTTAATCCTGATGGTACAGCTTCGATCCTTTTGGAAGGAGTTCCCCCCGCTTTTTCCGATCCGGATGTGTTCCGTTATCAAATCAGGCAATAGGTAATACCAAATTAATTTAAGTGGTGTGCAGAAGGGAAATTTTCGGGAGTCGGGAGTCGGGAGTCGGGGAATTAATAATTATTTCCTCTTGCCTATGTTTCTTCGATTTGCCCTCAAGTCTGTTTAATTTGGTCTAATAGGCAAGAGTTTTGACTATTCACTAGCCACTATTCCCTATTCCCCCTCTCCCGACACCTGACTCCACTTCGACTAAAAATGCCGCTACTTGCTGATTAAAGGCATCCGGTTCTACTAAAAACGCCCAATGATTACCGGGGACTTCTTGCACGGTTAAATGGGTTAAATAAGTATAATAGGGCTGCATTTGCCAGGCACTGCGATTTAATCCCCCTTCGGGTTTAATAAATAATGTAGGAATCGATAAAGGCTGAGTCAATCCCGCAATGTGCATCACCTCCTCAAAAACGCCGTCTCTTGCCTCTTGGGTGAATTTACTCCGCCACGTGCCATCAGATTGTTGGGTAATACTATCTCGAAAAACTTGGGCTTGTAGGGGACTCCAGCCGCGATATTGTTTTAACTGTTGGGCGATCGCACAGGCCGCCTCCTCACTCTCAAAGGGACCCATTGCCTGTAAAAACGGTAACACACGATATAAAAAAGGGAACGTGACCCGAAACCAGCGCGGAATTTTCCCAATAAAAAACGGATCCACCAAAATCATTGAGCGAAAATATTGGGGGGTTTGAGTAGCCCACAGGGGTAATAGTTTCCCCGTCCAAGAATGGCCTAAAATATGGGCATTCTCCCAGCCTAAATGAGTCATTAAACCCTGTAAATCTTGGATAATTTGGGCGAATTGATAACCCGTTTTTGGCTTGTCACTGTCCCCATGTCCCCGCAAATCTGGCGCGATGATATGATAGTGGGGAGGTAGGGCGGCCGCTAAGGATGACCACACCCCACCATGATCCGCTAAACCATGAAGTAATAACAGGGGTTCTGTCCCTTTTTTCCACTCCAAATAGGATAGATTAATGTCTCCGAGTGATACCGTTTGACGAGTGGACACGCCCTTTTCTCCCTTTGTGGTGAATAATGATCTATGGTTTTTTATTTACCACAAATCGAGATTTTTGAGAAACTAATTCAACAAATCTATATACTTTTGGGTGACAGTATCTAACGTAAATTGATTTAACCAATTGATATCAACTTTTTTGGATTTTCCCGTCAAGACTTCTACAATGGCTTGAGCCATCTTTCCCGCATCTCCTACCGGAACTAAGTGACCATATTTCCCATGATTTAAAATTTCTCTGGGTCCACTGTGACAGTCCGTAGAGACAACCGGAGTCCCGCAAGCCATTGCCTCAACTAAAACATTACCAAATCCTTCACAATTGGAGGATAGGACAAAAATTTTAGCTTGTTTCATATAGGCATAGGGATTATCTGTAAAGCCCAAAAGATCCACATCATGGGTGAGGTTGAGAGCTTGTACTAATTGCTCTAACTCCCTTCTCATTTCTCCCTCTCCCAAAATAACTAATCGACAGGAGATTTGTTCTTTAACTTTGGCAAAAGCACGAATTAATGTGAAAAAGTCTTTGTGGGGGATTAAGCGACCAACTCCTAGAATAACAGGGGGTTGATCTATTTCAAACCAAGGATGTTGGATCATTTGTTGTTGTTTTTCAAAAATCTCTGGGGTAATTACGGGGTTATAAATAACCTGTATTTTCTCCAAGGGAAATTTAGCCATTTGAGCTAAATTGTTAGCGACTCCGTAGGATGGAGCGACAACGGCATTTGCCCAAGGATAGAACCACTGCATTAATAATTTAGGCTGATCAGGAGTTAAGCCTAAATGAGCTAAGGGATGTTGTAAAAAAGGGGGAGATTTTTGTTGAGATAGATCACTATGAAGACCGAGAATGATTTTAGTTTTAACGTGGTAAATACTCTTAGCTAAAACAGAAATTGGGTCATTGTAGGACATAAAGGAGAATAGCGCATCTGGATTTTTTTCTCGCAAATATTGCCCAAGCACTTGAATAGCTTGACGTAATCGAGGTTTTTTAAAATCGACCAGATTCACAGATGGAGGAATCTGGGACATAAACGATCCGACGGATCGAATCAAGACGAGATCAATCTGATTTTTTTGCTGAGATAAACTATAGCTTAAGTTTAAGACTAATCGTTGTACTCCACCACAGTTAAAGTTAGGTAGAAAAAAGCTAATAGTTTTAGCAGGATTTGTCATGATGAACACCGATATAAAGGTAGACTATTTGTCAGACCCAGACGTTCAAAACAGAACAGAATCAATTTCTCTTATTTGGAGAGATTAGAGAGATTTTTCTGGCAAAAATACCTGCTCTCCTCTTCCTTCCGTGGTTAATACGCTCAAAATTAGTTTAGCGAAACCGTTATGGACAATCCCTGACCTAAAGGCGCGGGGCTTCTCGGCAGGGAGCTAAATGATTGGGCAAAAATATGATTTTGCGTAGTTGTGGCTGTCGTAGCGGGGTGAGGGCATTGGGGAAACTTTCAAGAACCTAGAATTGGGCGATCGCAATAGCTTCCTTAACCCAGTAGGGGAAACTTCTCTACTACCCCCAAGGAGCAATAATCTGGGGAGCAATAATCTGGTATCAGCTCGGGAAAGTGTTTCTCTCTCCCTCAAGATCAACAGAGAACGCGCTAGGGTCTTCACTCATTGTAATAGCTACAGAACAGATGTCCAGTTCCCATCTCCTATCCTCCTTAGTTCATTTTGCCCAGGTTCTTCCCCAATTGCCGCTAGGGGCATGACGCTATCACCATTGATCATTGATAATTAAGCCATGATCTTTGATTTCTCCTGCGCAATGACTCACCTTCCCTCCCATCTGATTACTCCCACTCCTACCCCTCCACCCCATCAGGAGTTAATGGCGCAATTGAGTTTGATGATGCGATCGCGTTATCCCCTCATTTATATCGTCTCCGTCGAAGAAGACCCCGTAGAACAACTCTTAAGACAAGTCGCCCGACAATCCATTCCCCCCCGTCAAGTGCTGTTTTGGGATATCGTCCGAGGCTGGAATGATAATAGCAGTAACCGCAACTCCGTTATGGGCGCCCTCGAACGCATTCGACGGGAAGATGTGGCCGTTGCTAGTGTTTTTGTTCTAAAAGACCTGCACTTTATCCTCCGCTACCCCGCCAATCCCCAAAACGCCCCCGTCGTGCGAGAATTAAAGAACCTCGCCGCCGACCTCAAACGCACCCGCCACACCCTGATTTTACTTAGTCATATCCTAGAAGTCCCTACGGAACTCGCCGAAGAAATCACCGTTGTAGACTTTCCCCTCCCCGACAGTCCAGAAATTATTCAGTTAATTGATGGTGTGGTGGCCCCGGAACGTCTCAAGATGTCTGAGTTGGCTAAAGAACAGCTTGTCAAGGCTTGTCAAGGCCTCAGCCGGGTGAGGATTCAAAGAGTCCTCGCCAAGGCCTTAGCGGCCAAGGAACAGGTCAATGAAACCGATATTGATGGCATCCTCGAAGAGAAAAAACAGGCCATTCGTCAAACCGGAATGCTGGAATTTTTCACCTCCCAAGAATCCCTAAAAAGTGTGGGAGGTTTGGAAAATTTAAAACAATGGGTGCGAATGCGTAAGGATGCTTTTAGCGAAGAAGCGAGACGTTATGGCATTCCTAATCCCAAAGGGGTGTTATTGGTGGGGATTCAAGGCACGGGGAAATCCCTCTCGGCCAAAACCATCGCCCATGAGTGGCGTTTACCCTTGCTGCGACTCGATACAGGGCGACTGTTTGGGGGATTGGTGGGGGAAAGTGAAAGTCGGGTGCGGCAGATGATCCAAATTAGTGAGGCGATCGCCCCTTGTGTCTTGTGGATTGATGAAATTGACAAGGCTTTTGGCAATATTACCAGTGGCTCCGATGGGGATTCCGGCACTTCTCGGCGGGTGTTTGGCTCCCTAATTACTTGGATGCAGGAAAAAACGGCCCCGGTGTTCATTGTCTCCACCGCCAATAATGTGCGCATTCTCCCGGCCGAGTTATTGCGCAAAGGCCGTTTTGATGAGATATTTTTCCTCAATTTACCCACGGAAAAGGAACGAGTGGAGATTTTCCGCGTTCACCTGCGCCGTTTACGTCCTTCTAAGGTGCGGGAGTATAATATTCCTTTACTGGCGAAACAAACGAAAGATTTTAGTGGGGCAGAAATTGAACAGGTGATTTTTGATGCCATGCACCACGCTTTCGCTACCCTGGTCAATGGACAACGGCGAGACTTCACCACTAACGATATACTGCGGGCTGTAGAGGAAACGGTTCCCTTAGCCGCGATCGCCCGAGAACAAATTGAGGATTTAAAATACTGGGCTGCCGAAGCCGGAGCGCGCACCGCTTCCCATGACACCGAACTCTCCGAAGCCCTACGCAATTATATGTTAAAGCGGGGTTTTGATGAATTAGAAGACTGACACTCCCACCGTTAATTAGAGAGACGCGGAAACGAGGAAGCTCAACTTGGTCAGGTTTCTCAGAGCCAAGAAAAGACGGTCTGAACAAAATCTAGGCCTTGCCCCTTGCCCATAGATCCATCGGGATGGGATGATAGATGTCAGCTTTGGGGCAATCCCAGTCTTGGTGCTTTCATCCCCAACGCATTTGCCCTTAACCGTAGTTCTCATAATAATAGCCTAAGAAAATATGGTCGTTGCTAGCCAATCACTCGAAGAACTTTGCATCAATTCCATCCGCTTTTTAGCCATTGACGCGGTGCAAAAGGCCAATTCAGGACACCCCGGACTGCCGATGGGGGCGGCTCCGATGGCTTTTGTGCTGTGGGATCGTTTCATGCGCTACAATCCCAAAAATCCGAACTGGTTTAACCGCGATCGCTTTGTATTATCGGCGGGTCATGGCTGTATGTTGCAGTATGCTCTGTTACATTTAACAGGCTACGACAGCGTTTCGATGGAAGATATCAAGCAGTTCCGTCAGTGGGAATCCAAAACCCCCGGACACCCGGAAAACTTTGTTACTTCTGGTGTTGAAGTGACCACCGGCCCCCTCGGACAAGGGATTGCCAATGGCGTTGGACTAGCAATGGCAGAAGCGCACCTCGCCGCCATGTTCAATAAACCGGATTGCACCCTCGTAGACCATTACACCTATGTAATCTTGGGGGATGGTTGTAACATGGAAGGGATTTCTGGGGAAGCTTGTTCTTTAGCAGGTCACTTGGGACTGGGTAAACTCATCGCCCTCTACGATGACAACCACATCTCTATTGATGGTTCTACAGACTTATCCTTTACCGAGGATGTAGGCAAACGGTTTGAAGCCTATGGCTGGCACGTTGTGAGTGTTCCCGAAGGCAACACCAACCTAGAAGCTATTGCTAAAGCCCTCGAAGAGGCCAAATCTGTCACCGACAAACCCTCTTTAATCAAAGTCACGACTACCATTGGTTATGGCTCCCCCAACAAAGCCAACACCCACGACGTTCACGGGGCGGCTTTAGGGGATGCAGAAGTGGCTGCCACTCGGGAACACTTGGGCTGGAACTATGAACCCTTTGTGGTGCCTGAAGATGCCTTAAACCACTTCCGCAAGGCCGTAGAACGGGGTGCCAGCTATGAGGCTGAATGGAATGAAACTTTTGCCCAATACAAAACGAAGTATGGCGAAGATGCAGCCCTGTTTGAGCGGATGGTGAGCGGCAAACTGCCGGAAAATTGGGACCAGTGTCTCCCCACCTACACTCCTGACACGAAAGCCGATGCTACTCGGAATCAATCCGGTGCAACCTTAAACGCTATTGCCGGGACATTACCGGAACTGTTTGGCGGTTCTGCGGACTTGGCTCCCTCCAATAAAACCCTGATTAAAGGGGCGGGGGATTTCCAAAAAGGCAACTATGGCGGGAAAAACCTGCGCTTTGGGGTACGGGAACATGGTATGGGGGCGATCTGTAACGGGATTGCTCTGCATAACTCCGGTTTACTGCCCTACGGTGCGACGTTCTTGGTGTTCACCGACTATATGCGCAATGCTATCCGCCTCTCGGCGCTCTCCCATGCGGGGGTGATTTGGGTGATGACTCACGATTCTATCGCTCTTGGGGAAGATGGCCCGACTCACCAACCGGTGGAACATATTGCCTCTTTACGCGCTATTCCTGATTTAATCGTCCTGCGGCCTGCGGATGGGAATGAAACCTCTGGGGCTTATAAAGTGGCGGTTGAACGGGCGAAAGGGATTGGTAGCGCGAAGAAACAAGCCAGTTTGTTGGCTTTGTCTCGTCAAAATCTGCCCAACTTGGCCGGGACTTCGATTGAAAACACTCTGAAAGGGGCTTATGTTCTTTCGGATAGTGAAGGCACTCCGGATATTATCCTGATTGGCACGGGTGGGGAATTGTACCTCTGTGCGGAAGCGGCCGATAAGTTACGGGCCGAAGGGAAAAAAGTCCGGGTGGTTTCTATGCCCAGTTGGGAACTGTTCGAGGAACAAGATGGGGCTTATAAGGAGTCGGTTTTCCCCCAAGGTGTCACGACCCGTCTGGCTGTTGAAGCGGGGATTAGCATGGGTTGGGGTCGTTATGTGGGTAACGAAAACAACACCATTGCGGTGAATACTTTCGGGGTGTCTTCTCCGGGTAATGTGGCGTTGGAGAAGTTTGGTTACACGGTGGAAAATATCGTGAACCGAGCTAAAGCACTGTTAGGTTAAGGTTAACGACAGAAGCCGAAAACTTGCTCAATCTTACCCAAAATGACCTGATTTGTCGGGAATTTCCCGAGAATTGAGTGAGATTGTTGGATTCGGATTATAAAGTAAACAAAACGCTCTAGTGATAACTCAAATAGGAGGAATTACTAGAGCTTTTTCCTGAAGATGAAGGGCGATTAGGGAAAAAAATCTGTTGTCTATGCAGCCTCCTTTCGTCCAATTAGTCTCTTCTCAAGCTCCCGGCAGAATCTTTGATTGACCCGGAGAGAACGTCACAAGAAACTAACGGAGGAACTTCCCGTATAGGGCATAACGGCGGAAAGGCTGGGCATAGCGTAAACTTAGGTTGAGGGAGGGGTTTTGTTCGTGCATGAGGGCGTGAATTACTTGCCGATAGCCTAATTTGGCGGCGATCGCATGACATTGTTTCACTAACACATTCCCTAGACCAGCATAGTCCCGTTTTGGCAGCACCGCCACAGTTTTGAGGATCACCTGCTCTATGGTTTCCCCCCGTTGCCTTTGGTTAAAATCGGGGAAAGCCAACAGGAAACCAATCGGTTTTTTATCCTGTTCTGCAATCAAGATTAGCTCAGGACGTAAAAGAGGAAACAGGGGGGCGTAGTGTTGGATAAAATCTCCCTGTGAGAGAGGAGAGTAGAGGAAATTATGGCGGAAGGCTTGCCGGACAAGGGGGTATAAGGCTTGGAGTTCCTCTATCTCCAGTTTAGCTGGGCGAATGGTGATATTTTGCGCCCTCAAATGATGACGGATTTTAACTAAACGAGGATCTATCTGTTCTAAATTGGTGCAGAGATGAGATTGGTAAAAGGCAATGGGGATAAATCCACCCTGTACGAAGATTTCAGGGGAAAAATAGTCTAGATTTGGCTCACTAAAAAATAGGGAATCCGAGGGGCTAGAACAGATGATGCGGTAACTGTATCCTGTGTTTCCGTCTACAGGTGCGATCGCCCAAAAACACCCCATATCCCTCAACTGCTGACACCCCCGCGCCAACAACTCGGGAATTAGCTCCCTAGAGTCTACCTTTAAGTGTCCGATAAACCCCACCTTTTGCCCTTGATAATTCGGTGTTTCCCGCCACCACAGGGAATAACACCCCCCACAATCCCCCCCTTCCACGACCAGACTATGAAGATCCGGCTTTTCCTGTTGCCACTGTTGGGGGGGCAAGGGGAAACTTTCCCCATAATCCTGCTGGGCTCGGGTGAATTGTTCCTCTGTGGTGATGGCGACGAACTCCATGTTATCTGATACATTTAGGGCTTGCTGAATAACTCTGCTCGTGGGGCTAGGGAACAGGGGGGAGTCGGAAAAAGACAAGCCTTGTTGATGATTTATCCCTAAAACCTTGCAGTTTCTCGCTCTTAATACCAATTTAACTTGAGTTGTGTGCAGTAGGGGAAGGTTTGGGGAACGGGGAATACCGGATCTGGGAATAGGGGAAATTCAGGTTTTTGCCCTCAAGTCTATTTAATTTGGTATAAACCGCTAAAAGTCCTAGTAACACTGCTTCGAGGGATATATTGCTACGCAACGCTTTGCTACGCAACGCTTTGCTACGCAACGCTTTGCTACGCAACGCTTCGCGAACGCGAACGCGTTCGCGAAGCGTCACGAAGTGAACAGCAGACCCCATTTACGCTACATTTTTCCGGTTGTTCCCGGATTATGCAACGATAGCACCATTGCCTTAACAGGTAATGGAGGCGGTATCCCGCAAAGCACCCACGAAAGATGACCTAAAAGCACTCTCTTCTGTCAGATCCGGTTCAAACCCTGATTCTCTCGTTAGCTATGATGGCGAAGATTCGTTACAATCTTCTAGAGTGACAGAAGAGGGGCATTCCGCTTTTTGGTTGACGCTCCCATCGCTAAAAGCGAGGGATTCCCTGTTCATCCAGTTACCTTATCTAGGAGGCTTTCACCTAATAGACAGTGGGTAGTCTGTCCGTTCGTGAAACGTTGCGTAGCAAGGGCTTGAATTTCTGTCCGCCCGACAGTATTCGCTTTGTAAGATTGGGTATTGGGAGTCCTAAAGAGAAAAAATAACCAGACAAAATAGCCCGTTACAGCATTAGCATAACAGGCGAATTCTTGAACTAGGCAGGAACGACTTGTAACATTAAAGCTCGTTGATCAAAAGATTGCACTTTGGCAATCTGTCCTAAATCGTTAATAATGCGTTGGAGCAGTTCATTTGCGCGATCGCGATGTTGATGTTCTCGACCCCGTAAGCGAACTTGAAAACGCACAGAATCCCCTTTACTCAACCATTCCTCCGCCCGCCTGATTCGCACCCCATAATCCGACTCTCCCACATTGGGACGCAATTTGACTTCTTTTAGGACAGACTTGGCACTTGTGCCTTGTCGTTTCTTCTGCTGATAGCAGAATTTACCATAATCCAGGATTTTCGCCACAGGTGCATCTTTCCCAGAAGACACCATGACTAAATCCAGCTTGACATCTTTCGCCATTTGTAGGGCTTTAGCCGTGTCGGTTAGACCTAAGTTATTGTTCTCATGGTCAATGAGTAAAACTTGAGGGGCTTTGATTTGTTGGTTGATAGGTTGCTTCTTAACGATAAGCTTTTCCTTGAATTCTGCAAGGTTATTATAACACTTTGGGCGCTTAACCGCAAGGTGATTAAGGAAGTGGGCAGGAGCCAAGAGGCAAGAGTTTCAGCTATTCCCTATTCCCCACTCAGTTTCTTCTCAATCTCCCGGCAGAATCTTTGATGAGTCGGGAGAGAACGTCAACAAAGCCCGATCTAATAATTCCCTTGTACAACATCCCCCATACTTACCCCATAAAGCCGTTGAGCCGATTCTAAAGCCTGTTGGGTTTGGGGACCCCAAATGCCATCAACCGGACCACGATAAAAGCCACCTCGTTGGAGACGTTGCTGTAAGCTGCGTACTTGCTCGGCACTGATGGCGCTGCGCAGTTGGTTGAAGGTACTGCCTCCTACTTGTCCATCGACGGCTAAATTGCGATCGCGCTGAAAATTGCGCACCGCCGCTTCTGTTGCCTCATCGTACACCCCACTGGGAGCTTGGGCTAAATAACCTAAACTATTTAAGCGCTGTTGAATCTCCCGCACCTCGTCTCCCTGACTGCCGAGGCGCAAGAGGGGCGTAGTGGGGGCGGCGGCCACTGGGGAGGCGGGGTTCGGGGTAGATTGAAGGGCGTTGAGGGTTTGCGCCCCCACAATGCCATCTACAGGTAATCCGCGCTGTTGTTGGAAACGTCGCACCGCGGCCTCAGTTTGGTTGCCGAAGTAGCCTGTCATCGGGCCATTATAGACTCCTGCCCGTTGTAGTGCCTCTTGCAGGGTTCTGACTTGGGAATTGCGATCGCCCTGACGTAACAAATTCGCTGTAATCCGGGGCGTGTTAGGCGTTACCGCCCCTTGTCGTTGATTTGAAATAACTTGATTTAAAATGACTTGAGTTTGGGGGCCAATCACCCCATCCGGGGTTAAACCATGCTCCCGTTGTAAGCGCATCACCGCTTCCCGCGTCGCTGGGCCGAAATACCCCGTTGGCGTTGCCCGCAAATAGCCTAAATTAGATAACTGAACTTGTACCGCTTGGACTTCGGAACCGCGATCGCCTTCTCTCAACAACATCATGGCACTGGCCAGAGCATCAGAAGACACCCCCCAGAGTCCCAGCACCATCCCGCCTAACACCATCCCAACCGCAACGAAACGACCTTTTCCCCGTCGCCACAAACCCGAACGACTCACCCCACCCCCTGCTGGGGTTACATTGGGAGTAAGCATCAGAGAACCATCACCGTGATCATCCTCGTAGGCAAGGGCATGATGTAAATAAGCCAGGGATTCCATCATTTTCAGTTTTTCCGTACTATTAGTGACTGCGACCGATCCAGATTGCAACTAATCTGTAGCCTATTTTGCCACGCTCAGTCCGAATTGGAATCCCTTCCGTTGCATGAGTTCACAAACGGTTCAGATCACACCGGACTTTTGACAGAACAAGGCAAAACCCACCGCCGCCCCCGTAATCGCTAAAGCCACAAGGGGATGCTGTCCTTGGCTCACGGCGCAAGAGGTGACAATTCCCGCACCAACCATAGCAATCAGGGCAGATTCTAAGAGATTTTGATTTGAATTTTTGTTATACATCCCAGTTTTTGAGCAACAATCCGAAGGAATAAAAGGTAGACTTTAGGGTAGCATCGACCTTTTAGACTCCCCTCCTCTCACTCCGACTTTTGCAATCAAGCTTTACGTTTAGCGACGTTTCTTAACAATCCTAGGGAAATCTTAAATACAACGCCTTCTAGCGTTGTTATGTATAGTGTTAAGCATTGCAAGAACTTTAATCCCGTTCCCTCCGTCATCACTCATTTATGACGGTTCTCTAACTACTGTGAGGTTGTAGATGAAATACTGGAAATCTTCCATGACAGTCTTAGCAGTCCTAGGCAGTGTCTTGGGGACTGAAACCGCGATCGCCCTTAATCAAAGCCATCGTCTGCTAAACTCCGAGCAAGGGGTGGAAGCCTCTGCCCCGACCCAGTTGGCTCAACGCTTTGATTCATGCCGCAGAGCCAATACTTCAATCTTCATCTATCGCGATCGCTCTCCGGAAAGACCCCTTGCCACAGTTCAAGCGAACGAGCAAATTCAACTCGCAGAACAAAATCCCATAGGTGGCTGGATTGCCGTGAATGCCCCTGTACGGGGATTTGTCGAAGCCCGCTTTTTAACCCGATGTGATGATGGCGGTGATGATACATTGGTCGGTCCAATCACCCAGATTATGTCCTCGCGGTTGTGCGTCAACAATCGCCCCAGTTCCAACGCCGGACTCCCCATCTATAGTGAACCCCGCACCGGCTCCCGTACCATTGATCGGGTTTTTCGCGGCGAAGAAGTCACAGCCACCAACTATTCCTTAGATCGAAGAGCCGGCCGTTTATGGTTACGCATTAGCCGCCCAGTACCCGGCTGGGTAGACTACGGCAATTTAACCACAGGAGAAGTTAACTTTATCCCTTGTGCCTTACAAAACTGATCAACCCATACAGATCAAGCTATCCCCACCTGCGAGGGCGCGAGGTGGGGGTGTCTTCTCCTAATCCCGGACTCGCCCGAGTCCACAGATCACCAAAGAGGGCTAGTATCTAGCCCTTTTTTTAGCCCTATTTTAAATCTTGACACTTGTTTCATCTTGTGCATCAGTCAAATTACAGACCCCCCTGCACCAAATTTTCACCTTTTCCCAGAGAACCCTATAGAAAACAAAAACCTCAACCGGAAACAAAACCGGGAATCTACCATGTTTATCGGACAACTCTTCTTTAACTTGTTTGGCAACAAACAAAGCCTATCCCCCCAAGAAGAAACAGAAAACACCTACTTTCAGGCCTTCATCCTCGAACCCATCCTCACCCCCAGCGGCCTCATTGATGCCGGAGACGACAGTTCAGATCCTGGCTGGATTGAACCCATCACCATTGAACCCCTCGACCTTCCAGAATCCGAACTCGAATCCCCTAGCCTCGAAGAAGTTGAGCAATTCCACGACAGCGAAACCGAACTAGAATCCGCTCTCTCTGAAAACCATTTTGAAATTGAAGACGAACTCGAAATCATACCCTACATTGAATTAGAACCCCAATCTCCCTTTAACGCTGGAGTCTTCACCGTCGGTGATACAGGGACAGTCGAAATCGACTACCTCTTTGACGGCGGCAAATATCAATTTGAACTAGCCATCTTCAGCTTAGAAGGCATGGAAGACTTTGAACCCGGTTCCGAGGCCTTCATTGCCGAAGCTGCACGACGCGCCCTCTCTGAATCCGAATTCGGTCACATCGTCATTCAAGACCGACTCGAAGGGGCAAAATTTGAAGGCCTAGGCAACCTTGGAGAAAATAACAACTGGAACTCTGGGGACTATTTAGGCGTGAAATCCTTCTCCATGCGGCCGGGGGATGAATTCGCTTTTATGTTAACCCCCAATGGGCGCATACAAGAGGTTTTGAATAACCCCAGTATTACTGGGACAAAAGCCCCCATTTTCTCCTTGGGAACCGCTAATCCTGATGATATGTTCAACTTCGGGCAGATTGCCGATGTGACAGGGGATGGCAGTACCTTTGTCATGGAAGATGTCCAGTTTGGTCATCAGTGGTATGACGGGGACTACAACGATTTAATTTTCCAAGTTCGTGGGGCAACAGGTGAAGCACCCCTCATGGCCGACTTAATCGACCCGGCTATAGATTGGCGGGACAGTGATTTAGGTCAGGCTTTGATTAATTATGCCACCCGTTATGTGGAGGAAGTAGGCGTTGAGGATATTGGGTTGAGTTTCCAACCCGAAGATCAACCCTTGGTCGGGATTATTGACACGGGATTTAGTGCAGATAATCCCGATTTAGACTATTCCAACATTACGTTAGGACGGGATTGGATTGATGGGGATGATAACCCCTTGTTGAGTGTTGGGGAAGGCAATGAACACGGAACCCATGTTTTAGGGATTATTGCGGCGCAACGAGACAACGACATTGGCATTGATGGCATTAATCCCGATGCACCGATTTGGTTAGGTCGTGCAGTAGGTTCGGGTCAGTGGGCGAATTCTTTGGTGGAATTTGTCGATGCAGCCATTGAGTCGGGACAACCCAATGCGGTGGTCAATTTGAGTTTAGATTTAACTCAGATTGATGCTGAGGGGAATGTGACGACTCGTTATGAGTTTACACCAATGGAACGGGCGGCCATTGAATATGCACGCCAGAATAATGTGTTGCTGGTGGTGGCGGCCGGGAATGATGGCGGTGTGATGTCGGCTTTGGGTCAGGCTTCTCAGGAGTTTGATAATATCATCACCGTTGGGGCGGCTCAACAGTTTGACCCGACGGCTTCCCCGTGGCAGGGTGCAGACCGGGCGGATTATTCGAGTTATGGCCGTGGCTTAGATTTGATGGCCTATGGGGGGACAACAGAAAATCCTCAATTGTCATTAACGGGGGAAGGAACCAGTGCTATGGCCGGAACTTCTGTAGCAACGGCAAAGGTAACGGGGGCGGTGTCTCAGGTTTGGGCAGCGAATCCGGGGTTAAGTTACCGTCAGGTGATTGAGATTTTGAAGCAGACGGCGACGGATTTGGGTGAGACGGGGTTTGATTTAGCCACAGGTGCAGGTTTGGTGAATATGATGGCGGCGGTGCATTTGGCGAAGGTGACGAAACCAGAGGAACACAGCACACCAAATATCCTGAGTCCTGAAACTTGGAGTGGTGAAGGTGTCTTTACGCCAGGTGAGCGGGCTGTCCAAAATGTGGTTGTACCTCCAGAATGGCGACGCTGGTATTACGGTTGGTTGGATTCAAGCAACCCTGCTGATACGTTTTCTTTCCGACTTGATGAACCGACATCACTACAGTTTTCACTGGACTTTCTAGGAAGTGCTGTTCTTCGCAGGAATGGTCAAGTTATTCTAACGGGTAAAGATGACAATGGAGACGGTATACTTTACGCCGGTGCAAACGGAAAACTCCCTCCTGGCAACTATGTTCTAACGGTTGATCGCAGCAACTATTCCAAAGTTGATCAATATAGGTTGATCATGAACTTTGTTGATGGTAGTCAGGGTGGAGAAGATCCTGTGGTTGAGTTTCTACCCGCCAAACAAGTCATTCAGCCCCAACCAATTCCAAATCCCTGGCAGAATCCCCAACCCACTCCGAGTCCAACTCCCCAACCCACTCCGACTCCATCGCCCTCAGCAGAGGAGATAGCTGCTAAGGAACGGGCCATTGAGGAGGTTCGTGCCGTCTATGAAGCGAACCTTGAGCGTCTGGGCAATTCACGACGAGATATCCAAATCTTCGAGCAGGCATTTGATGGAGTGAATATGCCTGCGGTTCAATACTTTGATGGCGGATATATCATTTGGAATGGTCAGAAAGCAATTCCCTACTTTAACGGGACTGGGAAAGCGTTACCCAATATTGATTTACCTTCGACCGTTAAGCCGATTTGGGATGTTGTTAAACCAAGCAATGTAGTTAAGGTTCCCGATGGTCGTCACACTTATCCTAATATGCGGGGCAGTAGCGAATACTGGGTGGAGTTAAACGGGACTAAAAACGATATTAGTTTGGCGGCACGGGATACAACCCTAGTTCATCCTGACTTGCGCACCACTGTCTATCGTGACCTCGGTGGGGGACGGATGCAACAGGTTCCCTTGACTGACATCAATTCTGATGACAATTATCTAAATTACAAAAATTTGCCACCCGGAAAATATCTCATCAAGATGGATGTTGAGCAGAATAAAGCTAACATTCCTTATCGGATGATTGTGAATTTAGACCAAGCTGGGGATACCTTGGCGAAAGCTCGGAATTTAGATCGAGAGTATGGCAAGATTGATGGTAAACGCATCATTGTCAGCGACCACGTGGGTCTCCCCCAGGGTGACAAAGATTTATATACTTTTACCACGAGTAACTTCCAAACCAACTTACAGTTTGCTGTTCGCAGTTTATACAGTGATTTGAATGAAGAAACCAAGAGTCAGTTACTAGATGGTGACATCAAAATGCGGTTGTTGGATGCTAATGGGAATGAAGTCTTTTCCGTTGACTCTGCCAATCGTAAGCCTACCTTTGCAGCCCAGATGCTGAAACCTAATAGCAAATACTATGTTGAAGTTACGGCTAAAAACGGTTCTCGGACTAACTACGATTTGGTGTTGAATTTTGAGCAACTCTGGGCACCAGCTGGGCGACATGAGTTTAAGGGGTTGACTGACCAACTTGAGTATAATTTCCGAGTAGACAGTAATGCGACAGATCGCACCCTACATACAGCTGTACGGGATTCTCGTGGTCAGACAATTAGCTCCATTCACTATACTTCAACAATCTACCGACGACAGAATGGGCAATGGATTCCTGTAAATCCCACTAGCACTGGTAATAGTGTCTTGATGTATAATTCTCTTCCTACGGGTGAGTATCGGGTTGTGATGAATCCTAAGCCATCAATGCCTTCATCTGTTTACACCTTTGTTCATAACTTGGATCAAGCAGGGCAGACTCGATCTGATGCGAGGAATTTGGGCAACATTGGAGGAAAACGAGTTACCGTAAATGATCACGTCGGAATGCCAACTGGTGATTTAGACTACTATAAATTCTCCACTGGTTCGGATCCTCGACTTTTACAATTTGCTGTTCGTCATCCTAGTGGTGCTGGTAGCTTGCCTCTAGAAGGAGATGTTGAGTTTATCTTGTATGACAACAATGGCACGGTGTTGAAGCGGGTCAATTCTCAAAATCGTAATTCAATCTATGACACATACGAATTGAAAGCAAACAGCGAATACTATGTTCGGATCAAGCCTCAATCTGGTCATCTTGGAAACTATCAGTTAGTCTTGAATGCAAAAGAGAAGTTGGCTTCTAATGTGGGGAATACTCCCAATCCAAATTATCTTTATCGAGAGCAGGACTACCTAAATACCTTATACCAGGATGGAACTGGAAACGTCATTAGTTCTCGACGTGCTGATGGTTATCACGATACAGGACGAGCAATGGATTCCTATGGTGGACATCCAAATAGTGCAATCTATGCTCTAGTGGGTGGAGAAGTCATTGAAGCAAAAAATGGGAAAGAGTTTTTCGGAAATAAGGTCTTGTCACATTGGGCTTATAATGGCACTGTTGCTATTTACAACAAAGAGCTAAACAAGACGTTTATTTATTGGCACTTAGCTGAAGGATCGATCGACGAAAGTATGAAAGGTAAGACTATCGAACCAGGAACCTTTATCGGACGAGAAGGTAATACAGGTTATAGCTTTGGTGCTCATACGCATGTAGAAGTACATAATGGTCGTGTAAACGTCAATATGTCTAATCGCAATGCACCTCAAGCACCTGCAAATTCTGGTCGTTTACATATTCCAACTATCTTTCAAGAGGCTGTTCGTAAGGGCTTAGTCAAGTTACACAAATAGACAATACCTGCCCTTACTCTAGAGTAATTAGAGCTTGCTGAAAAAGTCCGAGAGTTGGTTAATCGGGACTCGGGAATAGGCATTTGTGCCAGTTTTAGATGATCTATTCCCTGTCCCCTAACTCCACGAGCAAAGTTATTCAGCAAGCCCTAAATATCAATCATCATTAATGCGGTCTGCATTGCCTGATTTGACCCAACCCCGTTGATTACTCCCCGGAAGACGGACTTCTTGCCATCTGCCATCACTACTGGTTCTTAAAACAATCATTTCTTGATTGTAGGCAACGCCGCCAATGCGTTCAGCATCATCAGCCCCGGTAGCCCGCAGACTTAACCCATCGGGCCAGTTTACCCGAGCGCGATAGGCTCCGGGTTCCAAGGTTTCGGTTTCCGGTTCTGCCGCTTGCGGTTCTGGGGAGGGTTGCGGTGCAGGGGCGGCGGGGGAGGGGGGGGTTTGGGCGGCGGGGGAAGGACTCGGCGAAGGACTCGGCGAGGGTTGAGGGCGTTCTTCCGGGAAAATGGGACGGGCGGGGGTGCTAGTCATGCCACTTAAAACATAGTACCCGGCAATAAAACCACTTATCCCGAAGAGAATTAAACCGGAAAAAATTCCGAGAAAAAATTGTGCTAGACCAGTTAAATTCATAAGGATTTTAGGGGGAGACAATCAGGGGTTAGCAATTTATACAAGATTTTAACCGCAGGTGATGTTTGTGCCAAAGCATTAGGGGAATTGTTTTTGAATGCGGTTGGCTAACCGGGTATCCCGTGAAGCCAGACGCGCTTTCCCTGCGGCCGCCCAGTTCTGTAAAAACTCGATTTGTTCTTGAGCGGTGCGCGCCAAGGGGACAATTTGGCTAGCCGCCTCTAGGATATCATCTGTCGTAAAATCCCGGTTCTGACTAAAGCCAATGTGCATGGCTTCAATTAAGGTCTGCTCAATTTCTGCCCCGGAAAAATCGGGGGTTTCGTAGGCCAGACGGGGGAGATCATAGTTTTTCAAGTCATGGGGGCGCAGACGGGATAAATGGACGGAAAAGATGGCCTGACGTTCCTCTTGGTTGGGCAATCCGACAAAAAAGATTTCATCAAAGCGCCCTTTGCGCAACATTTCGGGGGGTAAGGTTTGGATATTATTGGCTGTGGCAACGACAAAGACGGGGGATTGTTTTTCCGCGAGCCAAGTGATAAAGGTGCCAAAGACTCGGCTAGTGGTGCCGGAGTCCCCTTTCCCATCGAGGCCGCCAAAGGCTTTGTCGATTTCATCAATCCACAAGACACAAGGGGCGAGGGCTTCGGCGAGGTTAATCATTTGTCGGGTGCGGGATTCGGACTCACCCACTAAACCGCCAAATAAACGCCCCACATCTAAACGCAGAAGGGGTAAATGCCAATGGTGAGCAATGGCTTTCGCGGTTAAGGATTTCCCGGTGCCTTGAATGCCGACTAAGAGCAGCCCCCGAGGATGGGGTAAACCGTAGGCTCTGGCTCGTTCACTAAAGGCCCCCCCGCGACGGATGAGCCAGTCTTTGAGGTTATCGAGTCCCCCAATATCGGAAATCTGTTCGGTGGCGGGGTAAAAATCTAAAATCTGGGTTTGACGGATGGATTGTCGTTTCTCTTCGAGGACTAATTCCACGTCTTCTGGTTCAATTTTGCCATGGGCGGCGATCGCACGGGCTAAAACTCGTCGAATCCGTTCTAAGGATAACCCTTGAGCGGAGCGCACTAACTCATCCCGCAGTTTCTCATTCACCCCTTGCCCCGTCGCCCCTAACAGTCGTTCGACTTCGGTTTTAATCTCCCCCCCACTGGGTAGGTCAAAGTCCATCACCGTGAACACCTCCCCCAACTCCGAGGGAATGGCGACCTCTGGGGCAATCACGACGAGGTTTTTGGCTTGGGCTTTCAGGCGCCGCGCTAAATTGCGCAGTTTGCGGGAAATAGACACATCTTCTAAAAAGCGGTGAAAATCCCGGAAAATAAACACCCCGGCGGCAGATTCGGGCAGTTTTTCCACTAATTCCAAGGCTTGCAACGGATTCCGACGACCCACGCCCTCATGGTTGGGGTTGTTTTGGTAGCCATCGACAAAATCCCAGACATAAACCCCCCGATTCCCGAGGCGTTGGGCAGATTGGGCGATCGCACTTTCCACCCGTTCCTCTTCCAACGTGGGAATATAGATCAGGGGATAACAAGCACGCAGCAGCAGTTCAAACTCTTGACTAAAACTCATTTCCGGCATCAAGGATCAGAACGATCAGGACGTTGTTTCATTACCATCCTTTAACCTTAGTTGTTCCTGCAAAGCCTGTAAACTAGCCCAACGGTGATCTATTTCCGGCTGACTCGATGAGGATTTTGTCTCCACCCCCGGGCAATCCTCCCCACAAACCTGTTGCAAAGGCAACGCTAAACTTAACTGCTCATATAACCACGCTTCCGGCAAAAAATACCCTGTCGGGGATAACACCTCCGATAAATCCTCAACTTTCACCTCCCGTTCTAAGGGAAACACCTGTAAAGAGTCCGGTTCTTCTTCCAACCAAATCAACTCCGTAGTTTCGACCCGCAAACGATGATTATAATTTTGCAAGCAACGATGACAAGCCAGCGTGACAATGGTTTCCACCTGAGCCGATACTTCCAAATAGGTTCCCCGATGGGCCACCGTTAACCCCCCCCGCACTGGAGTTAAACTATCCAAATCCCGGATAAACTCCCGGACTTCGATTTCCTCGGTTTGCTCTGGGGCTTGTAATAAAAAGGGAATATAAATCTTGTCCATTGTTCCGATACTCTTTTGCTAACTAACGCTAACAATGCACTCTGAGAGACAGTCTCTCAGAGAGGACTTCTAACTCCAGCTTTCGGGGACTGGGGGCTTAACGCAAACGTACAAACATCCGCCGATTCGGTTCGGAGCCTCGGCTTTCTGTGGTCAGGTCGGACAATTCCTCAAGTTCTTGAAAAAAGTTGTGAATTTGGCGACGTTCGGCGGAGGAAAGGGAGGTCATTTCCACTTCCTGCCCCGTAGCACGCACTTGTTCGGCCACTTCATCCACTAGCACCCGTAATTCCCCTTGGCGTTTCACCCGGTAGCCGTGAATCTCGATCGTGTAGGGGTGTTGGTCTGCACGGTCTACGCCAATATTTAAAATCGTATTCGCCAGATATTGAATCGCATCAATGGTTTTCCCCTGCTCCCCAATCAGGGTGTTAATTTTGTCCTCACTCAGTTGGCTTTCTTCGACCATCAACCAGATAGACTCGTCTCCTTCGTGGTGGGAGACAGTCACGTTAGTGGGACAGCCCATTAATTTGAGCAATTCCGCTAACCAAGCTTGACCTCGCTCCATTCTCTCTTGCATAACGTCCTCTTATCCTCCTCGCACAATAAAACAACCCTCTAATCAAAGAGATGAGGCAAGAAGGAGAACCTCCTTCCAACCTCATATCACTTCTGTTTCTATTGTCTTTTGACACTCCAGGGATGAGGTTTTAAACCCATTTTCTCTGATCACATCCAGACTAGCCGGAGGTTTTTTCTTTTTTCTTAGACCGTTTGCGCTCAAAGGGCAGTTCATCCCGACCTTGACGGCGTTTTTCTTCTTGCTCCTGTTTTTCAACCAGCTTTTGCAGGTTTTCGGGCAGGGGTTCACGCATCAAAATAAAGGTCTGGGCGGTTTGGAAGATGTTCGCCACCACCATATACATCAATACCCCGGCCGGGAGGGGGAAGATCAGAAACATCCCCGTAAAGATAATGGGTGTAATTTTGCTGACGGTTTGTTGTTGTTGGGCGTTAGCATCATTACTGGCCGGGGTTTGGGAGTTGGTCAGGTTTTGGCTGATGTAGGTACTCACCCCGAAGAATAGCACCATGATCACGATGTCCCAGTGAATGGCTCCATCGGTTCCGGTGGCTCCGACTCGACCCAAGGCGTTAATGAAGAGGAATCCTTCATTAGAAGCAATACCGGGGATGGTGCCTTGTAAGGTGGCTTCTCCAGGTGCGATCGCAACCACAGTCCCATCGGGTTTCACTTGTACCGCGTTTTCCCCTTTGGTCACAGTCCACTGGGGCTTAACGTTGCTGTCGGGATAATTTTTAGCTAACTGGCTGAGGGCTTCCCCAGAGGTGGATTGAAACTCTACCTTAGCACTTTGACCGATGGCTAATTTATTCCCGGTGGCGAGGTTGGCCACAATGGGATAGTGTACCCCTTCTTTGAGATAAATATTTTGGGGTTTGGTGCTGAAAATCTGGGGTTGAATCAGTTCGATTTGTTCTTGGGGAAAGACCTGTACATCTACGGTATAGTTAATATCCGCAAAGGGTGATCCCCGTAAGGTGGCAAAGAGCGCCCAGAGGATGGGAATTTGTAAGAAGAGGGGTAAACAACCGCCTAGGGGGTTGCCATATTCTTTATAAATTTCCCCCATGGCTTTTTGCAATTCGGCCGGGTCGTCTTTATAGCGTTCTTGTACTTCTTTAACGCGCTTTTGCATCACAGGCTGGGCAATACGAGTCCGCCGCATACTGCGAATGGATTTGGCGCTGAGGGGATAAACGGCAAAGCGAATCACCAAGGTGAGGGCGATAATCGCAAAACCATAGCTCGGCACAATCCCTCGGAAAAAGTCGAGGATTGGCAGCATTATATTGGTGGAAAGAAATCCGATTCCTAAATCCATTGGTTTGAAATAAACCCTTTAGTTGTATGGTGTTGTCTTAGCTTTTGATGGCCTCTAGGGAGAGTCCAGTTTTGTCGGCCGCTTTTTGGGCGATGTAATCATAAATTTCTCTATACCGGGGGAGGGCGCGCATTTCTAAACGGCTTTTATCGCGCAGGGTGACGACAATATCCCCCCAAAGTCCAATCCCTCGGGACACTTTAACAATTTTGACGACTTCCGCATAAATAATATCAGTGCGATCGCGCCCTTGCCACCCCCCCATCACGGAGATCCGACGGTCGGTAATCCGATAGCGCAACCACAGAGCGCGCACCACGGCACCCACGGTTAGAGGGAGACAAATCACGGTAAACCCTAGCAGAATATTGAGGATTAAATCCCCAATATGAGGCCCCCCTTCATAAAAGGCTGTTTCCTTAATGCCCATGCAGTACTTTGGCTCCGAGTAACAACTCTTTCAATTCTCGCAAAAAATGTTCATATTCGCACGGATTGGCATTGGGTTTTACAATGACAATCAGCTTTAAACCGGGTGAAAGCAGGGGGAGGAGGGGCTGCAAAATGGCGCGAATTTGCCGTTTAATGCGGTTACGACGCACGGCTTTTTTACTCACTTTTTTGCCTACGGCAATTCCTATGAGAGTAGGCAAGGGAAGCGGGGGCTTTCCTTGCCGAGTGGGGGGGGGAACTGATAGCACTTTTAACACCAGATAACGACCCCGATAAGTTTTTCCTCGTTCATAAACGGCTTGGAAGTCTAGCCGATTTTTGAGTCGATGTTGTTTGGGCAATCCCACGGCGATCGCCTATTTTGACATAAGGTGTACAATTAACGCTTTTCTAGTCAAGGCTCTAGTTTCTAAACTCTAGATTTTAAGCTCTGACTATACAGCCAAGCGTTGCCGTCCTTTCCGACGACGCGCTCTAATCACCCGACGACCCGTCGCGGTGCGCATACGAGCGCGAAATCCCGATGTTCTTTTCTGCTTGCGTTTGGTTCCGCCCAAGGTGCGCTGACTCACGGACAATCTCCTTGCTGAACTGATACATTGAACTGTAATCCCTGACCTTTACAAGGTCAAAAACCACGGTTTACTATTATAACCCGATTAGCGAGAAACCGTAAATAAGGGAACGGGGAACGGGAGTCGGGAGTCGGGAGTCGGGAGTCGGGAGTCGGGAATTGGGAGTCGGGAGTCGGGAATTGGGAGTCGGGAGTCGGTGATAGGTGATAGGGAATAATTATCAATTCTCCCCTGCTCCCCTGCTCCCCTGCTCCCCCTCCCCGTTCCCTGTTCCCTATGCCCTAAATTATCCCCGCAGACTCGTATAAACGGCGGAGAATGGCGAGGATTTTGTCACCGTAGAGGGGATCAGAAGACCATCTACCCGCGAGTTGTCCGACGGTGGGAGCAATGCCTCGGGTGACGAAACGGAAACGCGGATCAACGATTTCCTGAACCATCGGTTCAAGACTGGCGTAGGCTTTGAGGTGTTGAATTTGCGCCCTCACCCCGATTTGCGCGCTGGGGAAACTTGCATATCCCCCTCCTCCCACAGTGCCGAGGGTAGCAAAGTTGTTCTGGGAGGGGGTGACTTGTCCACCAAAGCGGAGGAAGTTGGTAGAGAGGCACATTTGAGAGAAAGCGATGTCATGATTCACCCCTTCTAGAGCGCCTTCTTCCCGGAAGAAACGGGGGAGATCGGGAAATTGGGAAAGGGCGCTTTCGTGGTTGGCTTTCAGGAACATGATCAGTTGTACTTCAGAGGTTCGGCCTTGTCCCATGATGCGGTCAATGGTGGTGAGACAGGTTTGATTGAGCGATCGCAATACCACCGTCCGGGTTCCATTGTCCCAGCCCACACTGATATTGAATTCCCGCAATTCCACCGCTTTCACATACACCACCCCTTGATATTCCACGAGGCGAATATTGGGCTTTTGGGAGAGATCCACATTCAACCGATCCACCAAATCCATCGGAATAAAGGAGTTACTGTTAATCAGTACCCCTTGTTCTTCATAGACTTGGCCGTTGATTTGAATATTAATCACCGGATGGGTGACGATAGGTGGTTTGGGACTGGTGCCGGACACTTCACGGCTCCACGCTTCTAAACCATCGGCAATCCCTAACGCCATATCCCGCCGTCGGTTAATCATTAAAGCGCGATCTTCAGGATTGGAGAGAAAACCCACTTCTAACAGGATGGAAGCAATGGCAACATCTCGACAAAAAGCCAGTCTTCCTACTCCGGTGGCGGTATCCGGTCGAGATCCGCGACTGGGGAGTTGGGGCAGACGACGGATCAGGGAAAGGAGAATCATGTCCCCGTGTTTTTTGCGGGTCTGGTTTCCGGCAACATAAAAAGCGGTGGCTCCTCGGGCGGTGGGATCTGAGAAGGAGTCGGCATGAATTTCAATGGCGACATCCCCAGAACGCGCTCGTTCGTTAATCCAGCTAATTGTTGAACGCAAGCTCAGGGTGTCGGGGACGGATAAGACCTCAAAACCTCGCGATCGCAACTCGGGAACAATCACATCCCGTAATAAAATCATCTGTTGGGCTTCAGTTGTCCCCCCGGCTATTGCACCGGGATCAACCCGTCCCCCTTCTGACCCACCATGTCCTGCGGAAACAAAAATCCTTCCCATAACTGTTTTGTTCCTTGCAACTTTTAAAAACTACTGTACAACCTGAGCTTGTTCAATCATACAAAATCTAGGGAACAGGGAACGGGGAACGGGGAACGGGGAGGGGGAGAGGGGGGGAGGGGGAGAGGGGGGGAGAGGGGGAGAGAGGGGGAGAGAGGGGGAGAGAGGGGGAGACTAGAAATTAAGACTTATTCCCGATTCCCGATTCCCGACTCCCTATTCCCGACTCCCGACTCCCGACTCCCGACTCCCGACTCCCAATTCCCGATTCCCGACTCCCAATTCCCGATTCCCGACTCCCGATTCCCGACTCCCGATTCCCGATTCCCGACTCCCGATTCCCGATTCCCGACTCCCGACTCCCGATTCCCGACTCCCGATTCCCGACTCCCGATTCCCGATCCCCGTTCCCTATCATGCGTAAAAAGCATTTAATCAATGCACAAATAGGATAAGACCAAAAAATCAGTAGTGTTTGTAACGAAATGTAGCGGACAGTCCCCTTAAAGTTTGACAGGATAGAGGTGGATATTGAACAGTCAAGAGTCAAAAGTGGCTAATCTGTCACGGAGACTTCAAGACAAGCTGGATTTTCCTGTTACCTCTTTCCTCTAGAACACCCTCAAATCGGTTGGAATGTCTGAGTGGCTCAAGTCTTAATCTATAGCTTGGATTATGTTTGATCCAAATGCCACAATTGATTTAGCTAATCCGCGCCAGCTGCCCCGCGCTGTAACGCTTGCGGTCAGCGTCGGAGGGAAGTCACAACTTCTATTACTGTTCTTTTTCTGAGTTACCAGTGTGACAGCAATGAATGAAATGCCACCGTTAGAGTCAGTTTGTACAGGGAAAGTCTATCTCGTCGGTGCAGGCCCCGGAGATCCCGGTCTGCTCACCCTGAAAGGCAAGGGACTGTTAGAATGTGCCGATGTGGTGATTTATGATGCCTTGGTTAGTCCCCTGATTCTGAGCATGATTAATCCCCAAGCGGAGAGGATCAACGCCGGGAAACGCTGCGGCCGTCACTCTCTGCTACAAGGTGAAACAACACAACTCTTGATTGAAAAAGCTCATCAACACGCTATTGTTGTCCGACTCAAGGGAGGAGATCCCTTTGTGTTTGGTCGGGGGGGTGAGGAAATGGAAGACTTGCTTAAAGCGGGGGTATCGGTGGAGGTGGTGCCGGGGGTAACGTCGGGAATTGCGGCACCGGCCTATTGTGGGATTCCCTTGACTCATCGCAACTATAGCTCTTCGGTGACGTTTGTGACGGGTCATGAGGCGGCGGGAAAATATCGGCCTCAAGTCAATTGGCAGGCGATCGCACAAGGATCGGAAACCATTGTCATCTACATGGGAGTTCACAATTTACCGGGTATTATCCCAGAACTCCTCACCGGAGGATTAAGTCCTCAAACCCCCATCGCGCTTATTCGTTGGGGAACTCGTCCGGATCAAGAGGAGTTAGTCGGAACCCTAGAAACTATTGTAGACCAGGTGGAACAGACGGGTTTTGAAGCTCCGGCTATTGTTGTGATTGGTCAGGTGGTCAATTTACAAGCCGTTTTGAGTCATTATGCTCCCCTCGTTGTCACGAATTCAGGAAATGACTAATAATGTCGCATCTCTTTCAATTTGAACAGGATTTTGTCGAGTCTTTGCGTTGTATTCCGATGGCCGTTCGCCTAAAGTTAGATACCTGTGGGGTTAAGCTAAAATTAACCCACTGGCATCAATTAAGTTTAGAAGAACGGCAAGATTTGCTACAGCTTCCCTGTGAAAATACTCCGGACGTGGCGGCTTATGAAGAGTATTTACAAGGGTTAGTCGTCAAGTATACCGGAACCCCTGCCTCGCCGTTAAATATTGACCCCCATCCCCCCTGGTTAGAAGTGCAAAATATCCCCCCAACTGTCTTGGAAAAAGCGGCCAGTGTTGCCGTGACTATTCCTTTGGCAAAATGGGCTAGTTTATCGCCTCTTCAACGGTTCGTTCTGATTAAACTGAGTCGTCCCAGTCATGAAAATAAGAATTTTGTACCAGCACTGAAGGAGTTTAATTTAATCTAAAGGTGAGCTAAAAGAAATCGTTAATCTGTGGAATATGGTTATGCAAACGATAATGTCAAAATTGTCACAAAAAGCTCAGGTTGCCTCTGCTCAAGGGGATTTAAAGTCAGCGATTTATTATGTTCAACAGTTCTTATTAGAAGAACAAGATCAACCCTTGGCAAGGGAGAATACATCAGAAAAGCAACAAGTTTTAGCGGTCTTATTAGACATCTTAGACCAAGGAGACTTTCACACTCGCTGGGATGTGATGAAACTCTTGCCCCACTGGGGGAAGGAAGCACTCCCGAGTTTAATGGCGATTTTAGAGGCAGAGGAGGAAGATCCAGAAAAACAATGGTTTGTCACTCGGATTTTAGGCTCTTTCCCCGATCCCCAAGTCATTCAAAGATTGATTTATTGTCTCTACCACAATCCCTATGAGGATGTGGTGAATAGTGCGGCCGAGGCCTTGGCGACAATGGGAGAAACGGCTGTAGTGGCTTTGACGGGGTTGCTGGGGCAACCGGAGTCTCATTGGTTGGCGGTGCGTTCTTTGGCTCAAATTCGCTGTCCGGCGGTGATTGAACCCTTGCTGGGGGTGGTGAAGGATAAAGATTGGCAGGTGAGGGCGATCGCATTGGAAGCCTTAGCCAGTTTCCATCAAGAACCTATTCTAGAACAGTTAATAATGAGTTTAGAAGACCTAGCCGCCTCCGTGCGGAAAGAAGCGGTGATTGGTTTAGGGATGCAAGCTCATGTCTTCCCTGAATATAACTTACTGCCCTATCTACAACCCCGACTTTATGACTTTAATCTGAGTGTGTGTCAACAAGCCGCGATCGCCATTAGCCGTTTAGGGAGCAACGAAGCCGCCCAAACCCTCCTAAACGTCCTCCAGTCCGCCGCCACCCCCACCCCCCTTAAAATCGACCTCATTCGCGCCTTAGCCTGGATGGAAACGCCTTATAGTCTCGACTGTTTACGCTTTGTTCTCAACAACCAACCCGAAGCCACCACCGGAGAAATTATTGCAGTCCTTGGCCGAGTAGCAAGCGTAACCCTCCGCCCCATTGCCGCGCAAATTCTCCTAGATTTTGCCCAGACTCAAACCATCCACTTAACTCCTGAGATTAAACAAGCCTTAGCCGTTGCTTGGGGGCAATTACAAGATCCTTGTGCTTTGGACTATTTAAGCCAAATGCAGCAGGATTCAGAGGCTAAAGTGAAATTACACGCGATCGCCGCCTTAAAAAATCTCCTAGGACCTGCTTGATAAGTTGGGTGGTTGAATTGGAAACCCGACACTGTAATCTCTGATGCAGTGTGGGAAAATGTCAGCCCACAATAGCATTGCCCATCCCTTGAAACATCAACCAAGAGAGGAAAAAATTACTGACAAAAATCGCCAACAGGGCCGTCACTACCGCCGTCGTCGTAGACTGTCCCACCCCCTTAGCCCCCCCCGTCGTCGTTAACCCCCAACTACAACCAATCACCGCCACCAAACCCCCAAACACCAACGCCTTAATCATGGCACTCACCAAATCCCAAGGCCCGAGAAAATTCTGAATCGACTCTAAAAAAATATTGCGCGGAATGTCATAAATCAAGGTCGCCACCGTTAAACCCCCCCAGAGTCCAATTAATAACGACAGCAACGTTAAAATCGGTAACATCGTACAACAGGCCACCAAACGGGGGATCACCAAATAATCAATCGGATCCGTCTTCAACATATACAGCGCATCAATTTGTTCCGTCACCTTCATGGTGCCGATTTCCGCCGCAAACGCCGACCCCACGCGACCCGCCAACACCACCGCCGTTAACACCGGGGCTAATTCTCGCGCCAAGGCCAAAGCCAACACGCCCCCCACTGCACTCCCCGCCCCAAAAAACAGGAACTCCCGCGCCACCTGAATAGTGAACACCATACCCACAAACCCCGCCGTTACCAAGGCAATGGTCAAGGAAGCCGGCCCCACAATCCCCATCTGTTCCAAGGTATTGCGACGGTGTAAGCGCAATTGCAGCAAATGAACAAACACCTGTCCCGCCAACAAACAGGCCGCCAACAAGCGTTTAAACCACATCTGAAGCCCAAAACTAGAGGAAGAAGCCGCCATTATTCCTCCGTCGAGTCTACCCGGAACCGTTCCACCGAAGACAGCAAATCTCGGGCAATACTCACCAAGTTTTGCAGGGAAGAAGCCACCTTTTGCGCCTCTTGGGAGGTTTCTTGCGCCGTTAACTCCACTGACTGCATAACCTGCGCCACGGCTAAGGTACTTTCCGTTTGTTCCACCGTATCCGCCGTAATAGACCGCACCAGCGCATCAATCCGGTTAGAGACTTGAATAATATCCTCTAGAGAACGTTTCGCCTGTTCCGCCCGCTTCGTCCCATCAATAACCTGTTGCGTCCCTTCTTCCATCGCCTGCATAACCAAGTTTGTCTCACTTTGAATCTGCAATACGATTTGTTCAATCTCTTTTAACGCCTTGGCTGACCGATCCGCCAACTGCCGCACCTCGTCCGCCACAATGGCAAAACCTCGTCCCGCTTCCCCCGCCCGGGCGGCCTCAATGGAAGCATTTAAAGCCAATAAGTTCGTCCGGGAGGCAATGGTGGAAATTACCGCCACAATTTTAGAAATTTCTTGGGAGGATTCGGCCAAACGTTTCACCTTGCGGGTGGTTTCTGCCACGGTTTCCCGAATTTGCAGAATCCCCCCCACGGTATGTTCTACCGCGTCACCCCCTTTCACCGCCACAGCCGCCGCCGTGCGAGCCACTTCCTCGGCCTCCCGCGCATTTTCGGCTACCCGGCGGATGGAGTCGGTCATCATCTGCACAGAATTTAAGGTAACGGCCAATTCCTCCGCTTGGCGCAAGGCATCACTTTGTAGACCCCGGGCGAACTGTTCATTTTCCCCAGAGAATTTATTCACCTGTCGGGCGGCCGTTTTCACCTGAACAACGATTTCCCGCAGGTTTTGAATGGTTAAGTTGAAAGCATCGGCCACCGCACCGAGTACGTCCGCCGTCACTTCTGCCCGCACCGTTAAATCCCCTCGGGCAGCGCCTTCCACGTCGTCGAGGAGGCGAATCACCTGCCGTTGTAAATCTTCTTTCTGTTGTTCGGTTTCTTCAGCCCGTCGTTGAGCTTCGCTGGTGGTGGTGAGAATGACCCGCGCCATCTCGTTAAAGCCACTGGCTAACTGTCCAAACTCATCTTCAGAATAAACCGTGGCCTTGGCGTTGAAGTCGCCCTGACAGACGGCATCAAATTGGGCTTGCAGGTTTTCCGTGGAACGCTGAATCTGTTCCGTTGTCACCCGTCCGAGGTAGACCACCGCCCCGGCACTGGCGGCCCCTCCCACTAAAGCCATTAAGGTATTCCAGATCCTCATGTAGGGGATGACAGCTTCCTTAGACTCGGGATCCGCTTGGGTAAAACTGACAAAGGAGACTAAGGCGATCGCAAACGCCGAAACCGACCCAGAAACCACCGCCGTACACCATTGTTTTTTCAACAACGGCAAATTCTCAAACCAAGCCATCCGCCCCTGTTCCACTTCCACCACCGGCTCCATAGACCGTTCAGACCGGGTGAAATTGGTGGGGGTGACATCATCCGCCACCGAGCCCCCAAACATGGCCTCATCATGGGACGTTAACATCCCACTATTGTCCCCCACAAAATCCATCTCATCGGAGAGGGTGCCGGAGGGATCAAACCCTAGACCCGAATGGGGAATATCTCCCCCCCCTTGAGTCCGATCAAAATCGGGTAGGTCTTCGAGATCCTCATTAAATACATCAAATTCTTCTAAAAAGCCTTGGGATGCTTCCCCACCCGTTCTCCCTTGGAACGCTCCAAAGCCGGAATCATCCCCTAAATCATCGGCATTGAGCAAAGCAGAGGGATCATCAAAACTATCAAAACCCTCGTCATTGTAAGTCGAGTCAAAATCATCAAAGGCAAAATTGCCCCCACTATTCATTCCGTTAGAATTGCCGTTAATGCCCGAATCTAAACCAAAGTCTTCGGAATATAACGATTCATCCTCCGCGCCTAAATCCTCCCCATAGTCCTCTGAGAAATTCTCTAGGGGTGGCTCAGGGTCTTCGAGCGCTTCAGAATTAAACTGATCCATATTAATCCCCGAGGCCATGAGTAGGGTTTCTTCAAAGTCCTCCTCGGGAAAATCCCCCAGTCCCTCTAACTCCTCTGGGGGTAGCTCAAAATCCATACCCCCTTCCTCTTGCCAATTGGGTGAAATATCGTCCAAACTTTCCGCAAAAGAACCGCTTTGAGCCTCTGTGCCTCCTGGAATTACAAAGGTAGAATCTTCATTGAAATCTTCTCCTAATTCCTCCCCATAATCTTCCGGGTCAGACAAGGCAAAGGGAGAACTCATTAATTCTGTAGCACCGGAATCCTGCCATTGTTCCTCCTCCACCCCAAAGGGATTCTCTAAAGAGTCTTCACTAAACACTGAAGCAAAATCGTCTTCTCCTTCAGCAAAGGGATTAGTAAAGGGCGTATTTTCCTCTGTTAAGGGATCTTCCTCAAATGGCTCATCGTCGAATTGCTCCGGTTCAAAGGAGTCTAGCTCAAACTGCCCGCCCCCTAGGGGATCTTCCCCCAACTCCATCCCTTCATCGGACAAATCTCCAGATAGTTCATAATCCTCTAAGGCTCCAGCCTCGGGAAACTCCTCCACATCCTCTAAATTGTCGAAATTTTCATAATCCGCTCCCGATAGTTCTTCAAAATCATCATAGGTTTCCCCACCGCTATAGGTGCTATCCCCATAATCTTCCCCTTCCATGGGTGTAGCGTAATCCTCAACCCCTAACTCCCCACCATTCAACCCCTCTAATCCGGCTTGAGCATCTTGAATTCCATTTTCGGCATATTCAAGATAGTCCTGATCTTCGGTAAGTTCTTTGACTAACTGATACTGTTGTTGGGCGATCTCATACTGATGCAGACCATAACAGTAAATATGTCCTCGCAAGAGATGAACAGCCGGGTCGTCACTATGATCTGCCAACGGGTCAATAATATTGGCCGCTTGGTCATAATTGCCTTGTAAATAGGCGCGTTCGGCTTCTGCGTAATCTTGTAAATAGTCCGTCCCTTGTGCCATTAACTTTCTCCAGCGTCGTCGATAATGGGTGAGTGGGTAAGTGATCTCAACAGTTAAAATAAATTCGGCTTTTAGGATTAATCATATAGTTTCTGTCTAAATCCTTCACTTCCTCTTCCTCTCAGGTGTACCATGTTAGTCCCATTATGCCCAGTTTCTGGAAAATCTTAAGTCAGGTCGCCCAACGAGCAGAACGCAAAATTTTGACTTGATCTAACAGGCGGACACATTGCTCTGGATCGCCCTTCGTTACCCATTCCCCTAAGATAAAGGAGGTCATGGTATCTGGGACATTATTGGGGGCTTGGATTTGGTCACTGGGCAGCCAGCCCATTTCACCGATTTGATCAATGGCTAGACCCAGAATGATTTCTTGATCTTCCACGGCAATAACCGGAATTTCAGCGCGCTGGGTATTGAGAGCAACAGGATCGCCCAGGAATTGCCCCAAGTCAGCCACCCAAATCACTTGACCCCGTAAGTTCAGGGTGCCGAGTAGGAGGGGAGAAGCATTGGGAATGGGGGTGATGCGGTCTGGGGGCTGGTTCATCACTTCTTTAATCCCGGTGGCGGGTAGGGCTAGTTCTATGCCCGAGGGGAGAAAAAATCTTAGATGTAGTTCCCCCTCGGGGGTTTCGAGTTTTTCAATATCTGGGGAAATATCATCGCCCTGACCTTGGAGAAAGTGGGGATTACCAATCATAAGGGGTGTGGGGTTTGACTCTGAAGGATTAGCCGCGTAGGAGTTGTTTAACGGTACCAATTAATTCCATGGGTTGAAAGGGTTTGGCAATATAAGCGTCGGCTCCTTGCCGCATTCCCCAATACCGATCAAATTCTTCCCCTTTTGAGGAACACATGACGACGGGAACGTGCTGGGTGTTTGGGTCGGACTTGATGCGCCGACACAATTCATAGCCGTTCATGTTAGGCATGACAATATCTAACACTACGATATCGGGGGAGTATTGTTCGATTTTTTCAAGGGCTTCTATGCCATCACTAGCAACTGCAACAGTTAAACCACTGCCTTTGAGTAAATCTGAGATCATTTCCCGTTGGGCGAGACTATCTTCTACCACCAAAACTTTACTCATACATCCTACCTACTATGACCGATGATCGATGTCGGACCGACTTCAGGGCAACCCTGTCCGTCTGACCCAAAGGATTAGACAAACTTTGGGCGAGTTGGATTGAGGGCTGATTGAAGACCAACACCAGTATCTCTCATTTTACGCCTAGTCTCGACTTGCTTCTGAGATGGCCTCATGGAATGAGGCTGAGGGGGGCGGTTTGTGACGTTCTCTCCTAGCCAATCAAAGATTCTGCCGGGCACTTCCCAAGAGTATGAACCAAGAATCCCCGTCTAGGCAAGAGCGGGGATTGTCAATGATTACCAACCACTAACAGCATAAAGGGCTGGGGAAGCTGGCAGGGAGGCCGATTCTTCTTCAAGGGTGGGATTGACGCGCACTTCCGCGCAAAAGGTAGCGGTATTAAAACCGCCAAAGCGTTTGACGGTACTCATGCGGAGACGAATGTCAGGACTCGGAAACCAAAAACGCTCAATCACGCTCATGGTTTCGTATTCGGTGATTAAGTTGAGGGCTTCTTCCTCGTCTACTTCGTACTCCCCAGCGACGGGGACAATTTCAGCATAACCCCGTTCTCGTAACAGTTTCCCTTTTTTGGGGTTTTCACCATCGGGAATGAGTGCAAAGACGCTTTTTCCTTTGTGTTCCTCTCCTTCTTTGTCCCAGGCCATTGACCCCTCCCAACTTACGAGGGCTCCGCCGACGGTTAAACTAGGATCGGCATCGTGCATCTGGCAAATTTCGATGATGCGGGGGTCATCGGCGGGTAACATCGTAACGGTAATTTCTGATCCTCCGGTTTCGGCCCGTCGGAAGGGGAGATGATGGGTGGTGCGTTGCGATCGCCAAGTGCCTGCGCTTTTCTCAAAAAATGTTAAACCGTCCATGACTGAATGACTTGCTCCTTGGGTGTGAGAGATTTCCCTTATTAGTATAAGATACCCCTACCCCCCTACCCGGCAGGTGGGGAGACTTTCATTATTGGTGTTACATCTAAGCCGTTCACCCTTAGTTAAACACCACCTCAAACACCATATCATTGAAATCCATATCTCCCCCAAAGGGTAAATCCTCAAAGCCAAAAATATTGTCGCCAAACATTCGTAGATGGTCAAACCCATCGGGATTGACCTCCACAAAGGGGAAATAAGCCACCACTTCCTGACTAATGAAATTAACTGGGTTAGTTGCTAGCCAATCCTCAACGGTGCCATTGGCGATTAAATAGGGCGCATAAATCCCGGGTTCTAACACCACATTAGCGCTACTATCTCGCGGAATTTCCGTCACCCGTCGTTCAATAGCCGTGCGCGCATAGTTGCGGTTTGTCGTCGAGATATCTAAACCAATGCGTCCATTAATCGCATCAATTCGATATAAACCAATCACATTATTAAACGCCGCCTCCGCGCGGACATTGATCGTAACCGTCCTTGTCCCTTGGCCTCGGGTGTCAATAATTTCCCCTTGCCTTGTCCCTTGCCAGCGCGTCCCAAGGGGAGGCCGTTCATCAAAGGCGTAGCGCATAGACATCACCACATCCCCCACAGCACTCGGAGCCCCCTGTTGATCATTCCAACTCAAGACAAAATCATCTACTCCAAACTGTTCAAAGGCTAAGGCATTGCCCCCCGTGGAGAAAAAGACCGGAGGAATAGCCGCCCCTCGTTCCGCATTAAACAGCACCTGATCCGTGGTGCTATTCTGCACTAAATAAAACACTAACCGTTCATTGGGGAAGAACGTCATTAAACGAGTATCTACAAAGCGGGGAATCGTATTCGGTAACGCCGAAAAGACCACCTCACCCCGTGCTAGGGCTTCTGCCACATAACCGGGATCTCCCAACCGTTTGCCATTCACCGTCCCAAATTCATCATCCACCCGAATCACCCCAATTTCATTGACGGAGGTTAGGGTATTCACTTGAGCAATGGTAAAGCGCAGACCAATATTCCGCCCCTTATTGGAATCTAAGAGAAAAACCCCATTGGGTGCAGGATTGACCCTCGGATTGTCATTATCAATAATATCTACCGTCAAGCTGGGGAGCGGAGCGTCGATATATTCCGCCGCACTTCCTAAAGCAACCCGATGTTGAATCACCCCTGTATGGCGGCCTTCGACAATTTCATCATCTATCGCGCGCACTGTCACCGTTTGCACCTGATCCCAATTGTCGGGGGTAAAGGTGATGGAATCCATCGGTTGCAGTTGATTATCTACTAAAAACTCTAGTACTACATTCGCCGTGGGTCTGCGTTTCAAGACAATGCTGTAGGTGTCACTCAGTCCGTCTTCACTTACCAGAGTCTGCCGATTGGTTTCTAGGATACTAATACCGGGGACTTCATCATCCACAATCAGCGTCGAGACTTCTGTATTAAAGAGTAGGGGAGTTCCTTGTCCGGGAGCCCTTGGATCCGTCAGGGTGAGGATAATATCCCGGTCGGGCTGAATTTGAGTGTTGCCAATAATATCGAGGGTGAGGGTGGCGGTGGTTCCATCGGGGCCAAAAACCACCCGATTGTTCTCTAGAGACACATTAAAGCCACTGACCCGCACATTCTGATAATCCACCCCTAAGCGGGCTTGACCGCTAAAGTTTAACCCGACTGAGGTCTGACGGGTTAAATCCCCTTCTCGGCGGATAGTGAAGTTGAGGGGTGTTACCCCTTGATCTCCTTCGGGAATGGTGACTCGTTGGGCAGAAATCCGATACTGTACGTCGTTGTCGATAATTTCCGCGAAGACGCTCGGTAAGATGGCGTTGCGATATTCTGGGGCGCTGTCGTCGGAGACGGTATGGGTGATAATGCCGTTATGGATGCCTTCGGGGATTTGGTCATTGATGGCGCTGACGGTGACGGTTTGGGGAACGTTCCAGTTTTCCGGGGTGAAGAGTAAGGAGCCTAGGGCGTTTAATTGGCTGTCTGTCCCTAGGATAATCCGCACGTTTTCTGTCGGTTGTTGGGTCAGGAAGACTTGATAACTGTCGGTTTGTCCGTCTTCAGTGAGTCTTAATAGGGGATTGCGGGGAATGGTGACAATATTGGGTTCTGGTAGGGTGACTTTGACGAAAAAGGCATCTTGTCCGCCACCACCCGATTGTTGAATGCCGAGGGGGGTGGTGGGGAAATTATTAGAGGTTGTCACCCCGGCAATATAGGCGCGTTGCTCGCTATCGACTTTAATCTGAAAGGCGGTTTCCTTGCCACTGCCCCCTAAATAACTTAAGTCCGCTAACAGACCTGTGGGGGAGAAGGTGGCAAAGAAGGCATCCCCTTCCCCGCCGCCGAATTCAGGCTGAAAGGCGGTGAGGGTGGTGGGGAGGTCATCGCTGCTGGTGGTTCCGGTGAGGTAAACTAACCCAGTGTCATCAATGGCGATGCCATAGGCCCTGTCGAACCCTTCACCCCCCAGAAAGGTGGAGTAAGTTAGGCCGCCGTTGGGGTTATAAACGGTGTAGAAAATATCACTGTCTCCCCCCCCATATTGGGTTTGTTTCGCATTATCGGTGGTGAAGAAGTTGGGGGAACTGGTGCCTCCGGTAACGTAGATATTGCGTTCCCCATCAACGACGATTCCCCGTCCTTGGTCGGCCCCACTGCCGCCGAGGTAACTGGAGAAAACCAACCCGGTACCACTGGATTGTAGGGCGGTGACAAAGGCATCACTAGGGCCACTGAGGGCGGTGGCAATGCCTCGGGTGGGGAAGTTGGGGGAACTGGTTTGTCCGGTGAGGTAAATGGTGCCATTATCGGCAATGGCGAGGTCGTAGATAAAATCATCCCCACTGCCACCGAGGAGGGTGGAAAATAGCAGGTTTGTTCCGGTGGGGTCAAAGCTGGCGATAAAGCCATCCCGCACGCCGCCAAAGGTGGTCTGAAATGCGCCGGGGGTGGTGGGGAAGTTGGGGGAGGTGGTGGAGCCTACGACAATAATATTGCCATTGTTGTCTCGGGCGATCGCCTGAATGCTTTCCGATTGACTGCCGCCAAAGAAGGTGGAGTATTGAATCCCGTTCCCTTGGGGGTTTAATTGCAACAGGAAGGCATCCCGAGGTTCGGTTAAGCTGGTGCCGCCCCCGAAGGCACTTTGAAAAGCGTTGTTGGTGATGGGGAAGTTGGTGGAGTTGGTTCCCCCGGCGAGATAGGCGACTCCGGAATTATCGACCAAAATATCATAAACCCAATCATCGGCCGCCCCGCCAATATAGGTGGAATAGAGGATTTCGTTGCCAAAGGGGTTAACTTTGGTGACGAATATATCCCGTTCCCCGGAGTTGATGGTTTGAAAGGCTCCGGGTCGGGTGGGAAAATTGGTGGAAAGGGTGCTACCTGTGAAGTAGGTGGCTCCGGTGTTGTCAAAGGCGATCGCCGCCGTCACCTCATCACCACTTCCCCCCAAATAGGTCGAGTATTCCAGCGTTGGGTCAATAACCAGGGCATAGTTGGGGTTATAGTGACCCAAATTAAAGCCCACCTTCCCATTTTCTAAAATTTCATAAGACCCCTCAATAATGACCGTCTGACCGTTGATTTCCTGGTAAATGAACAGGGGAGCATCCACCAGTTCCCCAAAGGCCGTCTTGAGGACGAGAGCGCCATCTGAGCGAATTTCTATCGCCTCTACTCCGTCATACTGCATCCGAATTTGACTAGGATCCCCGCCGGGGTGAACAATGAATTCACTTTTCAGTTGTCCTTCGGTGCCCAGGAAAACCCGGTCGATCCGGTCATAGACATTTTGGTAAACAATGCCGTTGTAGGTGGGAACATTAGTAATCCACTGACTGGGATTATTGCCCTGCAAAAAGTTAGCCACCCCCACCAATTGCTGAAGGGGGGTAATCACTGGGGTAGGATTAGCCCCGACGAGGCGATGTTCTACGAGAGTGGGAATTGATTCCCCATCCACTCGTTGACTGCCGCTAAAAACCACGGCATCGGGGGCGAAAAAGATATTGTGACCTGCACCGTTGACCTGAAACTTAATGGCGGAGTCAGTTTGTCCCCCATTAGCAATGAAGCTGAGGGGTAGGGGAGTTGCTGTCGCGTTTCCAGTCATGACGTTTCCTCACACAAGGGGTAAATGGGCAATGGTTTTTTGAGTTGGGTTAGATTGATAACAATATCTCTATTTAATTTTTAGCACCAATCGAGGCGACACTCCCCCCGTATTTTCCCCCCCTTCCAAAGGGGGGCTAGTCCTTGATTGTATCGAGAGTCGGGGATCGGAAGGCACTTTTCACAGTTAAGTGGGGAGAGGATGGTACTATTTTCCCCTACTGAAGGAATTTTGGCATCAGGTGAACTACCCCGCCCACAAGGGGACGGGGCTTCCCAACTCAACAGCAACCGCCTCTACGGATGACTTACGCCCCCGCTTTGGTCTTACATTGCCTCCTTGGGCAGTATCGCTGGTTCCCAACGATAATATTCGTAAGCCTTCATCTCGAATATTGATAGCTGCACTTACGTCTCTGTCATGTTGGGTTTTGCAATTGGGGCATTCCCAACTACGAACATCAAGAGGCAGACTATCAATCTGATTGAGGCATACATGACAAGTCTTACTGGACGGGAAAAACCGACCAATTTCTAGATAGGTTTTCCCGTCTTTTTCAGCCTTGTACTTTAACTGTCTGGTGAATTCTGACCATCCACAATCTGAAATCGCTTTGGCTAGATTGTGGTTTTTCACCATGTTTTTGACTGACAGGTCTTCCACAACGATGACTTGATTTTCGTTCACCAATTTGCGGGAGAGTTTGTGCTGGAAGTCTTTGCGAGTGTTAGCAATCCGCTCATGCACTCGCGCTACAATACGTCTTGCTTTAGCCCGACGCTTTGAACCCTTCTGTTTACGAGATAACTTTTGCTGCTTGCGTTTCAGGTTTTTCTCTCTCTTCTTGAGCGGTTTGGGATTATCAAATTTAGAACCATCAGACGTAATGGCAAAATGGGCTAACCCTAGGTCAATCCCAACCGCTTTACCTTGGCTGCTTATTTCAGGTTTAGGTAGTCCATCGTCAAAAAGCAAAGAGGCGGAGTATTTGCCCGTCCTACTCATGCTGACGGTAACGGTCTTCAGCTTACCATCGAAAACACGATGAAATTTTGCTTTGACATCACCGATTTTAGGCAATTTAATCGCTTTATCCAACAACTTGACGTGCTGCGGATACTGAATTGACTGCTTACCATGCTTGCTCTTGAAGTTGGGATATTGAGCTCTTCCCTCAAAGAAGTTGATAAACGCCTGAGAAAGATTCAGGGATACAGACTGGAGAACTTGGGAATAACATTGGGCCAACCAAGGAAACTCCTTTTTGAGTGCTGGTAAGCGGTCGTTATACCCCTGTCTTGACAGTCCCTTCCCGGTTGCTTTGTAGGTTTCATTGTTCAGGTTTAGAGCGTAGTTCCACCACCTAGCACAGCCAAACGCCTTTGACAAGGCTACTTGCTGCTCAGTGGTTGGATAGATTCTGACCTTAACAACATTTCTCATTCTCCAAGTTTAACACAAAAGGGATTAATGGCAAGACCGATAGATTATTGTCAATCTGCGCGGCATTGAACCGCTTGATTGACTGGCCTTTCATCCCCACCCACGAGGGGATGGGGAGTTCCCGGCAATCTTTTTAAAGCGGAAATAATGCACCAAGCTCGGTACATAGGGTCTGCTGAATATCCCTCTAAGCAGTGTTACTAAGACTTTTAGCCGTTTATACCCAATTAAATAGACTTGAGGGCAAAAACCTGAATTTCCCCTGTTCCCCGTTCCCCAAACCTTCCCCTACTGCACACAACTCAAGTTAAATTGGTATTAAGAGCGAGAAAAGGTAGCATGGGTACAGACCAGCACTTGAGCGGTGCTATTGAGGAATTTCTCCACATAGGTTAACGTCCCCAAAATATTACTAGGCGATAGGAAAAAAGTTAACCCAACCAGCCCGCGCTTAAAACTACCGTGAGACTCACAAACAGAATGCTTAACGTCCAAGTCACGCGGTTCAGGGTGGTTTCGGCGCTCTTGGTGCTGGTGAAGAGTTGCGCTTGACCCCCAATTCCTCCCAGTCCATCGCCTTTGGGACTGTGCAGTAAGACTAAAACAATCAATAGTAATGCAGAAAGGGTCCAAAGAATTTCAAACAGTTGAACAATCGTCATTTTAGGTTTTTAACTCACTACAACCAAGATTTTGCTACTCTATCAATGCTAACAGGAATTGCAACCTTGCGGTGATGGTGAACAATCTCCCCTATGCTCTCGGTTTAACCGGGGGAATTGCAACGGGTAAAAGTACCGTTGCGGACTATTTGGCCGAGGTCTATGGTTGGCCGATTTTAGACGCGGATCTCTATGCGCGGGAAGCGGTGCAGCCCGGTTCGGTGATTTTAGAGGCGATCGCACAGCGCTACGGCCCGAGTTTCCTCAACCCCGATGGTACCCTCAACCGTCCTCAACTGGGGGATATTATTTTTAACACCCCCCAAGAACGAAAATGGTTAGAAGACCAAATCCATCCCTTCGTCAGAGGGCGTTTTGAGCAAGAAATGAGGACGGGAGAAAGTCCTGTGGTGGTTTTAGTCATTCCCCTACTCTTTGAAGCCCAGATGACCGATTTAGTGCAGGAAATTTGGGTGGTGTCCTGTTCCCTAGAACAACAACTCGCCCGTCTACAAGCCCGCAATCAGTTGTCCCTAGAAGCGGCACAGGCGCGCATTGCTAGCCAAATGCCCTTAGAGTCAAAAACTGCTTTAGCGGACGTTGTACTTGAAAACAACGGTCCGCGAGAGCATTTACAGCAGGAGGTGGATCGGATTGTCTCGACCCGTTTTCACAAGTTCCCCCAATCCTGTACATCCAGATAATCATTGGTCGGAGCAGGCTGGGACGGATTGAGAATCCGTTGCCAAATTTCCAGTTGAGAGCGGGCGGCTTGGTAGGCGGGAGTATTGGGGGGGACTTGAGAGGCGATCGCAATAGCCGTTCGTAAATCACTCCCCGCCCGATTCCGTGCCATTGCCAGAATCTGTTCACTCCAAACCTGTATCGCTTGACTACTCTGGTAACGGTATAACGACTCATTCGGCACCTGTGAAGCCCGATTAATAGCCTGATTAAGGGCTTCTGGCGTTCCCCGTTGGGCGAGTTGTTGGGCTTGGGCGAGCAGGCGCTGGGCATTCACTTCCCGTTCCCAACGACTAATCCGAGCTTGCGCTTCATCGTACAAAGCCCGATTCCGTTGAATCCGTTGGGCGGTTTCGATGGCCGCCCGGAAATTCCCTTGAGTGGCCAAGTTCATCGCCTCATCTAAAATGGGCTGATCTTCCGTCTGTTGAATATTGTTTTCCCACTGTTGAATCCGGGTCTGGGCTTCCCGATAGAGGGGGCGATTGGGATCAATCTGCCTCGCCTCTTGCACCGCCTGTTCTAAGTTCTCGATACCGGGCTGACGAGCATAGTTCTGCGCTCGTTCTAAACGGGGTCGATCTTCTAGGGTTTGAATTTGCCTCGTCCAGTCGTTGATCCTACTTTGAGCTTGGGAATAGCGGGGATTCTCACGGGTGACTAAGCGGGCTTGGGCAATGGCGGCATTGAGGGAACTGGGGCGACCATCCCGAGCCAGTTGATCCGCTTGATCTAACTGCACCACGGCCTCTGCTTCGAGTTGCCACTGTCGGGCGAGTTTTTGGGCTTGGCGATAGAGGGGACGGCCGGGAGTAACACGAATGGCACGGGCGATCGCATCTTCTAAATTCCTCACGGTGCCATAACTCGCCGTTGATGACGCTTCAGCCAACAGACTAATATCTAGCGCCTGTTCCGTTAACTCCAATTCGCTGGGAATCCGATTCGCCACCTGCATGGCTTCCTGCCATTGTCCATTGGTTAATAATTCCAAGGCCAGATCAATCATCTTATCCCCAGCCCGACTGATCAGCATTTGAGCTTCCGCATAGGCTGAACTCTGGTCATTAATATTTTGAGCCAGTTCAATGGCTCTGAGCAAGTTATCTAAACCGCCGCGATTTAAGGCCGTATACGCTTCATCGAGTTGGCGACTTTCCCGACGGGCTAATTCTAAATAGTCGAATAACTCTCGATACCGGGTATTCGCCCAATAACGATTATTCAATCTCGTTAAACGCGCCGCATTTTGAAACGCTAAACCCCAAGCGGCGTTTTTAATATGACTTTCTGCCTCGTTCGCGATTTCTTCCCCTTGTTGCCAGACCTCATTCCAACGGTCAATCCGCTCCTGTACAATGCTGGGGTCTTTTAAATATTGGGAAACTTTATTGGCCAACGCGATCGCCTCTTGTAAGCGCCCCTCTTGAAACTCTTGCTCGCCCAAAGCCAGCAAATCATTAACCCACTTCTCAATATTCCGGTCAATTTCCCCCCGCAGAGGATGATCCAAAGGTAAATCCTCCACCAAGCGAATCGCTTCTAACAAGTCCTCAATGGTTTGTTTATTCGCCGCCAACTCCGCGCAATACAACCGCATAGAAGCCGAGGCAGTAGGCCAGAAAATAGAAGGACAATTAGGCATAGCCGGAGACTTCGTTAACAAAGCGGTCGCACTAAAACCAACAGTTCCCGTCACAATAATCACCACTACCCCCCAAAGTTGCCAACTCCACAAGAAAGATGTGGGGGATGCAGTGGGTTCAGGAGGAGGGGGTTGAGAGGAATGATTTTTAGACACAGGATAAGTTTGGGGACGATGGAACAGTTTAGCATTTTGCCCTTTATCCTCCCTCTGTTTGGAGTGGGGCTTTTTTTGCGTGGGTTCTTCTCTCAACTTCACCTTAACAGTAGGTTGGTCTTTTTGGCTCTCCACAGGAGCAATTTTTTCCGGTGGGGGAGTCGTCAGGGCAGGATGTTGAAGGGTTGCGGTTGTCCCTTGACGACGGTGGGGGGAAGATACCCGATGGGACACTCCCCCTATCTCCCCCCCCCTTCTGTTATGTAAACCTTGTTCATAAGACTCATTAAGACTTCTAACATGACTCCGACCCACAACTTTTGAACGATCCACTTTTGAACGGTCCATGACTGCTCTCCTCACTCCAATATTCTAGAAACGGAAATGGTCTTAGGTTATAGCAATTAGGCTTAGACTCCTATCATTGATTTGGCTGAACTTTAGGTACTTGGGTTGAGATTTAGCGGAGACTCAGGAAATTATTCCTGAATCGCGACAAAAGGAAGGAGCGTCTACTCTAGTCTTCTCTTCTGGTTGGATGACTCATATCAGGAGACATGAAAACCACAATCGCCTAGGCTATTTGAAAGCTAGGTGATCTTGGCTCTTTACAGGAACTGAGTTACTAAAATTAATCGGTAATTGATCAACTAATCAGTAATTGATCAACGGAAAAAACCCAGAACAAGGAACACTGATTGTTAGTAACATTTTGTTAGTAACATAGTGCGGGCTTCCCGATTAAATGTCCTTGAGTGTTCACTCTTGAGCGCTAATTAATGGGCGTTAACTTGGGAGTATCCCCCTATTCGCAATGGGTAAGTTAATAGATGCAACCTGATCCAAGGCTGAAATTTCTATTCAGCCTGACCTTCTCAACCTAAGCGTTGAGGCCTCCTAATTTTAATTGACCCAGACGGATTAGGACTTGTCCTAGGTTTAACCGTCTTGAGGGTCATTTATCAACCCTTAAGGAAGGGAAAACTCGCAAAAACTAGATTCATTGTACACATTATCCCCAATTCCCACACCGATTTCAAGGATTATTTTGTCTTTACAAAAAAATCCGGCGTGGGTTGCGGGGGAATCAAGGGAGCAACAGAGGCTCTAGAAGCGGGCAAAACTGTAGAGGAGTTGACCCAGTACCTGAATAATCACTGGGCCGACCCAACCTAACACCAGAAAGGCCAACATGGGGGATAAATCCAGACCACCCAGGGGGGGGATAAACGAGCGGAAGATATTTAAGTAGGGGTCTGTGATGGGGCTAAGGAATGACATGGTTTGCTGGGCCCAAGCGGCGGTTTGAAACCAACTGAGTAACACCCGCACCAACAACAGGAGAGAGTAGATATAGAGAAAATTAGAAAGGCTCTGAACCAAGAGGCTGATAATTTCTGGACTCATGATTAAAAAAATGTCCCATACTTATAGGTTTTCCCCATTCTATCGGAAATAGAGCAAGAGGACTGTTGGGAGAGCGTCTGCTAGAGGTTCACCGGGGGATGAATCCTCAACCCATCCGTAGATGGGGGGGCTTTTCTGGCGGCTCAACTGGGGGAGGTTGTATGGAGGTTTGCAGTGCGCATGGCTCGCCAAAATTCCTCATATTGTTGACCTGTGGAGTCTGGAAGCGGTAATAAAAACTCGCTATTCTCGATCACTTCAGCAGGGGGGAGACGGAGGGGTTGGTCTTGGAGGTCGGGGGGTAGGGTGGAACGGTCGCGGGTGAGGAGGATGGGAGAGGTGCCACTGGTGTTGAGGGTGATATTTTGGGCGGAGGGGTTTTGCCAGTAGAACTCAACCCATTGTTGCAGGAGGGGGTCAAGGGCAGGGTTGTTAGTCCCTTGGGGTTTGACCCATAAATCCACCCAGCGCGCTGTTCCCGAGGCCGGAACGACGGCTTTAATTTGGGGATGTTGCCGCATGAGGGGGAGGATGTCCGATGACCAGCCCACGGCGACCCAAGCATCTTTGATCACAAGGGGTTGTAGGTAGTGGGTGGAACTATAAAATTTAATTTGTTGGGCGAGTTTTTTCAGTTCCGGGAGGAGTTCGGGGACGGCGTTGAGGTCGGGGGTATTGTAGGAGTATCCGAGTTTTTTCAGGGTCAGGCCGATGATTTCTCGCGGTTGGTTGATGACGGTGAGGCGATCGCGTAAATCCGGATGCCAGAGATCCCCCCAATCTTGGGGAGTCCATTTTAGCGACCTCAGAGCATCTTGATGATAAGCAATTAAAGTATTCCCCCACCGATAGGGTGCGCCCCAAATCTCCCCTTGTCCATCATAATGACCCTCTCCATTGCGTCTCACCACATTTTGCCAAGGCGTGGGCAGATTGTCCCAGCCTTGCCACTGTTCCACCTCACGGAAGGGTTGAATAAAATTCTGTTTAATGGCCGATTTGAGCCAAACATCCCCCAAACTGACCAAATTGGCGGGACTGGGGAGCGGTTTCCCCACCACAGGAATCTGATTCCACCAAGGTTGATTCACTTCCTCCCCTTGGGCGATAGTCTGCCAAGTTTTCAACAAGTCAAAGATTTGGGCTAATTGGGCTTCTGGCACCACGGCCAAACGATTGCCCGTCGGTAAACTTTTGCGAAACTGCCCAATTAAGCGCAGAGGCAAAGAACGATTTAAGAGTTGAATCCGCAACGTTAAGGCATTATCTGCCCCACACCCTGTTAGGATCGGGGCAAGAGCCGCCCCTGCACTGAAGGCCACACTATGACGTAAAAAACCGCGACGAGTAATCATAAAGTACAATCGGAAACATTTCGGATGGCTTTCACCATATTAATTGGAAGGCAGAGGCAATTTTTGAGCATCTGAGGGAAAACAAAACCCCTAGCCAAGCTTAGGCCTGCGGCAGGCTTCGCCAACAGCGAGGGCTGGAGTCCTGCGAAGATTCCCGATAGGATTGCTATATAATCTTTAGGTTTAGCGTTCAAGACTCAATGCTCCATGAATATTCTAGATTCCAAAGGTCGTTTATTCGGTAAACTCAGCATCCTCGATTTTGGGGCGGCTGTGGTGATTTTACTGGTCATTATTGGCATTTTCTTCATCCCCGGCAGTCCTAGTCCTTTGGCACAAGGGGGAAGTGGTCAACCCATTGAAGTGGATGTCATTGTGCGGGGGTTAAGTGTCCGGAATCCCCTAGACTTTATTGAAACATTAGCCGCTAAGGAAAGCACCAATATTGTCTTACGAAATCAACCCAGTGGTTCCGCAGAAATCAAGAGCGTTACGCCCCTAGAACGACAAGTTGTTATCCCTCAGCCCGATGGTTCCGCCGCCGCTCTACCAGACCCCCGACCTTTTGAATATAGTGCAGATATGATAATTACCTTGGGCGGGAATGCACAAATAACGTCCAATGGTCCGGTTTTGGGAAATAGTCAGGTAAAAGTGGGAACTCCTATTGAATTGGATGCGCCAGAATACAATTTTCGCGGCACGGTGATTGAAGTCCGAATTTTGGACTAGGGAATCAATTGCCCATTCCCTATTCCCCACGCCCGACTGTACAATAGCTAATTGCATGATCCGTATTCGGACTTAGAAAATTATGTCATCTGCGAGTACCCTAAACCCCCAACCTACAGAACTCTCTACGTTTACCGATCAATCTTTAGTGATTGCTGGGCGCACCTTTAGCTCCCGCTTGATGACGGGGACGGGGAAATATCCCAGTTTAGAAGTGATGCAGCAAAGTATCGCGGCCAGTGGCTGTGAAATTGTTACGGTTGCTGTGCGACGAGTCCAAACCCAGGCCCCCGGTCATGAAGGCTTGGCCGAGGCTATTGATTGGGGCAAAATTTGGATGTTGCCCAATACCGCAGGCTGTAAAACGGCGGAGGAGGCGGTGCGGGTAGCCCGTTTGGGGCGAGAAATGGCGAAGTTATTGGGTCAGGAGGACAATAATTTCATCAAGTTGGAAGTCATCCCTGATGCCAAGTATCTGTTACCGGATCCCATCGGCACTCTAGAAGCCGCCCAACAGCTAGTTAAGGAAGGTTTTGCTGTTTTACCCTACATTAACGCTGACCCCCTGTTAGCGCGCCATCTAGAGGACGCTGGCTGTGTTACGGTGATGCCGCTAGGTTCTCCCATTGGGTCCGGGATGGGGATTCGCAATATTGATAATATTCGCATTATTGTTGAGCAGGCTAAAATCCCGGTGGTGGTAGATGCGGGGATTGGAACTCCGAGTGAGGCGGCGGCGGCGATGGAGTTGGGGGCGGATGCGTTATTAATTAATAGTGCGATCGCCTTAGCACAAAATCCCGTCTTTATGGCCGAAGCAATGGGACAAGCCACCCGCGCCGGACGCTTGGCCTACCTCGCCGGACGCATCCCCTGTAAAGCCTACGCCAGCGCAAGTTCACCCCTCACCGGGACAATTGTTTAAGGCCAGAGGTTGCATTTGTCCTCTTTTGCGTTACAATCAATGTAAAGATTTGTTACGCATAACAAAACTGCTCTAAACTGCCCCAAAATGGCGGAATTTGACGTAGACAAGAGGTTTTAACAAATGCCCTATACCCAAGAAGAAGGCGGCCGGCTCAACAACTTTGCAGCAGAACCTAAAATGTATGTTGCTGAACCTCCTTCCAAGAAAGAACAACGAAACTATATCATTGCGGGTGCTGCCGCATTGGCCTTAGTCTCTGGTGTAATTTTTATTGCTTTCTCTATTTCTTAGGCAATCATTCCCTAGGTTATTAAGATTCTAACTTCAATCTCGCGACAAGGGCGTATATATACGCCCTTATTTTTGTTCAATCTAGGATGATTTTTGCTGAATATGAGAAAGGTTGAAGTGGTGGCTTATAATCCCCAATGGGGGGAAATGTTTGTGGCAGAAGCTGAACACATTGCCTCGGTATTGGGGGCGAATATTGTAGCGATTCATCATATGGGTAGCACGGCCATTCCGGGGATTCATGCTAAACCGATTATTGATCTCTTGGTAGAAGTGCAGGATATTGAGCAAGTGGATGAATATAATGCCGCGATGGAGAGAATGGGTTATCAAGCTATGGGAGAATTTGGGATTGCTACTCGTCGATATTTTCCCAAGGAGAATTTAGAGGGAGTGCGTACTCATCATGTCCATATTTTTCCGGCAGGTTCAGAACAGGTGAAACGTCATCTCATGTTTAGAGATTATTTAATAAGTCACCCAGAAGATGCACAGGTTTATAGTAAACTTAAGCAAGATTTAGCGCAACAGTATCCTACAGATATTGAAAAATATATGGACGGAAAAGATGGGTTAATTAAAATTCTTGAACAAAAGGCAAGGGACTATTTTAAAGGGGAGCAATTATGAGAAAAAAAATCATTGTATTTTTATCGGGAATGTTGGTGTTTTTGACGGCTTGTACATCGGGGGTAGGTAATTTACAGACTTATGTTTCAGCTAATCAAGGCTATGAGTTTAAGTATCCTAACGGTTGGGTGCAGGTGACGGTTGAGGAGGCATCTGAGGGGGTGGATGTGGTGTTCCGGGATATTGTAGAACACAGTGAGAATTTAAGTCTAATTATTAGTGATGTTCCCCCGGATAAAACCTTGAGAGAGTTGGGGACTCCTTCTGAGGTGGGGTATCGTTTTTTGAAGGTAACGAATCAAAGAAATTTAGAGCGGGAGGTGGAGTTAATTAGTGCGGAGTTAGAAAAAGTCGAAAAAAATACTTACTATATTTTAGAATATGCGGTGACTTTTGCCAATCAACAGAAACGTCATAATATTGCAAGTGTTGCTGTCAGTCATGGCAAGTTATTCACGTTTAATTTATCGACGGTTGAGAGACGTTGGTCCCAAGTGAAAGGGGTATTTAATGCGGTGGTTCGCTCTTTTGTGGTTTACTGAGGGACGGGAAGATAAAATGATCTTGAATATCCCTTTTTCTTATTGTGCACATTAGAAACTTAGTCCCTATGTCTCCTCGTTTTGTTTTAGGTTCTGCGTCTCCGGCTCGTTTACAATTGTTGCAACAGGTAGGAATTCAGGCGATCGCACAAAAAAGCGGTTTTGATGAGTCCTTGGTGCAGTGCGAGGATCCGGTAGAATTGGTGAACACCCTCGCAGAACGCAAAGCCGAAATCGTCGCCCCCCAGTTTCCCGATGCCTTAGTATTAGGGTGTGACTCTGTGTTATCCGTGGCTGGGGAGATTCACGGGAAACCGGAATCAACGGAAGAGGCGATCGCACGGTGGCAGAAAATGCGCGGCAACACCGGAATCCTCTACACTGGACACGCTTTATTACACCACCAGAAACAGCAGAAAATGGTTCGGTGTGGTCAAACGATTGTTCATTTTGCTGATATTAGCGATCGCATTATTGAGGCCTACGTTGCTACAGGAGAACCCATGAACTGTGCAGGTTGTTTTGCCATTGATGGTCAAGGGGGGTTATTTGTAGAGAAACTAGAAGGCTGTCACAGTAACGTGATTGGCTTAAGTTTACCCCTGCTGCACCAGATGCTCAACCACCTCGGTTATAGCATTACCGAATTTTGGTGAAGCTGGCTCCCCTCTCCCGAAAAACTTGATCGATCCCCCTCAATTGTGGGTACACTGTCGAGATGAGGAGACGATCCGAGAGTTGGGAAGGGTTGCCAAACCATTGGATTCTGGCAGCGACTAAAACACCATCCCAACAACCGGACAAACTCCCCACAGCAGGAGGAAAAGGGTGATGCCATTAAGTGACGAATTTAAAAAGGCCTTACAAGAAGGCAAAATTCAAGAAGCCTTTGTTTTAGCCTTAAGTCGAGCCGTTGAGTTGAATATTACCACTTGGGTCGCCACCTCCGAAGACGATCCCGATCCCACCATCTCAGCCAGTCATCTTAAACCCGGAGATCGTCTGCGAACTCACATCAACCTAATTCAAGGAGACATCGAGAACGAAATAGGCGATCGCTTCGTCCAAGATTCAGCCTACCAAGAACTCCGGCGCTTCCACTTCGACCAAGCCATTGAAGGCAATCACATTATCAGCCAAAATATCCAATCCCTGCAACAACTTTTTACCGTCCTCCATGCCATCCAACACCCCAACGTTGCTCCCCTCCCCTTACTAGAAGACGTTCCCCCACCCCTTCCCATCCCCCCAGAAGAACCCACCCTAGAAAACGTCCCCCAAAGCCCAGAAAACGCTCTAGAAGCCCCCCCAGAACCCATTTCTGAACAGGAGGTCATTAGCCCCCTTTTCCCCTCCCTGCACCCCGAAATCCCAGACCCAGTAACACCAGAAATTGCAGAACTTGCCCCCGAAGAGACAGCACCCCCAGATCGTGAAACAGCCAGTCCTGTTGTCCCCACCCCCGACAGCACAGAACCGGACTTTGAACAAGACTTTCTCGATCCTCCGGCACTCGAAACCCCTTGGCATGACGAACAGACCCCCGACATAGACCGCCTACAAGCCCCCCCAGAAGTCCTAGACACCCCCTCTGACGACCAAGACATCTCCCCCCACATTATCAACCTAGACCCCCTTGTTGAGCCGGAAAACCTGCTTACAGAATCCGCTCCCCACCAAGAACTAGAAATTGAAGACTGGGAATCCTCCAGCTTAGAAACCCCGGATATCTTAGCGCCAGATCCTACCATCAACCAAGACCTTGTAGACCTCAACGCTCCCGTTGTTCCGCCATCAGACCCCTTAAATCTCGATAATTTTGTTTCTGATCCTACGGCCGACGAGGAGAAAAGTCCTCTCCCAACGGAAGAGTTTAGCCAACTCACCAATCCCTCTACTTCCACAGAACTTTTAGAAATTGAGGATTGGGATATTGCTTCGTCTATTGTTGAGGAAAAAGCCGAAGATTTGGAGGAGATAAAGCCCGTAGAACTTGCGGAAATTGATGATTCAGAATGGGATGAGTTTGCCTTAGATTCGTCGCCGTTTGAAGCTACTCCTGACTTGGAAATTGTCGAAGATAGTTCTGAGATGGAGGAAGACGAGGAAGAGTGGGGAGATTTCTTAGAATTTACAGAAGACACGGAAGCAACTCCCAGTTTAGAAATCCCAGAAACTCCTGTGAGTGAGGAAGAGTGGGGAGATTTTGCTTTAGAAAATGATGCGGAAGCAACTCCTAGTTTAGAACTCCCAGAAACTCCTGTAGAGGAGGAAGAGTGGGGAGATTTTGCTTTAGAAGATGATGCGGAAGCAACTCCTAGTTTAGAAATCCCAGAAACTCCTGTAGAGGAGGAAGAGTGGGGAGATTTTGCTTTAGAAAATGATGCGGAAGCAACTCCTAGTTTAGAACTCCCAGAAACTCCTGTAGAGGAGGAAGAGTGGGGAGATTTTGCTGTAGGAGATGATGCGGAAGCAACTCCTAGTTTAGAACTCCCAGAAACTCCTGTAGAGGAGGAAGAGTGGGGAGATTTTGCTTTAGAAGATGATGCGGAAGCAACTCCTAGTTTAGAACTCCCAGAAACTCCTGTGAGTGAGGAAGAGTGGGGAGATTTTGCTTTAGGAGATGATGCGGAAGCAACTCCTAGTTTAGAACTCCCAGAAACTCCTGTGAGTGAGGAAGAGTGGGGAGATTTTTCTTTAGGAGATGATGCGGAAGCAACTCCTAGTTTAGAACTCCCAGAAACTCCTGTAGAGGAGGAAGAGTGGGGAGATTTTTCTTTAGGAGATGATGCGGAAGCAACTCCTAGTTTAGAACTCCCAGAAACTCCTGTGAGTGAGGAAGAGTGGGGAGATTTTGCTTTAGAAAATGATGCGGAAGCAACTCCTAGTTTAGAAATCCCAGAAACTCCTGTAGAGGAGGAAGAGTGGGGAGATTTTTCTGTAGGAGATGATGCGGAAGCAACTCCTAGTTTAGAACTCCCAGAAACTCCTGTAGAGGAGGAAGAGTGGGGAGATTTTGCTGTAGGAGATGATGCGGAAGCAACTCCTAGTTTAGAACTCCCAGAAACTCCTGTAGAGGAGGAAGAGTGGGGAGATTTTGCTGTAGGAGATGATGCGGAAGCAACTCCTAGTTTAGAACTCCCAGAAACTCCTGTAGAGGAGGAAGAGTGGGGAGATTTTTCTTTAGAAGATAGCGAAGACATTAACCCATTTTTAAGTCAAGGAGACGAATTGTTAGAAGATGATGATTTCTTGACCTCATTAGACACATCTGAAGAGTCAAAACTTGAAGAATGGGAAGATTTTGGACTAGAGGAAGAAAAGGAATCTATTCCTAGTTTGGAGACTCCTGTCAGCGAGGAGGAATGGGGTAATATTGAGCTAGAGGAAACGGAAAACGTTGCTGCTGATTCTTCTTCTCCCCCTTGGAAAAGTGTCAGAAAAGAGTTGATTGAAGAACCAAAAACTTCAGAAAAATGGGATGATTTTGTAGGAGAAGATGAGTCGAAGGACTCTATCCCTAATTTAGACGTGACAGATTCAGATATTCCCACTTTAAGCGGGTTAAGTTTCGATACAGAAAGCGGGATCGAGGATGATTTTATTGAGGAGTTAAATCCTAATTTACTGTCAGACGATGAGGAAGACTGGGATGATTTTATGCAGTTTATTGAGGAAGATTTAGAACAACCTCCTGCGGTGTCATCTCCTCCACCTTCCCCAAAGGATGTAACCTCTTCAGACTTTTTGGGTTTAGAAGAGGAAACCCCGAGTCAAATTGATCCCCAGACTAACACATCTGGGGACAGTCCAGAAACTTGGGGAAATTGGTTCAGTGATGAGAATAACGATGAGTTTGTAGATATTTCAGACACGGCAGCAGAAACAGAATTAGATCCCTTTACATTGCCTGAGTTAGACTCAGAAGAGTTGAATGTTTTGGTAGAGGAGGATTGGGAAGAATTTACGGTGGATGAACTACAACCTTATCCCCAACTGGATGATATGAGTTTTGATCTGGAATCTTTGGATGTAGAAGCATTCAGTGAAGTAAAACAGGAGTCTAGTATTCCAGAATTGTCCCCGTCTGTGGTACCGTCAGAAGAACCTGTAGAAGAATGGGATGAGGATTTGTTTGGGGATTCTTTCACGGATAATTCTTTGGAAAAAGACTTATTAATGATGGAGGAGGATTTATGGCAAGGGATGTCAGGGACTGATATTCACCATAAAAAGAAAGGGACGAAAAAACCCCTTTTTCCCACAGATACGGATCATTAAATTCACTGACGGAGGCTAATTTTGGTTCTTAATTCAAATTCTACGGCATCGGAACAGGTTGTTCACGGGGAAGCGCCTGCACAGTCATCTCTTCCCAAGATTTTAACTCCTCCGGATCAGGGGGTGGAAGATTTTGTCCAGTCTTTACAGGATGTATTAACGGATATTACGGCACTCGAAATTAATACAATGGTGGTAGAACGGATTACGGGGGATAAGTTTATCCCGTGGGATGCCTATTGTGATTTGTACCGTGTGGATCATCAATCGGTTTATAGTGTGAATGTTCATGAGTCGTTGCGCGATCGCTACCTAACCCTACGACGAGACTTAGAAATTGAGTATGCTTTACTACGCAGTGATCCCACGTCGGAATTCTTTGATCCCGAGGCCATGTCTCCCCAGCAACCGAAATGGCAAATGCTAACGGCCGCGAATTTGGAAAACCTCCCCCCGACTCAACTCCCGGATCCTTTTGCGGCAACTTATCCCCAAGAACGTCTACAGATTCAAAAACTATTAAGTAATGGTCGTTTTCTGCGTGCTTTGCGCAAAATGACCGAATTAAAAGCTAGTTTAGATTGTCGGAATCAAGCGTTATTGCGTCTACAACATCAATATCCTACCCAAACCCCTAAAGCAATTGAGCGAGCAGTTAGAACCGATTTAATCTATGCTCAGTCCGTGATTCAATTGGATGGGGATGTGATGAACCGTTACAGTGCGGACATTTTGGATCATCCCCAACGGGAGGTTTTGTTACAACTCCATCAAGAAAGTGTGAGCGCTAGTGCGAGGGAGTGGCGGAGTTTACTAGAGTTTCTGGTGGATTTACTCCAGAAACATTTGCTGGGGGGAGGAAAACGGAAGTTTTAGCCGAATGTGTCCAGAACGAGGGGACAACGGTAAAATAACCCTAGGTTTTTAGATGATGCTTTATGCAGAATACTCGTTTTAATACGATTCTTGATGAAGTTGGCGATCGCACCGTCCAGTTAATCAATAACCCGTGGCGGCGTGTTTCTATTGTATTTATTGGCTTACTGGTGGGGTTTTTTCTCGGCAGCGCTATCCCCAGCACCACCGGACAAATGTCCATCTGGGACGTTCCGGCGGCCGCCGTTGTTATGTTAATCATTGAAGGACTGAGCCGTTTTATCTACAGTCGGAGTCGTTTAGTCCGGTCTGGGATTACCGCCAGACGCACGTTTTTCCTTGATGCTGTCAATTCAATCAAAATGGGTATGACCTACGGTTTATTTTTGGAAGCGTTCAAACTCAATTCTTGATTGTGCAGAGCAACCCCTATGTCCTCTCCGTTTGAAGCCAGTTTAACCTGTTTGCAAGGGTGGTGTGCGGGTCATTCCCCCACGACTGAAGACTATCAACAGCTTGCCTCTGAGATTTTAGCGGATTCCGAACAGGCTCAAGCCTTTGGGATTACGTCTTTTAACGTTTTGGAGGAGGTGAAGTGGCGATCGCAAATTTTCTCAGACATTTATCCTCAAGTCTGGCAACTCTGCCAAGAGATGGGGTTTCCTGACCAAAATCAAGTCATCCGCACCCTTTGGATTCTCTGGCTTCCCCTCACCCTACAATTAGTCGCAGAACGCCAAAAACTCGAAAGACCCATTGTTCAAGGCATCCTCGGGGGACAAGGGAGCGGCAAAACCACCCTCACCGCCGTCATTCGCCTTATCCTAGAGCATCTGAACTATACCAGTGTCGGATTTTCCCTTGATGACCTTTACAAATCCTATGTACAACGGCAACAACTGCAACAACAAGATCCCCGATTAATTTGGCGCGGCCCCCCCGGCACCCACGACGTAGAAATTGGGGTAGAACTCCTAGACGGCCTCCGTCAACCCAAACGCCGCAAACCTGTTATAGTCCCCCGTTTCGACAAATCGGCCTGGGGGGGAGCCGGAGACAAAGCCACCCCAGAAATGATTGATCCCGTCGATATCGTGTTATTTGAAGGCTGGTTTGTGGGAGTGCGTCCCATCGATCCCCGAGAATTTGATCAGGCTCCCCCCCCCATTATTACCCCTGAAGATCGGCACTTTGCCTGGGATATGAACGACCGACTGATGGAATATGTTCCCCTCTGGCATCGTTTAGACCGTCTGATGATTTTATATCCCGTCGATTATCGGTTTAGTAAACAATGGCGCAGGGAAGCGGAACACAAAATGAAAGCCCAAGGGAAAGGGGGGATGAGTGACGAGGAATTAGAGCAATTTGTCGAATATTTTTGGCGTTCCTTACATCCGGATTTATTTATTCGTCCGTTAATTCATAATAGTATTTTGACGGATTTAGTCGTTGAGATTAACGAAGATCACACAGTTGGGCGGATTTATCAACCGACTTAGGGATTGGCTATAGGGAATAAATCGTAGGTGAGGATAAACATGAACCGGAAAAATATCGCTACGATGTCAAACTTACCGATATTGAAACCTGCCAAATCTTCTATGACAAACTCACGTTCATCTACTTGGGGCTTGCTGTTCGCGAAGCGTTGCGTAGCAATATAACTCTGCTCCGGGTGGGAAACAGGGAACAGGGAACAGGGGAGAGTCGGAAAAAGGCAAGCCTTTTTGATTCTTGATCACTAAAACCTTGCACTTTCTCGCTCCCCATCGAAAGTCCTAGTAACACTGCTTAGAGGGATATATTGCTACGCAACGCTTTGCTACGCAACGCTTCGCGAACGCGAACGCGAACGCGAACGCGGAGCGTCACGAAGTGAACAGCAGACCCTACTTAGAAATGCCCAAGTTTACCGAAGATTTTGGGTCGGGATTTCAAAGAGAAATAGTTCGTTCTTTGCTAATGCTTCCATCCCCTTGGAACTTAAACCAAAGGGGATCGGACAAACCATTACCAAAATGTCCCCCCATTTCTGACCAATGAAACCCATAAAAAAGGGCGGGATTTTCTCGTTCTGGTTGGACAAATTTTCCGGCATACAGTCCTGAAATTAAAACTTTAGCTGGGGTTATCAAGGGCGGTAACTCTTGGCAATCTAGGGAAACTGGCTCAGAAACCTGATAATAAGTTCCCGTGATACATTGACTCGGATCGGTTTTGTAACGTTGGGCAGAACAATCTTTCGCTTGTGCCGAAAAAATCAAATAAAGTCGTTTAAAATTACCGCTTTTGTGCCAAAAGACTTGGGGGACTTCCATTTGATAAAATTCTGAGGATTCTATTAGAATTTGAGAAGAATTATCCCACTGTTCTAAATGATCAGAAACACAATAAACTATCATCCCCCCTCGATCCAGTGGGGCGGATCCTGAACGAGTACAAATAAAGGCATAATAACGTTTATCTTCCCCTTGGATTATATAGGGATCTCGCCAGGCCACACCGTCTAAACCTGCGGTAGTGCCGGGATTAGGCAAGATGGGATTATGGGGAAATCGTTCCCAGTGGCGGAGATCCTCCGAGGTGGCTAAACCAATGTGTTGGGGACGTTGCCACTCGTGGGGTGTCCACTGGGGGGCATCTTCACGACGGCGACCTGTATAAAAAAGATAGTATTTTTGCTCTTGTTGGATAATGCTGCCAGTCCAGATGGCTAAATCATCCCATGTGCCGGGTTTTCCGGGGGAGAAAGCGGGCTGAGGATGGGGGATAGTTTGCCATCCCCAAGGGGTAAGTTGACTATGACCGAGGACGGCCTGATTATGTCTGTTTTCGGGGTTATAGTGACAGTGGCTGGGGGGGGCTTGTAAGTAGAATAGGTGCAGGGTGGAGTTTTGCCAAGTGAACCAGAAGTCCCAGATATATTGATTAAAAGGAAACCAAGGCATAGTTTTTTTGAGTTATTGATTTTGTCCTTGTCGGACTTGTTCGGCATAGTCAGCCGGACGGACTTTCCGCCATCGGTTTAAGAGGGTATGATTGAGGGATAGGGGCAGGTAAGATAAGAGAAGCGCAAGGGTCGCTTTACGAGAGCCTCCGGTGTATTGGTTGGACTGTTGAATCAGGTTTCGACCTTGGGTGCTGTCTCCGGCTTCAATCAGGCGCAATCCTAACATAAGTTGGCTTTCTGCAAGGCGCGATCGCCGATTTTTTTCCAGAGAGTCTGTGTCAAACTGGAAATACTCCAAATAAGCCACTTTATCGGTCAGGTAGCGAATATCCCGTTGTAGGCCTTGTTGTTCGCCGTGGAAACGGTATTCCATGAGTAATTCGGGTAAGTAGTAGGCGACTTTTCCCGCTAAGGCTAACCGTACAAATAGGTCGTTATCTTCGCAGTTTTGCAGGTTCGGTCGCATAAAATCAACGGCTTTTAACGCGGAATAGCGGAATAAGGTCGCCCCCACTTGAAAACTCTGTTGAACAAAGACCACTTCTAGGAGATTGTCTACAAGGCCGGGGGTTAATTGATGTCGTCCCCAGCGTTGGGAATTGGTCTGGGTAGCTTCAGGATTCCGTTGATTTTGTTCATCAATTAACCAGTGATCGGTTCCTACAAAATCCACGTCGGGATACTGGTCTAAAATGGAGCTGGTTTGGGTTAAAAAGTCGGGAGTGAGTCGATCATCATCGTCAAATTTGATAAAATATTCCCCGGTTGCCGCTTCATAACCGGATCTCATATTATTGCTTTTGCCGATGTTGGTTTCATGGCGAATGTAGCGAATTCTGGGATCTTGGTACTGGGTCATCATTTCAGGAGTGCCATCGGTTGAACCATCATCACAGACCACTAACTCCCAGTCGGCATAGGTTTGAGCGAGAACACTGGCAATGGCAACACTAAGGAAATGTTGACGGTTGTAGGTGGGAACGCAAACGGTAACTTTGGGCATAATTTGTCAGTCGAAGGAGAGGGGCTAGGAGATAGCATAGACTAGGAGACGCAAGGAATTCCAAGGACAATCTAGTTCAATCATGAAAATCCTCATGCTATCGGCGACCTTTCCCTATCCTCCCACAAGGGGAGGAACTCAAGTCCGCACGTTTAATTTACTCAACTATTTGCGCGATCGCCATCAAATCACCCTTGTCACCCAAAACACCCCCGATGTCACCCCCTCAGAAATCGCCGAGTTGCGCCAAAAGGTCGCTCAATTGCAGGTGTTCCCCCGTCTTACTCCCGATGCGGCGACAGGAGGCCTCTGGGGTAAAATTCAACGCTTTACGCAGTTTTTCCGTGAAGGGACTCCCCCCAGTGTTTTAGCGGTTTTTTCCCCCCAGATGCAAAACTGGATCACGGAACGGGTGCAAGAGGGGGAATTTGATGTTATTACCTGTGAACATAGTGTTAACGAGATTTTTGTTCAACCCCAATGGAAAAATCAGGTTAGGACGGTGGTGAATATCCACAGTTCTGTTTATGCGACTTGCCAGCAACAATTAGAGACTCAGACGGCCGATAATCCTCTGCGCGATCGCCTCAACCTCCCCCTTTTAAAAAAATACGAACAAAGATACTGCGCCAAATTTTCCCATCTTGTCGCCACCACCCCCGAAGATCAAACCTCTCTCCAACAACTGAGTCCCTCCTCTGAAATTAGCGTTATTCCCAACGGAGTAGATTTAACTCTATTTCCCCCTCGTCCCCAAGATCCGGGGGGAGAGAAATTAGTATTCATTGGAGCAATGGACAACACCCCTAACATTGATGCTGTATGCTTTTTTAGTCGGGAAGTCTTCCCAAAATTGCGACAAAAGTATCCCGAAATTACCCTAGATTTAGTGGGCGCTCGTCCCGTGCCATTGGTGCAGGAATTGAGCCAAATTCCGGGGGTTAATGTGACGGGAAAGGTGCCGTCTATGGTGGATTATTTGCATCAAGCCACCCTTTGCCTTGTCCCCATGCGGACAGGATTTGGGATTAAAAACAAAACCCTCGAAGCAATGGCCGCCGGAATTCCTGTAGTTGGGAGCGATCGCGGTTTAGAAGGATTAAGGGTTGATGGAACGGGAGTTCCCCTTGCGGCTTTACGAGCGAATACCATTCCCGAATATATCAGCGCGGTGGCTCGTCTTTTGCAAGATGCTACTTTAAGAGCAGAAATTTCCCAAAATGCCCGTCAATTAATTGAGGAGCATTACACTTGGGAACAGGCAGGACGACGTTATGAGAAGGTTTTACGGGGAATTTCTCTCGAATAGAACCTCCTCCAGCACTCTCGCCCACCCTTCCGGAGCCCGACAGGGAGCGACTCGCCACCCCCGCCCAGCTAAACCGGAATGAATGCCCCGAGTGCCGGGGAGAATGATCGGGAGGTCTACGGCTTCTAACATTGGTAGATCATTTGGACTATTGCCTAACCCAATGGTGAAAACCTGACCAGGAGTTTGATAGATTTCTACAAGGGCTTGAACCGCTTTACCTTTGCCCGCTTGAGGACTGATTAAATGGGAAAAGCGATCGCCGACGACCACCTGCCAACCTAACGCCTCTGCCGCCTCTTCAAGGGTTTGGGGGCTGAGGGTTTTCGGGGTAACAAACGGTTCTGTAAAGTCCCGTTGTTTGGCCTGTGTGGCATCTTGGGGGGCTAATCCGGTTAACTGTTGGATCTCCGCCACGGTTAAATCCCCAAAACCCTGTAAGGGAAGCTTCAAGACTTGTTCTAATTGGCGCAATCCTTGGCGGATGGTGGCATAATCTCCCCCCAAGCGCAACAGGGTATAATCGCCCCAAGTTTCTCCCGCCACCGGAAACCGGGGATCTCCTTGGGGAATCCAGATCCCACTACCATTTTCCACCACAAAGGGATCGGTTAAGCCCACAGTCTCCCGGAGGCCAGCCACTTCCGCCCGGGTTTTACTGGTTACGGGGATAACGGGAATCTGTTGGGCTTGTAGACGGGCTAACAGGGGTAAAGCCGCATCATAGCGATAGTCTTCTGAGCCTAAAAGGGTGCCATCAAGGTCGGTAAAGAGTAGGATGGAAGTCTGAGCCGTCATGAGTTTTAAGTAGACAATGGAGCGCGATCGCATTTTAGCCTGGTTAGCCGATCAGGTTCCCCCGGCCCGCCTACGCCATATTTTAGGGGTAGAACAACTCGCCCAAGACCTAGCCGCCCACTATCAGCTAAATGTTGTACAAGCCCAGAAAGCGGGTTTGATGCACGATCTCGCCAAATATTTTCCCCCAAGTCGTTTATTAGCGATCGCCCAACAAGCAGGCGTTGAGATTGACGACATCTGCCACACCACCCCCCACCTCCTTCATGCTGAGGTGAGCGCCATGATCGCCCGGGATGAATTCGGCGAAACGGATCCCGAAGTCCTCAGCGCCATCCGCCATCATACCCTTGGGCAACCGGAGATGAGTCCTCTTTCCTGTGTTTTATTCATTGCCGATGCCTTGGAACCGAGTCGCGGCAACAGTGAGGAATTAGTCAAACTGCGCCACACCATGAAAGAGGATCTCTATGGCACAGTCTGGAAAACCAGCGACTATGGGCTGCAATATCTGTTAAATAAACGCTGTATTATTCACCCCCGCACGATTTTGACCCGTAACTGGGCTATGCAGCAGTCGCTCAAATCCCACGGAGTACACCCCCCGGAATCCTTGCGCCCGTCTCTTCATGAAAAAACATAGGATTCTCCACTCAGACCGCCTCGACTTCGTTATGATCGATGAGAAACCTATTCAAACTCATTTCTGAATGAACTGAATGATCCCTACCAATCGACCCCTAACCCCTCCTAGCAACGTGATGACAGCCGAAGTTCTCTCCCTTGAGGACTCCACCCAGCGCTTAGTCGCCACCATTGTCCAGGCCGCCGACGATCGTAAAGCGGCGGATATTCTCGCCCTTAAAGTGACAGAAGTTTCCTTCTTGGCGGATTATTTTATTCTGGCGAGTGGCTTCTCACGAACACAAGTGCGGGCGATCGCCGATTCCATTGAGGAAAAAGTCGAAACCACTTGGCAACGTCATCCCACACAGGTAGAAGGGAAAGGGGAAAACAACTGGATTGTTCTGGATTATGGTGAAGTGATTGCCCATATTATGCTCCCCACTGAACGAGAGTTTTATAATTTAGAAGCATTTTGGGGTCACGCCGTCCGAGTGGATCTCCCCCCGGAATTGTTCTAACCCTACTGTTCTGTTCTCTATCACCTGCCCCCTATGCCAGAGTCCCCGAGTTCCTTCTGCCCTGTCCCGGAAGACCAACAACCGTTAAATGAATATGAACAACTCAAAGGTTCTTGGTTGTTCACTTGGACAACCCAACCCCTTGGGCAGTATAGCCGGAAATTGGTCTGGGTGTGGGTGTGGGGTTGGGTGATCTCGGGTCCCATTGCTGCCGCTAGCTTCCCCCCCAACAAACTCCCGGCAAAATTTGCCCTAGCGGGGGGCGGCGGGGCATTATTTTTTGTTTTCTTAGTTTTAATGCGTCTCTGGTTAGGCTGGTGGTATGTCAAAGACCGCCTGAATCAGGACAGCGTATCCTATGAAGAATCCGGATGGTACGATGGACAGGTCTGGGATAAGCCCCCAGAAGTGCAAATGCGCGATCGCCTCGTGGTATCGTACCAAATAAAACCCATTCTGAACCGACTGCACAAAACCCTCCTAATCCTCGCGGGATTAGTGGTGGGTGGTAGTTTAATCTGGCTGATCATTTAACCTCATCCCATAGAAAAAAGACCCATGACTAGGGGAATCCGAACCCATACCCCAGAACTTGAAATCCACCTCTTGCGCGAAGGGATTATTGAGTCTATTCACAAAGTAGCCGCCGTCGTCTGTGATAATCGCGGTCGTGTTTTGTCCATGGCGGGTACATCCGAAACCACCGCCTTTATTCGTTCTGCCCTCAAACCCTTTCAAGCCCTCGCCGTCACCTCTACTGGGGTGATTGAACAGTTTGGCCTCAATGACCGGGATTTAGCCATTATTTGTAGTTCTCATCGTGGCACCGTCGAACAAGCACGCCAAGTCTTTAACATCCTCTGGCACTGTGACGTAGAAGCCGATGCCCTTCAGTGTCCCGTTCCCCCCGGCAAGGACAGCGCCCTGCAACACAACTGTTCCGGGAAACACGCGGGAATGTTGGCGGTTTGTAGACAGCGTAATTTTCCCATTGAGAACTATCTCCATCGTTCTAACCCCGTGCAGAAGTTGATTATTGATAAAGTGGGGGAACTCTTGGGGATGCCGGGAGAAGAATTTGTGCGCGCCCGGGATGACTGCGGAGCCCCGACCTACTCGATGCAGTTAGGACAAATGGCCACCCTCTACGCTGTCCTAGCTTCTGGGGATAATGTAGACCTAGAACGCATTGTGCGCGCCATGACCTACCACCCCAGTATGGTGGCCGGAGAAGGGGCTTTTGATACCGAGTTAATGCGCCTCACAGAAGGGGAATTAGTGAGCAAATCCGGAGCCGAAGGGGTGCAATGTGTGGGGCGAGTGGGAGAAGGCCTAGGTTTAGCGATTAAAGCCCGAGATGGGTCAAAACGGGCTAAATACGCGGCCGCCATTCATCTGTTATTACAGTTAGGTTGGATTCGTCCCTCGGTGGCGGAAACTTTGGCCGATCAGTTTATGAAGTTTGATGACTACAAGCGCCTTGAAGTGATTGGCGAGGTGGTCATGCTCTAGGGGGATTCATTCCCTAGGGCTTGCTGAATAAGTCCGAGAGTTGGGGAGTCGGGAGTCGGGAGTCGGGAGTCCGGGAACTCTCCTCCCCTGTTCCCTGTTCTCTGTTCCCTGAAGAGAGGGAATCGGGAATCGGGAGTCGGGAATAGGTGATAGGGAATAATTATCAATTCTCCCCTGCTCCCCCTCCCCCCCCGTTCCCTAGCCCCACGAGTAGAGTTATTCAGCAAGCCCTACCTATTATCAATTATCAATTTTTGACCTGTTGAAATAGATGGAATCCCCGTCCGTTTAGGGCGGGGCGGATGTTAACACGATTTACCATAACGAACAACTCCATGACCGTGACTAATTTTCAAGTATGCGATCGCGATCTTGATCTCGATACCCTACACCGTTACCAAAACGCCGAAACCCTTGCCGTAGATACGGAAACTATGGGGTTAGTCTTGGGGCGCGATCGCCTTTGTCTCGTCCAAATTTGTGACCCCCAAGGCCTCGTGACCGCCATCCGTATCGAACAAGGGCAAATCGAAGCCCCCCACCTCAAAACCCTGATGGAAGACCCCAAAATCACCAAAATCTTCCACTATGCCCGCTTTGACATTGCCCAGTTAAAATACACCTTCGGCATCCTCACCCAGCCCATTTTCTGTACCAAAATCGCCAGCAAACTCGCCCGCACCTACACCTCCAGTCACGGCCTCAAAGCACTGGTACAAGACCTAGAAAAGATAGAACTTGACAAAAGTTCCCAGAGTTCCGACTGGGGAAACCCCGATAATCTATCCTCCCAGCAACTCAGCTATGCCGCCAATGACGTGCGTTATCTCATCTCCTTGCGTCAGAAACTCCTGCAAATGTTGGAACGAGAAGGTCGCCTAGAATTGGTCTATCGTTGTTTTGACTGTTTACCCGTTCTAACCGATCTCGACATTCTCCAGTTTCAAGATATTTTTGAGCATAAATAGGCAAAAGGCAATCTTGACAAGTTAAAGCCTTGATTATCGGGAGAATATCAACGACTGACAGGTAAACAGGGAAGGCTCGGGAGTCGGGGAATTAATAATTAGGGCTTGCTGAATAACTCTGCTCGTGGGGCTAGGGAACAGGGAACGGGGAACGGGGAACAGGGGGGGGCGAAAAAAGCAAGCCTTTTTGATGATTTATCCCTAAAACCTTGCAGTTTCTCGCTGTTAGAAGTCAAGGGAACAGGGGAAATTCAGGTTTTTGCCCTCAAGTCTATTTAATTTGGTATAAATGGCTGAAAGTCCTAGTAACACTGCTTAGAGGAATATTCAGCAGACCCTAATTATTCCCTCTTGCCTATGTTGCTTCGATTTGCCCTCAAGTCTGTTTAATTTGGTATAACATCACCCGACTTTGTGCTAACTTGCGTTTTAGCCAAGGAATTCCGAACTTTTCCCAGATAGAGGTACGAGGAGCAATGGCAATTCTCCCGAGAGAATGAATTGTTTCTTCGCACCATTCCACATCACTCCCCTGACACAAAGGACAGGTTTCTGTAGGATTTTGCCAATCATAATCTTCTGGAGAACCAGTCACATATTGAATGGAAGATTTTTGCTTCTTAAGATCAACAGGAGTATGAGAAGCCGTGAAAATACTTTGGCAAGAATTGCACCAAAGATAGTGGGAAATACGCATAACGTTACCCTGATTCAAGAGATCATAGTAAAATCTTAACACTCTGATCTAGGGAGAATCTGTATAAAATCTGGAGATACCCGCCCGGCCTCTATCTTACCTCCGTATTATGACGTAAGTATTAAAGCGGAATAAATTCTGAACAAAAACCCTTCAAGATGCTGTATTTTTGCCTGTTATGTCCCTTGGCCTACCCAACAACACCCCTCCATTGTTAAACGCAAAACACACCTAGGGCTTGCTGAATAACTCTGCTCGTGAGTTTAGGGAATCGAGAATCGGGAGATTGCCTCTCCCCTATTCCCCGTTCCCTCGTCCAGTTATTCTGCAAACCCTAATTAGGATGACCTACTGTTTCACTAAATCCCCCACATTACCTAAGTTAAACAGGAATGGCACCGCTCCAGCACCTTCCTTTCCGCCAATAACCAGAACTTTGGGCATGGGTGCGCCCCCTTCTCGCCACGCTTCGATGGCCTCCTTCTGAAGCACTAGAGTTCCCCCTTGCGCTTTCAAGGTTTCCGCTAACAGGCGCTGGGCTTCCGCTTTCCCTTTAGCGCGGTTAACATCAGCTTGGGCTTGTTGTTCCGCTTCTCGGGCAATATAAATCGCCCGTTGCGCCCGTTGTTCAGCAATTTGCTTTTCTTCCACTGCCCGGGCAAACTCAGGCGAAAAGGTTAAATCCACCACACTGGTATCTAACACAATGATCCCATACTTCTCTAACCGGGCATTCAGGGCATTATCAAAGTCTTCCTTTAACTCCGCCCGCTTAGTAATCGCTTCTTCTACCGTGCGCAGGGCGGCGGCAATTTTAAAGGCCTCCTGAGTCTGGGGGGCGACAATTTTGGAGACGACATTTTCTAATGTCCCCTGTTTCCGCCGAATATCCACAATCCGCACCGGGTCTAAGCGGAAGTTAATGGCAAAACTAGCCGATAATTCCTGTAAATCTCGGGTCGAACTTTGGGCAGGAACTTCAAATTTCTGCACGGTGACATCATAGATATCAACGTTGGAGATGAGAGGCGGTTTGAAATGTAACCCCTCTAATAAGGCTCCATTTTGGGCTTTCCCTAAAATACTTAAAACTCCCGCTTGTCCGGGGTTAATAATGACAAAGGAATTAAAGCCAATGAGGACGATCAATGCAGCAATGATCCCTCCAATTAATGGTTGCAAACTTGGTGCTGATTGATTCTTCAATGCTATCTCTCCTGAGTTGTTTAGTGGCATCTACCCCTCTTCTGTCACTCTGGAAGATTTTAACGAATCTTCGCCATCACAGCCAACGAGAGAATCAGGGTTTGAACCTGATCTGACAGAAGAGAGATACAACCCTAGTGTACCGAAAAAAGGTAAGGCGCACTCTTCACCCGAGGGTAAACGCGCCTTACTTCTGGGGCTTAGGTCTTCTCCTCTAAGGCTTTACGATACAACAGTTGGACCGATTTTAAAAACTTATTAAATACGGTTTGCGGGGGGTCGTTGGCGGGATCAAGTTCTTGTAGTTGGGTGAGCAGTTTAGCTTCTGCGGTGTCTACTTGACCATCGCTGTAAATAATGGCGCTGAGGGCTTCTAGTAGTTCTTGATAGTCTTCTTGGGTATGATTTTCCCCTAAATAAGCATTGAGCCAGTCATAACATTCTTGGGGTTTAACTTGTCTAAGTTCAGACAACAAGGGTTTAATTTCTGGGTCGTTGGCTAACCCCTCCTGTTGTGCCATTTTATGTAAATATTCCCGCTCCTCAGCTTGCACAGTGCCATCAATCCATGCCGCTCCGATGAGTATTTTTAATAGCTTTTTTTGTTTGTTAGCATTCAGGTTAGTTGCCATAGTTTTAACCCCTTAGTTAAGGGGCTGAGTTTAAAAATACGTCTTATTTTATCAAACTCAAAATCTAACCTTAAGCCTTCTACACAAAAGTTATGTTAACTTTTATATGCCATTACGCTTTTAAATGATTGACTATGCTGCTACATCTCAGTACCTGGCCGGAAGTCGAAACCTACCTACAAAGCTCCCGAGGGATTATTCTGCCCATTGGGTCAACGGAACAACACGGGCCGATGGGTTTAATCGGAACTGATGCGATTTGTGCGGAGGCGATCGCCAAAGGAGTGGGAGAAACCACTCAAGCCCTGGTCGGACCGACGATTAACGTAGGAATGGCACTGCATCACATGGCCTTTCCCGGGTCCATGAGTTTACGACCTAGCACCCTAATCACGGTGATTCAAGACTATCTCACCAGTTTGACCCAAGCCGGATTTCAACGCTTTTTTTTCATTAATGGGCATGGGGGGAATATTGCCACCCTGAAAGCGGCTTTTGCGGAAACCTATCATCATCTCGCCTTACTCCGGATTCCGGGCGCGGAACAAGTGCAATGTAAGGTCGCCAATTGGTTTATGTGTAGCAGTGTCTATAACTTAGCCAAGGAACTCTACGGACTCCAAGAAGGCTCCCACGCCACTCCGAGCGAAGTCGCCCTGACCCAATATATCTACCCAGAAGCCATCAAAAAAGCCCCCTTAAGCGAGAAAGTCGCCTCGGGCTATCCCATCTATGGGGCGGTAGATTTTCGTCGTCACTATCCCGACGGCCGCATGGGCTCCAATCCCGCCCTAGCCACCCCAGCCCACGGTAAACAATTCTATGAGTTAGCCGTCAAGGAGTTAAGCAACAGTTACCTAGAATTTCTCAAAAAGGGGGATTAAGCCCAGCGTTTTTTCCAGTGACTGCTCGGTTCCAAAGGACTAGAGGCCTGTTCCCCTTGGCGACGCTGACGGATGATGGTGGGGGAATCTTGTCCAGTGCGATCGCGATAAGGCACCGCCGCCCGAGTCCGCAAATGTTCCTCTTCCTGCAACGACAACGGCGGCAAATCCCCCGCCCAACTCGCCACCGTCCCCGGGGATCTTCTCCCCACCCGAGGACTCGCCCCAATCCGCAGCCCAGCCTCCCTTAACGCCCCCCTCACCGCCGCCGCGCAGGAATAAGTCGCCAGTCGTCCCGTCGGAGCCAACACTTGCGCCACCTCCCCCAAAAACTCCACCGTCCACAGTTGGGGACATTTCGGCGGGGAAAAGGGATCCAGAAAAATAGCATCCGCCTGAAACCCCTCCCCTAACACCCGTTTAATCGACTGCCGAGCATCCCCCCAGAACATTCTCGCCCCCACATTCCCCCCCTCCCAAGACCCCGCCCCCACCAACTGCGCCAGCCCCTCCACCACCTGGGCCCCCCATAAATCCAGCAAACCATAAGCCAGCGCCGCCTGAGCCACCGTCGGATTCAACTCCAGAGCCACCAACTCCACCCGACAGTGGGGGTTCACCTCCCCAATCCCAGCCAACGCCGCCGCGCTATTATAGCCCAAGCCATAACACACATCTAAAATGCAAATCCGGTCTTGTTGTTGGGCTTTAGAGCGCAGGAGACAAGGTTCAATAAACTTTAACTCCGCCTCCTGTTTCGCTCCCCCCTGAGAATGAAAAGTTTCCTCAAACTCCGGGGAAAAAAACGTAAACGAGCCATCCCCCGTCACCTGGGGGCTAAAAAACTGCAAATTAGACATTGACAATTTTGAGCAATTATGTTTTATTTTTGCCCTTTTTTTGTTAGAATGAAAAAGGTTATCCTTCCCCGCCCAACCCGTGAGATTCCCCTCTGGTGAACTACCCCACCCTGCCGAGGCGCGAGGATGGAGCTTCCTGATTCAATGGGAAGTGCTTTCTATACCGAAATATAGCGAGTCTTATCTTCCCTCCCCAGGCAGAAGTCCTAGTTCCTAAGACCCAAATTTTCTCTTGCAACACAGCCCTTTTTAGCTTGGTTTTCGCTTTGGGAGTTAGTGGTCAAGATATATTGATTTTATCATGGATTCGCTGTCCCTCAGTATATTGCTGGGTTGCTATCCATCCCCTCCCTGCAAGCGAGGAAGGGGAATTCCGCAACATTTTTGTTAAACCTCTCATGTCATCATCAAATCCTTTAGATTCAGACCCTGTAGATTTAGATTCCTTAACGGTTAACCCCTTACCCAGCAACCCCTTACCCTCGGATCCCCTATTTGAGCAACCCTTACAACGGCTACAACTCCTGTTTTGTCTCGTCCCCGTCTTAGGCGTGATTCCCTCCCTCTGGACATTATCCCGTCCTCACAGCACCTCCCAACAAAAACGAGTCAGTCGTTTAGCGCTCACCCTTGCTTTATTATGGCTCTGTGCCTATAGTTTATTAACCTTTAGTGCAGGTCAAACATCCGAAATTTTACACTTGCGCTTATTGTTTTTAGATGCTTTAGTCACCTCCGGTTATTTTGTCCTCTGTCTGGGGTTAATGGTTCGACTCTGGAAACGACAAAAAGTTAATGTTCCCGGAGTAAACCAACTCTCCAACAAGTATTTCTCCTGATCAACCGGAAGTCAGTTTGAATTCTAGGAAGAATTGCTAAAAGCGTGGTAAAGCCCTAAATTACAGATACCCTTCCGGTTTTTTATTGTTCGGTGTGAGAGGAAGCCTGTGTCAACCCAAAGAATGTCTAATAACCGCCACCATTCCCGTCCTAAACCCTCTATTCCTCGCCCGAAAGACCGTCGGGGAGGAAACCGTTGGCTGTGGATTTGGTTGGGGTTAACTGGAGTGGGAATGTTATCGGCAATGGCCGGAGCGATTTTAGCCGTTTCTCTCTCTGCTACCCCCCTCCGGCAAGTATTTCTGAGTCACCATGACGATGATAGTGTGTTTCAAGATGATACGATTGCCCTCTCCAACCTGAGATTTCCCTCCCTCACCCGTCCAGTGAATATTCTGGTGTTGGGGGTCAAAGTCCTTTCGTCCGACCTAAACTTAAGACTCCCTCCCGAAGAAGACCCCGGATATCTCTTCACGGTAGATTCCTTTGAAGGGCGTTCCGACACCATGTTACTCTTGCGGTTTGACCCCCAACTGCAAAAACTGACCGTCCTTTCCATCCCCCGGGATACTCAAACCACCATCCCCGGATACGGGACGATGAAAATTAATGCAGCCAATGCTCACGGAGGGCCAGCACTCACCGCTAAAGCAGTGAGTCATTTACTCGCCGATGTTCCCATTGACCGTTATGTACGGGTGAATGTCCAAGGAGTCGAAAAACTGATTGATGCCTTGGGTGGGGTGAATCTCTACGTCCCCACAGCCATGAGGTACACAGACCACAGTCAACACCTCTATATCAATTTGCAGGAAGGGGAACAGCATCTCGATGGGGAAAAGGCCTTACAATTCCTGCGCTTCCGTTATGACCAGTATGGGGATATAGGACGAGTTCAACGGCAACAGACATTTATGAGGGCGTTGGTGGAACAGGTTTTGCGTCCTTCTACTCTCATGCGTATCCCGAGAATTTTACAGGTGATTCGTGAGAATATTGACACGAATTTAAGTGTGGAAGAATTAGCCGCTTTGGCCGGGTTTGCGGCTCAGGTGGATCGGGGTAATATTCAAATGTTGATGTTACCGGGTGAGTTTAACGGGACGGGACAGAATGGGGTGAGTTATTGGTTGCCTCACCACCGACAAATTGAGAACCTGATGGCACAACATTTTAATCAGGGGTTTGCGGAATATCGTTCTCGCAATACTAATTCTCTCCGGATTGCTATTCAAGACAGTACAGGAGATCGGGAAGCGGTGGATACGGTGGTGACGATGCTGTATAACCAAGGGTACCGGAATGTACAGGTGGGTCGTCGTTGGCGGGAACCCTTGGAAACCTCCCGCATTGTTGCCCAACGGGGTGATGATAGCAGCGCGTTTGATGTGCGCAGACAGTTGGGCATCGGGGAGGTACGGGTAGAAAGTACAGGTGAACTGAGTTCCGATATTACAATTCAGTTGGGTGAAGATTGGCGGAAACTGAAGAATGGTAATTAGGGGATGCTATTGGGGAACTGTTGCGCCCTATTCATAGTAACTTTTACCCGTTTTCTTGAGAAACCGGGTTTTTGTTAGGGTTTGGGTGGGAAACCAGAGGATGAGCGCAACCCGGTTTCTGGGTTGGTGAGGGGGTAAAGAAAGCGGGTTTCAGGGAAGTTATGGCGGGAACAGAATGGGTGCAAGAAACCCGGTTTTTAGCTTGATGTTTGAAACCGGGTTTTTGTTAGGGAGTAGGGGGAAAACCAGCCAATTAACGCAACCCGGTTTCTGGATGAGTGAGGGGGCAAAGAAACCGGGTTTCAGGGAGGTTATGGCGGGAACAGAATGGGTGCAAGAAACCCGGTTTCAAGGTGGAGGTTGGAAACCGGGTTTTTGGCAGGGTTTAGGTGGGAAACCAGAGGATGAGGGCAACCCGGTTTCTGGTCTAACCGTGAGAGGATCTTAACCAAGCCTAAAGATTGATCCCCCCTCTTATCCTTCCGGCTACCTTAGAGAAAGGTTGTCTCGTCTAGATTATCCCCATGAATAACCCAATCCCTCCCCAATCCATTGCTACGCTACAGGCACAGGTGCAAGAAGCAAGGGAGCGGCAAGATTCCCCGGCAGAGTGTGAGGCCTTGGGGAATTTGGGGTTAGCTTATAACCGAGTCCAGCAGTGGGAGAAAGCGCTTCAAACCTTTGAGGAACTATTCACGCTGGCTCAGTCTAGGGACTATCTGAGGGGTGAAGGTTTGGCGCTCTGTGGTCGCGCTCAGGTGGCTTATCATCAAGGCAACTATGGGGAGGCGAGAACATGGATTGACCAAGCCTTGGAGAAGGGGGAAGAAGAGGCTTGGATTAAAGCGAGAGCTTTGGTCAGTTTGGGGGATCGTAACCTGATTTTTCGGGATTATCGACAGGCAGAAAGAGCGTATCAAACCGCTTTAAAGCTTGCCCGCTCTCAAGGCTTTCGGGATGTGGAAGGATTGGCACTGCAAGGCGTGGCTTGGCTGTGGGTCGTGCAAGGATTGGGGGGGCAGGCATTGGGCTTATGGCAAGAAGCGTTAAAACTCGCCGAAGATTTGGGGGATACGGCACAAGAGGCCTTGATTTTTAGGGGTTTGGCTTCCACTTACCAGCAACTGGGGGATTGGGGAGAAGGCATTGGGGCTAGTGAGAGGGCGATCGCCTTAGCAGGGGAAATAGGCGATCGCCGCACAGAAGCCCGGAGTCAGTTAGTGTTAGGCGCTTGTTATTTAGCCCAACAGCAGATTAGTCAAGCCCTAGAATGTAGTGCCGCCGCCCTAAAATACAGTGAATCTGTTGGCGATAATGTTACCAAGCTGGCCAGTTTAGACTTAACAGGAAGTTGTTATTTAAACCAGCAGAACTATGAACTCGCTCTGAACTGTTATCAGGAACAATTTAATCTGGCCGGAGAGATGGAGGACAGGATTTCCCAAGGGGATAGTTTAGTTAAAATGGCGGCAGTCTTTTTCAATCAAGGCGATTATGAAGCCGCACTAACTTATTATCGTCGATGTTTAGAGTTGGGGGAAGAGATTCAAAATGAACCGACCCAATTAGCAGCCTTTTGGGGGTTAGGGTCTTGTTATTTAAACCTCAAAGACTATGAGCAGGCTTTAAATTATTATCAGCAACAACTGGCCGCCGCCCAATCTCTTGAGCTTCTAGTTTCTCAGGCTCTAGCTTTACAAAACTTAGGGGCTGTCCATCAAGTCAAAGCAGAATATCCCCAAGCTATTGGTTATTACCAGCAGCAATTGGATATTGCTCAAAAACTGGACGATCCAACTCATCAAATCACGGCCTTAAGTAATTTAGTCAATGGGTTTATTTTACAAGAAGACTTTGACCAAGCCATTGAACGGCGCAATCAACAGTTAGACCTTGCCCAGAGGGTGGAGCGCAAAGACTGGCAGGCTGAGATTTTAGGAGCTTTAGCAGAAATTTACTGGTTGAAAAAGGGAGATTATCCCCCAGCAATTGATTATTTTGAGCAGCAACGGCAGATTGCTGAGGAATTAGGGGATATCCAGCAGCAAGGTCAGGCTGTGGGCAATTTAGGATATCTTTATCGAGGTTTAGGTGAATCTCAAACTGCTCTTCGTTATTTGAATCAATGGTTAGCAATTAGTCGCCAAATTGAGAATAAAATTTGGGAAAGTAATGCTTTAGTTGGGCTGGGAGATGTTTGTTACTCCCTAGGGGAGTATACCGACGCTTTGGAAGCTTATCAAGCACGATTGCCCATTATTCGGGACTTAAACGACAAAGCCGGGGAAAGTTATACAGTGGGTTGGATTGGGGCAAGTTATGCCAGTTTAGGGCAGCATGAATTGGCGATTGAATATCGTCAGCAGTGGCTGAATTTAGCGAGGGAGTTGGGGAATCGTCAGGATGAAGGAAATGCTTTGCAAAATCTGGCGATTAATTATTTTACCTTAACCCATTATCAGCCAGCAATTAATTGTTATGAATTGGCTTTAGAGATTCAGCGAGAGTTGGGGAATTTAGAAGAACAAAATGCTATTTTAGAATGGTTAGGACGAGCTTATTATGCGGTTCAGAATTACGAGCAGGCGCGGCTTATTTTTGAGCAGTGGTTAGGGTTATGTCGAGAGTTGGGGAACTTGACCCAAGAGGTAGAAGCCTTGGGTTGGGTGGGATATAGTGAGTGGCAGTTAGGTCATTTAGAGCAGGCTTTGAGTTATCTTGAACGGCGTTTAGGGTTGGTGCAGGAGTGGGAAGATAAGACGGTTTTCAAGGGAACATTGAATGATTTAATTAATCTTTCTAAGCAATTGCAGCAGACAGAAAAGGCTATTTCTTTTTCTGAAATGCAGGTGAGTTTGTTGGAAAATTTGGGGGATAGGGCGGGGGAATATTCCAATCGTTATGATTTGGCAGTGTTGCGGTTTAATAGTGGGCAATATCAGGAGGCGTTATCGGGTTTTGAGTCGGCTTTACCAGTGGCTGAAGGTTTGGAGGAGGGGAATGAGAAAAGCCGGAATATTGCCAATTGTCGGTATATGTTGGGGCAATGTTATCACAATTTAGACCAGAAGGAAGCGGCAATTAGTGATTATCAGCAGGCGGTGATTTTATATGTTCAATTGGGGGTGAAGGATTGGGCGGTTAAAGGGTTGGGTTATATCGGTTCTTTGTGTCGTAGTTTGAAGCGGTATGAGGAGGCAATTCAGGCGCAGGAGCAACGGTTGGGGATTGTGCGGGAGTTGAATGATAGGGTTTCTGAGCAGTCTTGTTTGTATGATTTGGGGTGTGTTTACAATGATCTCAAGGAATGGGAGCGGGGAGTTGAATATTTTGGGCTGGCTTTGGATTTGGCGGTTGAGTTGGGGCAGAAGCAAAATGAAGCAAATGCTCATTATATGTTGGGGCAATGTTATCACAATTTAGACCAGAAGGAAGCGGCAATTAGTGATTATCAGCAGGCGGTGATTTTATATGTTCAATTGGGGGTGAAGGATTGGGCGGTTAAAGCGTTGGGTTATATCGGTTCTTTGTGTCGTAGTTTGAAGCGGTATGAGGAGGCAATTCAGGCGCAGGAGCAACGGTTGGGGATTGTGCGGGAGTTGAATGATAGGGTTTCTGAGCGGTCTTGTTTGTATGATTTGGGGTGTGTTTGTAAGGATCTCAAGGAATGGGAGCGGGGAGTTGAATATTTTGGGCTGGCTTTAGATTTAGCGGTTGAGTTGGGGGAGAAATATAAACAAGCCAATGCTCATTATATGTTGGGGCAATGTTTTCGGAGTCTGAACTGGATTGATGAGGCAATTAAATCTTATTTGCAGGCAGGTGATCTATACAGAGAAACTAAAACAGAAAAATGGGCTGCTAATGTTTTAATTAAATTGGGAGATATTTATTTAAATAAGGTTGACGGGAGTAAAGCTGAAAATATAGAACAGGCTATTGGCTATTATAAAGCAGCATTAAAAGTCTATACTCGTGAAAAATATCCCGAAGATTGGGCAATAGTGCAATGTAGTCTGGGGGCTGCCCTCGGCACCCAAGCTGAGATGGGCATCAACCCCTCCGCCAATCTCAAAAGTGCCATCGTTGCTTGCGATGAAGCCGCCCGGATTCAGAGGGAGTTGGGGTTAGAGAAAGACCTCTCTGAAACCCTGACTAACCTCGGCAATGCCCGCATGATCCAAGCCCGGATGGGCATGAACCCGGTAGCGAATCTCGAAAGTGCGATCGCCGCCTACGATGAAGCCGCAGAGATTCGGCGGCGGTTGGGGTTAGACAAAGACCTCTCCGATACCCTGAATAACCTCGGAGTTGCCCGCAGCACCCAAGCCGAGATGGGCATCAACCCCTCCGCCAATCTCGAAAGTGCCATCGCCGCCTACGAGGAAGCCGCCAGGATTCTGCGGGGGTTGGAGTTAGAGAAAGACCTCTCCACAACCCTGAATAACCTCGGCGCTGTCCGCATGATCCAAGCCCAGATGGGCATGAACCCGGTAGCGAATCTCGAAAGTGCGATCGCCGCCTACGATCAAGCAGCAGAGATTAGTCGGCGGTTGGGGTTAGACAAAGACCTCTCCAGAACCCTGAATAACCTCGGAGTTGCCCTCGGCACCCAAGCCGAGATGGGCATCAACCCCTCCGCCAATCTCAAAAGTGCCATCGTTGCTTGCGATGAAGCCGCCAGGATTCTGCGGCGGTTGGGGTTAGAAAAAGACCTCTCCTCTACCCTGAATAACCTCGGAGTTGCCCTCGGCACCCAAGCCCAGATGGGCATCAACCCCTCCGCCAATCTCGAAAGTGCGATCGCCGCCTACGATGAAGCCGCAGAGATTCGGCGGCGGTTGGGGTTAGACAAAGACCTCTCAGATACCCTGAATAACCTGGGAGTTGCCCGCCGCACCCAAGCCCAGATGGGCATCAACCCCTCCGCCAATCTCGAAAGTGCGATCGCTGCTTGCGATGAAGCGGCAAGGATTAGTCGGCGGTTGGGGTTAGCCCGCGACTTAGCAGGAACTTTGAATAACTTTGGTTTTGCCTACCAAGCCCAATCTCGCCTAGCTGGGAACAGTCCCACCCAGACACAACAAGCCCTAGAAAATGCCTACCGTAGCTTCCAGGAAGCCCTAGACCAGGTGGAATATCTCCGAGGTGAAATTAAAGCCGATAGTGAAGGCTATAAACGCAACTTTAATGAAGAATGGAACAAGGTTTATCGCGGTATGGTGGAAGTGTGCCTAGAATTAGGCAGATACACTGATGCCATCGAATACGCAGACCGTAGCAAAGCCCGGAACTTGGTCGAACTCATGGCCACCCGTGACGCTTATCCGGGGGGCGTGATACCCGAAAACACCCGCCAACGGTTGCAAGCCCTTAAAATTGCCATTAGCCAAGAAGACCGCCGCCTACAAACAGACGAGAACCCGGACTATACCCACCTCAACCAACTGCAACAAGAAAAACAACAACTCGAACCCTATAAACCCCTGCATTTCGAGGCAATGCAAAAGTTACTCGATGAAGAAACCGCCATTTTGGAATGGTACATCCTCCCCGATAAATTCCTGACCTTCACCCTCACCCGCCACGGCCTCAACCTCTGGACATCTTCTCAAGAAGACCTAAACAACCTCAACGACTGGACTATTACCTATGTCAACGACTACCGCACCAACAAAACCCAATGGAGAACGAAACTCAAGCAACGCCTCCCAGAACTCCCCCAAATCCTCCACCTCGATGAAATCCTCTCCAACCTCCTGCAACAATTCCCCACCTGCCAAAAACTCATTCTCATCCCCCACCGCTACCTGCACCTCTTCCCCCTCCACGCCCTACCCGTCATCACCAAAGACGGTAAGAGTCAATGCCTACAAGACCTCTTCCCCCAAGGAGTCGCCTACGCCCCCAACTGCCAAGTCCTGCAACAAGCCCAAAACCGCATCAACCAACTCCCCCACTTTAACCAACTCTTCGCCATCCAAAACCCCACCCAAGACCTCTCCTTCACCGATATAGAAGTGGAAACCATCCAAACCCTCTTTAACCCCTCCCACACCCTCAAACACCACCAAGCCCAAAAAACCAACATCCTCGACTCCAACCCCAGCCAACCCAAAACCCAAGACTCCCTGAAAAACGCCCACTGCGCCCACTTCTCCTGTCATGGCTACTTCAACTTTCAAGAAGCCCTCAAATCCGCCCTCATCCTCGCCCAAAGCGAATTTACCCCCCCACCCCAACCCGACGACCCCACCCGCTACCTCCCCCTTAAAGAAAACAAATTCCTCGACCTGCAAAAGTGCCTCACCTTAGAGGACATCCTGCGCCTCGACCTGGGCAACTGCCGCCTCGTCACCCTCTCCGCCTGCGAAACCGGGGTAACAGACCCCACCTCCAGCAGTGATGAATATATCGGCCTGCCCAGTGGCTTCATTTTGGCGGGTTCTCCCAACGTGATAAGCACCCTTTGGACAGTGGCGGACATCTCCACCGCCTTCCTGATGATTCGCTTCTACCAGAAGGTGAAAGAGGGTCAAACCGTCCCCCTCGCCCTCAAAGAGGCTCAAATCTGGTTACGAGATACGCCACTACAAAGCTTAAGAGAATGGGCGGCTACAGTGTCCCCCACTTTAAGGGAGAAACTGAATCAAGAGTATCCAGAAAGGCAGTATCCACCCCAGAAAAAACTGTTCACAAACCCTTATTATTGGGCGGCTTTTTGTGCCATTGGTTTCTAAACTTTGTCGGTTGTATAGAATGAGATGTTATCCCATCTTTCCCAGTTGGTTGTTGGGTTGCGCTATCGCTCCACCCAACCTACGGATAGCTTTGTAGGTTGGGTGGAATGAAATGTAACCCAACATTTTCCAGTAGGTTGTTGTATAGAATAAAATGTAACCCCATCTTTCCCAGTTGGTTGTTGGGTTGCGCTGTCGCTCCACCCAACCTACGGATGGCTTTGTAGGTTGGGTGGAATGAAATGTAACCCAACATTTTCCAGTAGGTTGTTGTATAGAATAAAATGTAACCCCATCTTTCCCAGTTGGTTGTTGGGTTGCGCTTTCCCTGTGCCTAACCTACCAATCGCTTTAAAATGATAGCATTATGCCAGAATACTCGCTCCTTAATAATTGATGAGAAGCTATGAAAGCCTTTGAAGTAATGGGAAGAATTGATGCAGAGGGTAAACTATTACTTGATGAACCCTTAGAAATTAAATCGGAGAGTCGCGTTAAAGTGATCCTTTTGGTATCGGATGAAGGCGAATCTGACAATGAATCCGATGGTGACGATACACCTGTTGAAGAGATTCAGGCCAGTTTAAGACGAGCCTTGCAAGAAGCTCAAGCAGGTCAAAGAATCCCCTTAGAACAAATGTGGGAGGGAATTGATGCCGAATAACTCTCGACGGGTTCAAATTGATTTAACGCCTGAGTATCGCAATAATCTCAAAAAATTGGCTAAAAAATATAGAAACATTCGGTGTGACACTCAGGCTGTGATTGAACCCTTAAAACAAGGATGTGTCTTAGGGGATCGTCTTGCAGGATTTGGCGAGAATATTTATGTATACAAGGTTAGAGCCAAGAATAGTAATATCCAAAAAGGTAAAAGTGGTGGCTATCGCATCATTTATTTACTGGAATCAGAAACCAGTATTTTGCTGTTAACAATTTATACTAAATCCGAACAAGATGATATTACGGTAGAGCAAATTCAAGATATTTTAGCCGATTTCTCTGGATGAACTTATGTACCACCGATGAATATTAACGAAAAAAGTTCTAATCCAATTCGGAAAGCCAATATTTTGAACTCCGCTCAAGTTATTTATGCTCAAGGTAAAACCTCCGACTTTGTAGGTTAGGTGGAATGAAATGTAACCCAACATTTTTCAGTAGGTTTTTGGCTAGAATAAAATGTAACCCCATCTTTCCCAGTAGGTTTTTGGCTAGAATAAAATGTAACCCCATCTTTCCCAGTAGGTTTTTGGGTTGCGCTTTTCCTGTGCCTAACCTACGGATCATCTTAATGTTAATATATCCTTGAACCAAACTAAAACGCCATGAATATTGAAGAACTCATCGTCATTTTACCCCAATATCTTCAAGCAGAACCTAACGCTTTTTCTCCTGATGCGCTTAAGGCGTTGGATGAAATTCTCAACACCCTTGAAGACACAACAGACATTTGTCAAGTGATGCAGCAATGGCTACAAACCTATGACGAAGAATGGGACTCACTCCGCTTATATGCTCAAGAGAACCGAGAGGTGAGTCAACAAAAGGCTCTCTCAGAAATTGACGAGGCAACGATTCGTCAAAATCTGTTTGAGTTGCGACAAGAGCGACAAAATCAAACCCCACCCAATCCCCCCCAAAGATAAATCCCGTAGGTTCGGCACAGGAAAAGCTCAACCCAACAAATCACCCAAAAACCAATGGCTAAATATTGATTAATCCCTCCCCATTCAAATCAAATTAACTAACAATGCTTTCCCCAAACCATGAGAAAAAATGACTCAAATTTATGCTCCTAACGTTCATCTATTTACCTTTCATCTCGCCGAAAAAAACAACCCAGAGCATCTTTGGAATTACTATAACCAAACTATTAAAACCGCTTTTCATCTATCCCTACATCTAGAACCTAGACCCAGCCCTCTCGACATTAAAGCCTATTTAACCCCAAATGAAGCATCAGGAGTATTTTTACTCTTCAACGGTAAATTATCCGCTAAAAGCCCGGTTACGGATATCACCGGAATAGCTTGCCCTGTCCTAATTTATGATAGCTATGCTTTAGCCCTAAACCTGCGAATTCCAGAAAAAGATGAGCAAAATCAACCGACAAAACCTGTCAATTTAGCTGTTTTTAAAGAGTTTAATCCTCAACAAGTCTTACGCCCTGAAAAAGTTAATAGTAACTTAGGGCAAACCCTCCTTTTAACGGCTTGGCTTCTCCCACCAGAACAGAAACAGCGTGAACAGTGGCAAAAAATCGCTCATAATATCCTGAAAGAATTTCTCCATGATGAATATGTTCCGCCACTTTATCAAGCAAGCCAACTTTTTGGCAGTCCGATTTTTGAGTATGGTTCGCCTAAACATCCCAACTCACAGGGAAAAATTGAACATTATTTGGTCTGGCTTTTTTTAGATAGTACGGCTGATGAAAATTTGGGCTATTTTTATCAACAATTGATTGACCTCTGGTTATATCGCCAGAAAATCACTACAGCTTACCAACAAAGTCGGGCTGATTTTGCCAAGGTTAAGGCACAATATCAGGAGATTAAAAATATTTTCTCTGAAATCCCTCAACATCTCAACGTTAACGAACAATCAGCCCGTTTATCAACCTCCGATTTAACCTATCTCAAAACCCAACTCAAGAAACTGCCTAAACTCGATTTAGAGTATATGGAAAGCCTCAGTTCTTTAAAAAACTGGCATTCAACTTTGAGTATTAATCATCATAATTACAAGGAAAAAATTACCAATATTCAAGACAAAGCAACTAATCATGATTTGTCGTTTTTGTCAAGCTTCGGCACAAAAAATGCGGCGACTTTAAAAACCCAGATTGAGGATGATCTGAGCTATTTTGATCAAGGTTCTAATTGGGCAGATAAGGGGATTAATACGATTCGGGGCTTGGTGGAAATTGATCAAGCGGAAGCTAACCAAGATTTACAAGACCAAATCCAAGCGGTGGGGGTGGGTATTGCGGCGGGTGCTATTGTGGCTTCAACGTCGGGGTTAATCACCCAACCTTGGTATCTCCCCAATGGGCAAAAAATTCAATTGCCCTGCACTCTTCCTCATCCTTTTTTAATGGCATTGGTTGGGAGTATTATCTGTTCTCTGGGGGCTTGGTGGTGGACAAAGAGAGAGATTCAAAAAAGGCGTAGCCTTCCCAAGGAATCGCCTAATCCGCCCAAAGCAACGGATCAGCCCTGATTCCCAGTGGGTAGAAAAGGGGTTACAGGTTGGGTGAAGCGCCAGTGCAACCTAACAAGAAAACAGTATAATTGAATTAAGATAGTCACAGAAAACATCTGTCCTTTAACCTCGCGGATAGACATGACCCAAAGCGTAGACCGGACAATCATACCGCCTGCTTTTCCCGATCATACTCAATTACCTGAATCTGACGGAACGTTTGTGAAAAATTTTCAAGAACATCCCCAGAGTATTTTACTCACTGATTCTCTGGAAAGCACCCTGCAAGCTCTCCACCCTGATGGACAATATGCAATCGGCCAGGATTCTGGTATTTATTGGCGGGAAACGGATCCCCCGGAACGGGGCGCTGAGGCCCCGGATTGGTTCTATGTTCCCAATGTTCCACCCCGATTAGATGGGCAATATCGCCGTTCTTATGTGTTGTGGCGGGAGTATATTGTTCCGTTTATTGCGATTGAATTTGCGAGTGGGGATGGTTCTGAAGAACGAGATAATACTCCTTTATCTCGTTTGCCGGACGGTGTTAAGCAAAAACCGGGGAAGTTCTGGGTTTATGAGCGGATTATTCGTATTCCCTATTATGCAATTTATCTGATTCAAACGAATGAGTTAGAAGTGTATAACTGGCTGAATGGTCGCTACCACCGTTTGGAGCCTAATGAGCGTGGACATTATCCCATTGCTACGATGGGGGTGGAGTTGGGGGTGTGGGAGGGAAGTTATCAAAATCAAACTCAGCACTGGTTACGTTGGTGGGATACTGAGGGGAATTTGTTGCTGACGGGGAGTGAGTTGGCTAAACTCGAACGCCAACGGGCGGAAGCGGAACGCCAACGGGCAGATAGTGCTGAACAAAGTCAACGAGAGGCAATTCCTAAACTGTTGGCAATGGGTTTAAGTGTGGAACAGGTGGCTGAGGCTTTATGTTTGTCGGTGGAAGAGGTGGCAAGACTGGGGTAGATCCCATGAATCGGCCAGGATGAAAAACTAGGTTACTTTTTGCGCAACCGGGCAAAGTGTTCTTCTCCTTGCCGGGAGGGGACGGAGTGGGGGGTGGGGGAGAGGGTGAGAAGGTCAAAATAGGGGCTAAAACGTTGCTCGATTTCGGCCGGGGTGGTGCCAAAGGGAGGGCCTCCGGGACGGGTATGGGTGAAGAAAACGGCGATTAATTCCCCTTGGGGTTTGAGGAGAGAATGCACCAGTTCCACGTATTGGGGGCGCTGGTTTAAGGGGATGGCACAGAAACAGGTGTGTTCAAAGACATAATCAAAGGATTGAGGAAATTCTGTGGATAAATCAAAAATATTGCGTTCTAGGAAACGGGCGGGATTATCATAGTTTTGGGCGAGTTCTTGGGCATGGGCGATCGCAGAAGGCGCAAAGTCTACCCCTAATGTCTCATACCCCAACTCCCCAAACAACAGGGCATCATAGCCCCTTCCACAGCCCAAAACCACCACCGAACCGGGAGGGGGGGCTTCTGGACTCTGGAGGAAGTGGATTAAACTAGGAGTAGCTTGTCCTAAGTCCCAACGGGATGTTCCTTCTTGATAGCGGTTTTCCCAAAAGTGAGGGTGGGCAATTTCTGACATATCAATCCTTCTCTGGGTGGGGTTGAGGCCTCACAGGGGAAACTGTGGCAACAGAGGGAATAGCGCGAATTGAACCCGATGGAAAACTCTCTCTGGCTGATTTCCCTGATTCGGCACAGAAACCACTGTAACAAGAATTAGGGAGTTGGTGCGTCTTACGGGATTTTGCTTTGATTTTAATGACCTTGCCATCAGGATAGTGTTATGCCCCAAATTATCTCTATTCATTCTTTCCGTCATGGTACGGGCAAATCTACATTCACCACGAATTTAGCGGTGACATTAGGTCAACAGGGTTATCGGGTGGGTTTGGTGGAAACAGATATTCAGAGGCGATCGCATTTTTCCCCTCGTTCCCATTATTCCTCTTTGGGCGTAGATTGGGGGGAGCATCAACCTTTACTTCAGGATTATTTTCTTGGTCAGGTGAGTTTATCTGAGTTAGTGTGCGATCGCAGCGCACTCCTCAACCCCACTCTCTCAGATGCCCCCGGTTATCTAGGCATTATCCACCATCATTTTAACTTCGTCCAACCCCTGCCCCCAGAACTTCGTGATGTCCAACAAATTCACCAGATTCTTTGGGAAATTACAACCCATCTCCAGCTTGATTATTTACTCATTGATCTCTACCCCGGACTGAGTGAAGAAACTTTACCCCTAATTGCCCTCTGTGATATTTTTTTAGTCCTTTTATGTATTGACTATCCTGAATTTCAAGGGACGGCTGTCACGCTTGATGTTGCCAAACGTCTTGAAATTCCCCACATTACCCTCCTGCTTAATCAAGTTCCTAAAACTTTGAACACTCCCCTCTTAAAACAACAAATCGAAATGGCTTATGATACCTCAATTTTAGGAATTTTACCTTGGGCTGAACCCATGCAAACCCTTGAAAAAGAAGATATATTTTCCGTCTCTTTTCCTGACCATCCTTACAGCCAAGTTGTTCAAGATATTGCTCACCATTTACGTCAATTTTCTAGTGCTAACAGCCTCGAAAATAAACTTAACTCATCGTCAAATCCCGGATTAAGTATTTTTGAATTAATCGAGCTTTCTCCAGTTAAAAGACAACTTATAACAATCATGATTCGTCATTGCTCAATGACTTGGGAGGAACTAATCAACGCAACTGAACAAGAACCCCAGAAACTGCACATCTTATTACAAGAACTTCTCGAACAAGGTTTTATTGAAGCCCATCATACGAACCAAAAAACCTACTATAAACCTCGTTTAATTCGTTCTAAACCTTTACTCAAAAATCAATTATTTAATTTAGAAGACTTATAGTCTTATCTGAATAATTACCTTGATCATTTCATTCTATCCGTTGCTATTTACATGAAATTATTTCTCACTCGTCTTTTTGGTCTTCGTCCTCATGAACTGGTTTTAGTCTTACCATTAGGCTTAATCCTATGGAGTAATTCTCTAGCTGTCCAAATTTCCTATATTGCCTCCGTCAGTGGCTTTTTAAACAAAGTTGGAGTTAATCAATTTCTCCTTGTCTCAATTATTACCTATCTAATTATCTTGGGAATTCTTAGTTTAAAATCCCTGATTATCGATCGGCTATCCCGCGTCAACTTAATGGGAGGCATGACCTTTTCTTTTGCGATGATTTTTGTCCTGTTGCGACTGTTATTTGTCTTTAAGTTCCCTGACTGGCTAAACTATTCTTTCTTTTATTTACTAGCAGAACTCCAATGGTTATTTTTTCCGTTAATTTTTTGGATTTTTGCTAACTCTATTTTTAATATGGCCGAAGCCAAGCGACTCTTTCCCCTCATTGCCGCTTGGGGATTTTTAGGAAAATTACTAGGCATTGGCATTGCTACCATTGCACCGGGAGTTTTTGCTACCCTTGGTGTAGAGCCAGAAGAACTCATTTTGATTAATGTATTGTTTTATCTCTTTTCTTATATTTTAGTCAAAGTGTTTCTCAGTTCGACCCAATTTCATGATCAAACCCTTTATCAACCCGAATCAGTTCAAGATACCTTGACGGAATGTTTCAATTTTATTCAAGAAGTTCCTTCTTTTCAGTTTCTAACTTGGTCAATCCTCATCTTTTCCGCTTGCGACATCTTAATTGAGTTTCGCTTTTATGATATTTCTGATAATGCCTTTAGTTCATTAGGAGAATATCAAACCTTCTATGGGTTATATCGCTTAGGGATGACCCTTCTTTCCTTTGCCATACAAACCTTCTTAACGGGTAGAATTTTAACCTATTTTAACCTAAAAGATACGTTTTTGATTATGCCGTTTACCATGCTCACAGCACTTATTTTACTGCTTATTTATCCGAATTTAGTTGGAGGGGTTGGGGCGATTTTATTAGCGCGGCTTTCTTGGGATACGATTGATGAGTCTGCGCGGAAATCTTTTCAAGCATTAGTGCCAGAAGAGCGCAGAGGTCGTGTCAGTATTTTTATGGACGGGTATTTACTGGCAGTGGGAACAATTCTAGGTTCTGGAGTAGCTGGAATTGTTATTTTATTCCGTCATGTTCTTCCCTTTAGTGCCTTTTACGGGTATATTGGAATAGGTATTCTCACCGCATTTTTCGGGATCTGGTCAATTTTTCAAATGCGTGTTGTCTACGAAAATAGTCTGCTCAATTGGCGTTTAACTCGTCGTTCTAAAGCAAAAAGTGTTTTGGACAAGCTAAATATATAGGATAGCTCAAACCATGATCACCCAGGAGAAAAGTCTCAGTCAACAAAAAATATTTAGTTTGCGGTGGAAACTCTTGTTAGGGTTTACGCTACTTTTTAGTGGAGTTTTTACCATTGCTTTTTACTGGTTTTATAGCTTCTCAACAGAAAAAGCTTTAGAACGACTTAAGTTGGATTTACAAAACACCGCACTGGGAGCTGTAAAAAAGGTAAATGGTGATGAATCTTTGCGGTTGTATGAAGTAGGTCAAAGAAATTTTGTCGGCTACTCCCATGCACCTATTTATGAGAAACAACTCAACTGGTTTAAAACGGTTCATAGTATTGAACCTCGGGTTTATCCCTATACTATGTTATTAGGTGATCCTGCCACTAATCGCCGCATTGGAGAACCAAAAGTCGAGGAAGGAGAGCTAGAAATTATTTATCTAGTTGATTCATTGTGGGTTTATAATCCAGAACGAGCCTTATTATTTTTAGAACCTAATGCTCCTTCTCCAGAACACTTAAAAGCCTTTCAAGAAGAAAGGACAGTGATTCGGGATCTCTACACCGATCAATGGGGAAGTTGGCTTTCTGCTTATACCCCGTTAAAGGATAGTCAAGGGAATGTAATTGGTTTATTAGGGGCTGATATTGAAGCCAATCATGTGTTTGAAGTTCAACGCGCTATTCGCCAGCGTGTGATTATTGCCTTTGGCTTAACCTATGGTTCTTTATTTATTTTAGTTTATTTTGCTTCAGATTTCTTTATGAAGCCCATTTTACAACTGACCCAAATGGCTAAAGAAATTGGGGAAGCTAAATATGAACATGATTTTGCATTTTTTCAGAGAAAACGCTGGTTAGATGAAATTTCGATTCTGGCGAATGTTTTTGAAATGATGGTTGATAAGGTTCGCCAACGGGAAGAGAAACTGAAAAGACAAGTGGCGGAGCTAAAAATCGAAATTGATCAGGTAAAAAGAACGAAGCAAGTGAAAGAAATTGTCGAAACAGATTTTTTTTCTGACCTACAAAAGAAAGCGCGAGAGATTAAAAAACGTCGGCAATTGTCTGAGCAAGGTGGAGATGATTTAGGTTCTTCTGAAACGGGTTTGTGAAAGTTTTCCGGATTAGGTGTGCTTGCTCTGAACGGGGAAAGGAGATTACTGGTTAGGAATGAGGGGTGAGTGGTCATTGAGTCGTTTTTGTGGGTAGACTAGAAAAACAACGTAGCTTAATTGGCTGTGCATCTCTCTGACCTTGTACTCCTCATTACTCTGAGAAAAAACACTCAGAAACGATAAGAGGAGGGGGCGAAGTAATTTAACAAAATCCAGAAACTATCCAAATTATGGAGATTTTTGCTCATGTTGAACACCCAAAAACGTCAGTTGGTTTGGGAAGATTGGCGATCGCAACTGCAACACCGAATTAGCACCTTAGAACAATTGCGGGAGTGGGTCAACGTAACACCAGAGGAGGAAGAGGCGATCGCGCAATGTCAAGGAAAATACCGTTGGAGTATTACCCCCTACTATGCCTCCTTGATGGATCGCAACGATCCCAGCTGTCCCATCCGCCAACAAGCGATTCCCCAACTCGGAGAATTCAAAACCTTTGCCAACGCTTCAGAAGATCCCGTCGGAGACACAGAATATCGCAAAACGAACCGCGTCATACATAAATATCCCGATCGGGTGATCATGCTCGTCACAGAAGCTTGTGCTGTCTACTGTCGTCACTGTACCCGCAAATACCACACCACCGACCTAGAAGGCAGTTATTTTGAACAAAACGAAGCGCTGGCCTGGGATCAAGACTTCCGCTATATTCATGATCACCCTGAAATCCGGGATGTTTTACTCACGGGAGGAGATCCCCTGACCTACGGTGATGAAAAACTTGAGTGGATTATTGCCACCTTACGGAAAATCCCCCACGTTGAAATTATTCGTATTGGCTCCCGTTATCCTGTCTTGCTGCCTCAACGCATTACCCCCAAATTTTGCCAAATGTTGGATCGTTACCATCCCATCTGGCTAAATACCCACTTCAATCATGGCAAGGAAATCACCCCCGCCTCGGCCGAGGCCTGCGATCGCCTCCTACGTCACGGCGTTGTCGTCCAAAATCAAACCGTCCTTCTCAAAGGCATTAACGACAACCTCGAAACCATGAGGGATCTACTCAAAAGTCTCCTGAAAATTCGTGTTCGTCCCTACTATCTCTATCATTGCGATAACGTCACTGGAGTGTCTCATTTTGTCCCTAGTATTGAAACCGGACGAGCCATTATGCGCGGTCTACAAGGCTATATGACAGGCTTTGCAGTCCCCCAATATATCATCACCACCAAACTGGGTAAAATCCCCCTCTGGGAGCAACAAGTCCATCAACAAGGGAATGGCTATCACCTAGAAAACTATCGCGGTCAAACCATGCCGCTTTACGAAGACCTTTGAGATGGCAGACACTCGGTCTTAAAAAACTTAAAAAACCAGCTATCTCTGGGAGATAGCTGGTTTTTCAAGGAAGGAAACTAGGCGCACAGCGCGCCTCCACCCAAGCCTGTCAGCGATGGGTGGAGCATTCCCGCGCCATATTTTGGTAAGAACGAAAAAACTACACTTTGCGAGAATAGTACTCAACCACCAACAGTTCATTGATATTGAGAGCCACCCATTCCCGTTCAACAATACCATTCACCTTACCCGTCATGGTTTGTTTATCAAATTCCAGATGGCTCGGTAGATTCGCTAAACCGGGGTACTCCATATTAGCTTCCACCAAACGACGGGAATTCTCCTTATTCCGCACCGTAACCACATCTCCCGCACGGCATTGGTAACTGGCAATATCGACCACACGACCATTCACCATCACATGACCATGATTCACCAACTGACGAGCCGCCGGAATCGTTCCCGCCATTCCCAAGCGGAATACCGTATTATCTAAACGCATTTCCAGCAATTGCAACAGACGTTCACCTGTTGATCCCGTCGCTCTACGCGCTTGGCGCATATAACGAATTAACTGGCGCTCAGAAACACCATAGTTGAACCGTAACTTTTGCTTTTCCTCCAGACGGATGGCATATTCAGAACGTTTCCGCCGATTCTGTCCATGTTGTCCAGGGGGATAACTGCGACGGCTACTTTTCCGTGTTAAACCCGGCAATTCCCCTAGACGGCGGGTGATGCGCAAACGAGGTCCTCTATAACGAGACATATAATCTTCTTTCTCCTAATCGTACTAACGCGGCTTGGCGCAAATTTTTCAGAGGTTTGGCGATAGGGGGTTTGGTACAGAGCGAACCAAAATTTTACCCGAACTTTTAATTGTACAGCCTTTTGGGGCAATCGAGCAACACCCCTGATCCCCCCCACCCTAACCCGGTGGCCAAGCCAAGGGACGACCACCCAAAATATGGAGGTGGAGATGATTCACAGTTTGTCCCCCATCCTCTCCATTATTGATCACAATGCGATAACCATTGCTTAGTCCCGCCTGTGCAGCCACTTCTTTAACTTTAATTAATAAATGACCTAACAAGCGATGATCTTCCGGGTTAGCCTGAGACAGTTGGGGAATTGGTTGTTTAGGAATTAACAGAATATGAGTCGGTGCAACCGGGTTAACATCGGTAAAGGCCAAACAGAGATCATCTTCGTAGACAATATTAGCGGGAATTTCCCGGCGGATAATTTTCGCGAAAATTGTATCACTCATCAGTTTTGCAATTGTTTTTTTCCAAGTAACTTGGGAATCACCACAGGGTGAGTCAGGAGTTTTCAAAGGAATTCCCTTCCTCCTGACACACTCTTTTAAACCCCATTCATGATCGTCCTAACCACTCTTTGAGTAACTCCAATAAATTACTCCCCCCCCAAATGAGAGCAAAAAAGATGGACCCAGCCAACAATCCACCCATTAGACAGACGACTAAACCCATCAAAGTAATGATGCCATCATCTTCTACTAAACCAAACCCTGTAATAAAAATCCCCATAGCTGGGAGGGTATTGGTTCCCGGGATGGGGATCATCATACAAATGGCCATCAAGGAAATCGCTACCCCAATCACCACACGCCCGGAAAAACTGGTACAAATGGTCACTAATCGGGGTTTGGTGAACAATTCCAAGCGACGCAACCAAGGCATCCCACTTTTGACAATGCGTTGAGCGGTGGTTAAGCGCACGGTGGACTGTTTCATCCGTTCCGGCAACCAAGGACGTTTTCTCCCTGCCATTAACTGAACCGCTAATAAAAACATAACCACACCAAAAGGGATGGAGTAACCCGGAGCAGGTACGGGTAAGGCTGAGGGTAAGGACAGCAGAACAAAAAGAATCCCGAATACTCGTTCTCCGGCTAGGGTGAGAATATCGTAAAATGTGACTTCCGGGTTACGGTCTTCCTCGAAAAAGTAACGGTTCAATTCAACGGAAAGTTTGGCCATAGAGTTTGTATCGGGACAAAGAACTCAAAGTACTCGAATCCAACTTTAGCACTCTTGTTGACGATAGCCGTAAAAATCAATCCGATACTCGGTAATGGTTATCCCCGTCTGCTCCTCAATTTGCGCCAATAAATCGGCGGGTAACTCAATATGGACATCAATAATTTGTTGCGTATCTAAACAGTTAACATGACTATGAGTATCGCTGATGTTGCCGTACAGTCTGCCATCACAGCGCTCTACACACTCAATAATTCCCTGACTCGATAAAGCCTCTAAATTCTGATAAACCGAAGTGTGACCAATCCCTTTCCCTTTTTGATTCAAACGATCATAAATTGCTCGGGCGGAGAGGTGTTCTTGTTCTTCCCATAACAACTCTAAAATATAGCGACGTTGACGACTCAGACGCATCCCCAACACTTGACAGCGTTCATAGGCATCCTCTAAAGAACGAATAGGCTTTAAAGCGACTTTTGTCTGAGTTTGGGAAGACTGGGACAAGGGCAAATTAGTCTTGTTCATCCGTCAATTTTTGTGCATCCGTCAGTTGATGGCTATTTATTCATACTCGTTACCACTTTAGCTTAGAGGCTGGGAAATGTCTATCTTCACTTCGGAGGAATTCCTTGCTTTTCCGTTCTTCTCCCCAGGAAGATGATACAATTGCCTGACAAGCTTGGGGATAGTCGGCTAAATATCCAGCAATGGATCATACTATTGTTAGTAAAAAAGTATCGGAAAACGTGGTTCAAACAGTCATCAAACAAACCCCCCCCACAGAACCAGAGGCTTTAAAAAACTGGTTAGCAGAACTCGCAGAACGAGTGATTGCGGGGGAACAACTCAGTAAATCGGAAGCCTTGAGTTTAACGGAGATTACCGGACCCGAAAATATCTTACTGCTCTGTGAGGCGGCGGATTGGGTGCGTCAGGCTTGCTGTGGAAATGTGGTGGATTTGTGCAGCATTATTAATGTTAAGTCGGGGAATTGTTCGGAAAACTGCGGTTTTTGTTCCCAATCGGCTCACCATCCGGGGCAAGATTCCCCGATCTATGGTTTAAAGCCTCAAGCTGAGATTTTAGAACAAGCGAAAGCGGCGGCGGCGGCCGGGGCTAAACGGTTTTGCTTAGTCAGTCAGGGACGGGGGCCAAAATATAGTAGTCCTAAGTCCCAAGAATTTGAAGAGATTTTGGCTACAGTGCGGGAAATTATTGCCACTACGGAGATTAAACCCTGTTGTGCTTTGGGGGAAGTGACCCCAGAACAAGCCCAAGCGCTGCGGGAAGCGGGGGTAACGCGCTATAACCACAATTTGGAGACTTCTGAGAACTATTTCCCGGAAATTGTCACCACTCATAGCTGGCGCGATCGCGTCGAAACGATCAAAAACCTGAAAGCTGCCGGAATTCAAGCTTGTACCGGGGGTATTATGGGCTTAGGCGAATCTTGGGAAGATCGGGTAGATTTAGCCCTAGCCTTACGGGAGTTAGAAGTAGAATCTGTTCCCTTAAATTTACTCAATCCTCGCTCAGGAACCCCCCTCTCAGACCGCCACCGTTTAGACCCCTACGAGGCTTTAAAGGCGATCGCAATTTTCCGACTCCTGCTCCCCCAACAAATTCTCCGCTATGCTGGAGGACGGGAAGCCGTCATGGGAGAATTACAACATCTCGGCCTGAAAGCCGGAATTAACGCCATGTTGGTAGGTCATTACCTCACCACCCTCGGCCAACCCCCCGAAGAAGACGCTGCCCTGTTAAACGCATTAGGACTACAAGGAGGAGAAGCCCCTGTTCCCGGTGAGTATAAACCGTCGCACTAGAAGACCCAGAACAGCCCATTCCCAGCCCCGCCGCCCTAACGAGCGTCGGTTATCCTTTCCCCATCAACTGGCCTGGGCAGCCATTGGCTTAGTCTTAACCATTGGTGGCACCTTTATTGAAGCCTCGGCCACCAATTTTCCTTGGCAGTGGTCAGAACAAGGGGTAGTCGTCATCCCCCTCAGAATCTCCTTTCAAATTGCCGCCGTTTTATTTGTCGGCTGCATGGGAGGCGCTCAAGCGGCGGCCCTCTCCCAAGTCGTTTATGTTTTATTAGGCTTAATCGGTCTACCCATTTTCACCCAAGGGGGTGGCCCTGGGTATATTCAAGAATTAACCTTTGGTTATATTTTAGGCTTTATTCCAGGGGCCTGGATTTGTGGTTCCCTCGCCCTGCGCGCCAAAGCCCAACTGGAATCCTTAGCCTTTAGCTGTCTTTGTGGCTTGGCCATGATTCATCTCACCGGAATCACCTATTTAGCCGGACTTCAGTTATTAAGTCCCATTGGGGAGGGTTTAATGGCTCTCATTAGCGATATTATTCGCTATTCCGTTTATTTTTTCCCCCGTCAGTTAGTCTTAGTCTGCACTGTTTCCGTTCTCTCCTTCTGTCTGCGTCGGATTATGTTTTATTGAATAACTCGGGCTTGCTGAATAACTCTGCTCGTGGGGCTAGGGAACGGGGAACAGGGGAGCAGGGGAGCAGGGGAGCAGGGGAGCAGGGGAGAGGGGGAGATTTCTATTCGTCCTACTCCCTACTCCCTACTCCCTATTCCCTATTGCCTATTCCCTCTTCCCCGATTCCCGATTCCCGACACCCGATTCCCTAGGGCGCAAGCATTGCGCCCCTACACCGACTCCCGACTCCCGATTCCCGACTCCCGACTCCCTATTCCCCCGTTCCCTGTTCCCTTAACTTGTCAAGATTCGCCCTCCCCCTAAAGGGCGGGGATGGCTGGGGGACTGGTGGGGGGTGGGGGGAGGAAGTTGGGGATGGGTGGGGCGGGACTGCGGACGATGTATTGGGGGGGGAGGAGGGTGGAGTCCCCGAGGGCGCGACAGAGGAAGGCGGCGATTTCTCCTCGGGTGGCGAGTTGGCGGGGGTTGAGTTGGCGGGTGTCGGGGAAGTTGACGATTAAATCTTGTTCGGTGGCGGCGGCGATGATGTCATGGGCATAACGGGGGATGTTGGCGGCATCGCTAAAGCTGGTGTTGAGGATGAAGTCGGTAGGGTTGCGGGGGAAGTAGTGGTTTAAGCCAGATGCGATCGCCACAATCACTTCAACCCGGGGAATGTTTTGTAGGGGGGCAAATTGGCGGTTAGGATACCCGGAGAGAAAGTTCCTTTCGTAACTGTTGCGAATGGGTGCGATCGCCCAATACCAATCGGGTAGATCAATAAAACGGTCGGGTTGGAAAAAGCGCACGGGACTGGCATCGGGAAACGCCCGATTAATCACCGTGGCAAATTCCCCCCGCGTCATGGGGACATTGGGGCGAAAGGTTCGATCACCAAAGGGTTTTATAATCCCCTGTTCCACAATATGGGCTAAACAGTGTTGCGCCCAGTGGCCTTGGATATCCCGAGGGAGAACCGGATTTCTAGCCCATAGCCCCCCAAGGGGTAGGAGACTGAGTAAACAAGTTAAGACGGCGAGGAGGAAGAAAGTACCACGCCGACGGCAGAAGGATAAAAAGGGTAGAAGCAAGCGAAGCATCAAGAATTAAGGAGCAAGATCAAAGGGATTTGATCAGGGAGGGCATGAGGGATGAGAAGCACTGGCTGAAATTAACTGTCATTTCAGCCGCTTCCCGGGTTAGTCCTCGCTGCATTCACTGATTCGACGTAAATTTAACACATCACTCATCTGTCGAATATGGTTAAAAGTCAGTTCGAGTTGATGGCGATCGCGAATTTCAATCCCCAAGTTAATCACGGCTGGTTTTCCGGGGTTCGTCACCACATTAGCATTGGTCACATTGATATTCTGATCACTCAGTTTGGCTAGAATATCCCGCATAATCCCCACCCGGTCAATCACCTCCACCGAGATATTGACATGATAGGTCTGACAACGGCCGTGATGAGCCAGAGGATTCCAACTTACCGGAATCAGGCGATCGCCTTCCACCTTCTCCACATTAGGGCAGCCCTGACGGTGAATGGAAATCCCCTTTGTCCGCGTCACCACCCCTAAAATGGGTTCTCCCGGAATAGGACTACAACAGCCCGCGATATAGTGTAACAGTCCCTCCACCCCCGCAATCGGTGCATTGCTACAGACCTCCGGCTGAGTCGCCCGCATTTGGACTTGAGTCAACTCCTGAGACAGGGAAGGCGGTTCCGATAGAGTCTGCTGGGCTTTCACCGCATCCCGCAAACGGTTCACTACACCATTCAGCGTCACTTCCCCATAGCCTAAAGCGGCCAATAAATCGTCCACCGTTTGGTAATTAAACCGTTCCGCCACCAACTGCATGGGGTGAGACTTTAACAACGCTTCAAAACCATTTTTCCCCAGTTCCTTCTCCAGCAACTCGCGACCTCGGGCCATATTTCCCTCCCGGTGCGATCGCTTATACCACTGACGAATCCGATTCCGGGCGCTCGGTGTCACCACAAAATTCAACCAATCTAGGGTAGGATGACTATTTTTACTCGTAATAATCTCCACAATGTCGCCATTTTGCAGTTGATTATCCAACACCGACCAACGGCCATTAATCCGCGCCCCCTTCATGTGGTTGCCCACTTCCGTATGAATGCGATAGGCAAAATCTACCGCCGTTGCACCCCGTGCCAAAGAGATCACATCCCCTTGAGGCGTAAACACATAAACATCATCTTCAAACAGATTGCTCTTCAGATTCTCCACATATTCCTGAGCATCTTTTAGGTCATTTTGCCACTCCAACAATTGACGCAACCAGGTAAACTTTTCATCATCAGAACTGATTTGGGTAAACTCCGATCCCCCCGCCTCTTTATACTTCCAATGCGCCGCAATTCCATATTCCGCGATATGGTGCATTTCTAACGTGCGAATCTGAATTTCTAACGGCCGCCCCGTTGTTCCTAAAACCGTTGTATGTAGAGATTGATAACGGTTCGGTTTCGGCAAGCCAATATAATCTTTAAACCGCCCCGGAATCGGTTTAAACAAATCATGCACCACTGCCAAAGCCCGATAACAACTATCCTTAGTGTCCGTAATAATTCGCACCGCCGCAATATCATAAATTTCATGAAACGCCTTTTGTTGGCGATCCATTTTTTTATAAATCCCGTAGAGGTGTTTCGGTCTACCCTGAATCTCTACAATCTTAATCCCTAAACTGCCCACACGCTCGCGAATTAAGGCAATAACATCACTAATCCGTTCTTCTCGGTCAATGCGCCGTTCCGCCACCAGTTCTTGAATTTCCCGGTAGGCCGTCGGTTCTAAATACTTAAACGATAAATCCTCTAACTCCCACTTTAAACGACCAATCCCCAAACGGTTGGCCAACGGCGCGAAAATTTCCCGGGTTTCTTGAGCAATTCTTTTTTGTTTCTCCGGGCGTAAATACTCCAACGTGCGCATATTGTGGAGACGGTCAGCTAACTTGACCACAATCACCCGAATATCCTGCGCCATGGCTAAAAACATTCGGCGAAAGTTTTCGGCTTGTCGTTCTGTTTTGCTAGAAAAATTAAAGCTCGAAAGTTTTGTTACCCCTTCCACCAACTGCCGAACTTCTGACCCAAAACGCTCCTCAATTTCCTCCGGTGTTACCTCCGTATCTTCTACCACATCATGGAGAAACCCTGCCGCAATCATGGCACTATCTCCCCCTAAATCCCGCAATAATCCCGCTACAGCCACCGGATGGGCAATATAGGCTTCTCCTGACTTGCGGTATTGCCCCTCATGAAGAGTATAGGCAAACATAAACGCCCGACAAATTAAGGATATATCCGGATCTGGTACTGCATCGGAATTTTCTTGATAGGAAAGCAAGTAACGACTTAACCAATCCGGCAATTCCACCTCAAATTCCAGCTTCTCAGGAATCCGAGAAGCTATGGCAGAAAGCGGAGTAGAATTAACGAGGGTATTTTGGGTAAGTGTAGATACATTCATGGCGACTCCAAAGGTAGGGCGGTAAAGGTATAACGACTTAATCTGTGAGAGAAATGAGTTAGAAAAAACAGTGATAGAGCAGTGTCCCAAATTTGCAGGGAAGATTCAGTGCAGACAATTAACCAGTCGGGTTATTACAGAGACAATGGAATTGATGTAACTTCAGAGTTCCCAATATTAGCCCAGATGGAACAATCGGGAAAGGTTGAACTCTGAATGTAAACTCTGAATACAGGTGAACGCTTAAGCTAACAGAGCAGAGGAAAAACCGAAGACAGAATAGGGCGAGACTAAAACAGTGCCAATGAATTAAAACAGTGCCAATGAATTAAAACAAATGCACTTATTAGGAGACTTCAAGTATAGTGGTAACAAGTGTATTCTTGTTTTTAACCCTATTGTATGTTGTCTTCCCCTTATCGTGACGGATCTGAACAATTTTTGGAAGCCCTAATCACCTTAAAAGAGTCTATAGAATTGACGGAGCCAGACTTTAAACAAGTTCGTTTGCACTATCTTAAACTGCAAACTCTTGTTCAAGAAAACTTATCTCTAGAGAATTTGGAAGCTGAAAATCTGGCGATCGCACCCCGTCAACAATCTCTTCTAACCGAGATCCATCGCGCTCTGCGGTTACTACAAACCGATGTCTTATTCTTGCAAGCATCGCGCCAAAAATCAACCTTTTCCCAGCGTCTGGCTCTCTGCCGTCAGCGTATAGATCAACTCCAGCAGTTTTGTCAGCAATTCTTGAACTGCTGCGAATAACGCCTCCCTCAAGCCAAAAACTGTTTTTCCATCCTGCCTCCTACCCCTTAAAATAGGGAGCAATCGGTGAAATTTATGGAGGAAAACGAATCCGTGGAATGTCCGAAATGCAGAAAACCGATTCTGCAAGAAAAGCAATTAGGGGATATCTCCGCTCTCTGTTGTGACCAGTGTCAAGGACGCTGGCTCCCGGGTGACAGCTATAAACAATGGCAAGTTCAACACCCTCCTAAAACCGCGACTCCTGATGTTCTCCTCCAAGGGGTTGACTCTAACTTTCAACCCTCTACCCTCGACAGTCGAGCGGGATTGTGTCCCGAGTGTAGTCGTTATCTCTCCCGTGCAGCCGTTAAAACCCAACCTCCTTTTTTTGTGGAACGGTGTCCCCACTGTGAGGGCATTTGGTGCGACGCGGGAGAATGGGAACTCTTAACCCGGCTAGGTTTAAGTAGTTCGATTGAACAATTTTTTGATCGTCAGTGGCAGATGCAAGTCCGAGAACAAGAATCTCTCCAAACCGAGAGACAAACTCTGATGGATAAATTAGGCCCGGAATTAGCCCAGATTATTTTTGATTTAGCCGACCATCTCATGAGTCATCCTAACGGCGACTACGCCCTAGCTTATTTGATGCGTAAAATCATGAACAATACCGACTGGGCAGAATTCAAAGACAAACAAACCCTCAGCCAGGCGATCGCTGAAGAGATAAGATAGGTGAGCCGGGTGTGATGCCCTGTTTTGTTTTTGCCCCCGCGAGGTGCTAGAACGTCCTTAATTTAAACTTTCGGGCTTGTTTCATGAAACGATGGCGACTGATTATCTTAGCAATTCTCTCTAGTCTCGGGGTCATCCTCGCCGGCTGGGGAGTCAGCCTGATTCCGGCCTTGCAAAATGCCTCCAATCAGCCCATTGATGCTATTTTCGTCCTCGGTGGTAGTATTCGCCGGGAAATGTATGTCTCGGAACTCGCTCATGAATATCCGAATATTCCCATTTTAATTTCTAATGGGTCTAAAGATCCTTGTGTGTTGTTGCTGTTCCGACGCAGTGCAGCCCCGATTGAGAATGTCTGGTTGGAAAAATGCGCTCAAAATACCTTTCAAAATTTCGTCTATAGTGTCCCCATCTTGAAACGTTGGGGCGCACAACATATTAAGCTTATTACGTCCCCTACCCATCTCCCCCGTTCCCAATGGATGGCACAAATTCACTTCGGCGCTCATAAAATGTGGGTCGAAATGGATATTGTCGAAGAAATTGGCGTGCCGGGGAATCAGGAATTTTGGCTGAAAACTTTACTGGATCTCATTCGGAGTCTGTTCTGGGCTGTTTTGAGTCAAGGGTTTAATCCCTTGGTCTGCGATCAGGTGGTGGAACTGCCCCAGGTCAATCTCTCGGAGTGGTTACAGTCGGGGTTTGAGTGTGAATATCAAGGAGATTTGAATGAATGGATTGAACAACTCCAAAATTACAAGATAAGATCTTTTATTAACTGAAGCTGAATCGTTATCCTATGGGAATCTACCGATTTTTTTGACCCATGCCTAAATCTAAAACTGCCGCCAAACCCCTTGAAATCACTAACCTCCTGACCGGAGCCAATGTCGTGATTGTGGGGATTGCTTGGTCATTTTTTACCGTTTTATTCTTTTTATTGTTTAGTATCACGCCGCCGGGGCAAGAAAGCCCTTTTTGGTATTTAATTGGCACCTACATCTTAGAAACCTTTCCCTTTATCGTGGCTTCTGCGTTGTGTTATCGCAACTGGAAAAGCCCTCAAATTGCATCAGGAAGCAGTGTCTGGTTTTTTATATTTTTGGGAATTACGGCGTTTTCTTTAGGTAATATTGTCTTCGGCATTTGGGAGTTATATTTTGGGCTTGACCCGGAAATTTCCCCAGCCGACTTGTTCTATGTGGCTTTTACCCTATGTTTGGGCTGGGGGATGGTGTTGGCGGTGTTACCGCGACGGGTGAATTTAGACCCCAAACAGTGGGGGGTGATTGCCTTGGTGGCCATTGTGGGCATTGCCTTCGCGGTGTGGCTGAGTGTCTCAACCGCCCAAAGCCCAGAAGTTGAGGAGGGAGGAGAGACGGTGGAAACGGTGGAAGCAGAAGGGACGGGCGCGATCGCTGAGGCCCCAGCCATCGCGCCAGAAGTGGCGGCCAACCCCTATGATAACGTTCCGGGCTGGGTCAAGGCAGCGGATGATTTTCTGGCGGTCTTCTCCCGTCCTGTTAATCTATTTTATGCGATCGCCGATGTGGGCTTAATGATTATTGCCGCGACGTTATTGTTGGCCTTTTGGGGTGGGCGTTTTTCCCAGTCTTGGCGCATGATTGCGGCGGCCGCTTTGGCTAAATATGTTGCAGATATGTGGTTTAAATATGCAACCACCCTCTCCCAACCCTACGAAAGTGGAGGACTATTAGAGGTGTTTTATGTGTTTAGTGGGGTCTTATTCGCAATGGGCGCTGCTCTCGAATATGATGTGTCTACCAGTCGTCACAGTCGAGGCCGTCGGAGACGCGGCCGGGGTTAGCTAATCCGCGCCAGTTGCCTCGCGCTATACTGGTGGTTACGTGGGGAGGAAGTCACAATCTTGATCTATCCAAGTTCAAGGTTAAATTCTGCAAAATCGTCTCTAGAGTCCCCCGATTCTTGAGAATCCGCTAGAATAATCATGGATTTAAGTCCTGTAGCAGGAATTGGAAGCAAAACAATAATGGCGAATAACAACATTCACGAACAAATTGAAAAGGAACGCGAAGAGGCTAGAGCCGTTTGCAGCACAGAGGGCGCAACCTCGGCAGACTGTGCAGCCGCTTGGGATGCGGTGGAAGAACTACAGGCAGAAGCTTCTCACCAACAGGTGAAAGAACCTAAAAACTCTTTTGAGAAGTACTGTGATGATAACCCCGATGCTGCTGAGTGCAGAATCTATGATGACTAAAATCTAGCTTAAATTTAGAAAGATTGAGGGGCTAACTCCCCCATCCCTCTGCTTCAACTTTATGTTAATAGACCAAAAACACCGATCTCTATAGAGATCGGTGTTTTTCTCATCTTGTCCCCCCCGAACGTGATAAGTTCTGCTAATCCCCATAAAGTCAGGAGAGCCAGTGAACTACCCCACCCTGCTGAGGCGCGAGGATGGAGCTTCCTGATTCAATGGGAAGTGCTTTCTATACCGAAATATAGCGAGTCTTATCTTCCCTCCCCAGGCAGAAGTCCTAGTTCCTAAGACCCAAATTTTCTCTTGCAACACAGCCCTTTTTAGCATGGTTTTCGCTTTGGGAGTTAGTGGTCAAGTCCATCCCCTCCCTGCAAGCGAGGAAGGGGAATTCCGCAACATTTTTGTTAAAACCAGCGAGTCGCCCAACCCCTCGCTTGAAAGACGAGAGCTTGCGGGCATCCCATGTTATTATCGTCAAAATGATTAGGGCAATCTGGTTGACGAATAGAGAATCATGCAAGATGAAATCTGGTTTATTAAGCCTTGGGTTTGGATGGACTACCGTTTAGCGGTTTTGTTTGCGGTGTCTGTTCCCTTGGGGTTATTGATTTGGTCTTTAGTGAGGCGTTCTGAGGCCATTACTCGCCTATTGGTGATTTATTGGCGGGTGGCGAGTCTGTTGATGATTACCGTGTATTTGATGATTCCGGCTTGGCCGATTGCCTATGTGACTGGATTTATAGCGCGGATTTTGGTTCCCTTGGCGCTCTGGTTTTGGGTGGATATTAATGACGAAATCGAGGATATGCCGGGGAGTCGCTTTAAACTGTGGGTGACGGGTTGGCGTTGGGCGATGACAATTTATTGTACCCTGGGCGCACTGGTTTCTATTCCTACCCTGTCCTGTGCTTTTTCTCAGGTGGCCTTTCAACAGGAGTTTTGCCAAGTGTGGCGAGAAGCACCGTTACTCTATAAGGGGTGGTTTCATCGCAATACAGACCCCGGAATTGTAGGCTTTTTTGGAGCGGTGGCTTTGGTGGTTTATGGGGTCTATTTGGGGTATTTTTTGATTATTCGTCTGGCTCGTCAAGGTCGAATCGCGATTGAACAGTAGAGCAGGAGGAGGATTGAGGGGTTATGGTGGAAAGGAGTGCGATCGCCAAACGATTAGAACAATACACCCTGAACCATCCCGAAGAGGTTCTTCTGGTGACGGCAGAAATTGACGGGGAACTGGATCAAATTGCCATTTTTAAAGGGGTATCCAGTTCCCTGATGCGGCCTACTGCTTTTGATCCAGATGTGCCTGTTTTACCCCAGCAAGCCATGATTTTAAGTATTGATCGGATCCGTAGTCCCTACAATCCCGAACAACCGGATTATATTGCTCAGGGGTTAACCTTGGCGCAAATGCAGGACTGTTGGGAAAACGAGTAAACTACCCCACCCTGCCGAGGTGCGAGGATGGAGCTTCCTGATTCAAGGGGAAGTGCTTTCTATACCGAAATATAGCGAGTCTTATCTTCCCTCCCCAAGCAGAAGTCCTAGTTCCTAAGACCCAAATCTTCTCTTGCAACACATCCCTTTTTAGCTTGGTTTTCGCTTTGGGAGTTAGTGGTCAAGTCCATCCCCCCCCTGCAAGCGAGGAAGGGGCATTCCCCAACATTTTTGTTAAAGTCTGCTTGCCCGTTCAAAAGTTAACATAACCTATCTTGACCGGAGAACGGGCATTTTCGGGAAAACCCTTGAGGTTTGCCCGAAATCTTGCAAGGCAATCTAAAAAAGAAAGGTTATAATTGTGCCTTCTCTGCGCCGCGCTGTAAAAATCCCAGAAAAACCGGAAAGAGGCCAATTTCCCCAGAAAAGAAAGGTGTGTAACAATAATCTCGTTCTAAAGTGGTATTCTCCACTGTAAAGTTGTGTGTTGTGTGAGGAGTAATAGCGATGGTAACATCTCCCGTGCGAATTCAGGGATCGAACCCTGTTCATCTACCCCAAACCTTAGAATCGTTACGTCATGGCCCCCGCCAAGCCTATGCAGGTCTACCGAAAACCCCCCTCTTTGGCACCGATGGCATCCGGGGAAAGGTGGGGGAACTTCTCACCGCCTCTTTAGCCCTAGAGGTCGGTTTCTGGGCGGGTCAATTGTTTAAGGCTACGGCAGCACAAGCAGGCCCGGTGATTTTAGGGCAAGATTCCCGCAATTCTAGCGATATGTTATCTACCGCACTGACGGCCGGGTTAACGACGGCTGGGTTAGAGGTGTGGAATTTGGGCCTATGTCCTACCCCTTGTGTGTCCTTCCTGACGGCGCAAACGGGGGCGATGGGTGGGGTGATGATTTCCGCCAGTCATAACCCCCCAGAGGACAACGGAATTAAGTTTTTTGGCGCAAACGGGACAAAACTGAGCAAGGAGGCCGCGAAACAAATTGAGGCAGGATTACGAGGAGAGTTAGGCAGTCCCGTCACGATGCCCCACCATTGGGGACAATATCACAGTCGCCCCCGTTTAATTCAAAGGTATCAACAGGCTCTACAGGAATCGCTGCCGCCTAATTTAGATTTTAGGGGGTTGCGGATTGTTTTGGATTTGGCTTGGGGGGCTTCGGTTTATCTGGCTCCGGCAGTGTTCCGGGCGTTAGGGGCTGAGGTGATTTGTTTACATGAACAACCGGATGGCGATCGCATTAATGTTAATTGTGGTTCAACGCATTTGGCGCTCTTACAAGAGGCGGTTCAACGTCATCAGGCTGATCTCGGGTTTGCCTTTGATGGCGATGCAGATCGGGTGATGGCTATGGATAGTCAAGGCCGGGAAGTGAATGGGGACTATATTCTCTATTTCTGGGGTCAAGAATTGCAAAATAAGCAGCAGTTGCCCGATCAGTTGATTGTGGCCACTGTCATGGCGAATTTAGGCTTTGAGCGCGCTTGGGAGCAACGGGGCGGTCGTTTCCTGCGGACGGCGGTGGGTGATCAGCACGTTCAAGCGGCAATGTTTGAAACGGGCGCAATGTTAGGGGGTGAACAGTCGGGTCATATTCTCTGCCATCACCATAGTTTCTCGGGGGATGGTTTACAGACGGCGCTGCATTTGACGGCATTGGTGAAACAAGCGGGGGTAACGCTGAGTGAGTTAGTGGAGGAGAGTTTCCGCCCCTATCCTCAATTGTTGCGCAATGTGCGGGTGGAAGATCGCGATCGCCGTTTACACTGGCAAGATTGTGATCTGCTCACTTATGCGATCGCCCAAGCAGAAAAAGAACTCGGAGATCAAGGCCGGATCTTGGTCCGGGCTTCGGGAACAGAACCCCTAATCCGCGTCATGGTAGAGGCCGCAGAACTCAATGTGGCTGAATATTGGACGAACAATCTGGTGCAAAAAGTGCAGCAATATTTAGCGGTTTGAAATAGTTTTGGCACTAGAACTCATGTCCTAGGGGTAATTCATGAATTGCCCCTACCAGAACCGATTCAAGAATTAGGATGTTTTTCTCCCCAACGGTGCATTTCCTCTAAAATGGGCTTTAGACTCTCTCCCAAAGGCGTGAGGGAATATTCCACCTTGGGGGGAACTTGGGCATATACTTGACGGTGTACGATGCCGTCCCTTTCCATTTCCCGCAACTGTTGGGTTAACATTTTCTGGGTAATCCCGCTTAACGCCCGTTGTAACTCCCCGAAGCGCTTCACTCCATCGAACAGTTCCCGTAAAATCAAGACTTTCCACCGGCCGCCAATAACGCGCAAGGTGATTTCTACGGCGCAACTCACCTGTTTTCCGACGGTTACTGTGACTGCATTTTCCATAGTATCTTTTTGGGTACTACCTTACTTTTAAGTGCATACTTTCCAAATTCATTGTACTTGCTTTAAAGTAAAAATAGAACAAACACCCATTGAATTGAGAGGTTTTCTGATGATTAAGCTTCGCAAATCCCACGAACGAGGTCACGCAAATCACGGCTGGTTAGATAGTTATCACACGTTTTCCTTTTCGAGTTATTATGACCCCAATCACCTGAATTTTAGGAGTTTACGGGTCATTAATGAGGACTGGATTAATCCAAGTTCGGGATTCGGAACTCATGGTCATAAAGACATGGAAATTATTACCTATGTTTTAGAAGGTTCTCTCGAACATAAAGATAGTATTGGCAATGGTTCTATTATTCAGCCCGGAGAGGTGCAACGGATGAGCGCGGGGACGGGAATTTATCACAGTGAATATAATCCCTCGACTTCGGAAAAAGTCCATCTTTTGCAGATTTGGATTTTGCCGGAACAACAGGATTTAGAACCGAGTTATGAACAGAAAAGTTTCCCCATTGCTCAGACACCTAATCATTTACATTTAGTGGCGGCGAGAGGGGGTAAAGATGGGGCGGTGACGGTGCATCAGGATATGAGTTTATATGCGGGTATTATTCCGGCAGGGGAGCAGGTTTCCTATGAGTTAAACCCTCAACGGTATGCTTGGTTACAGGTAGCTAAAGGGGCTGTTGAGTTAAATGGAGTGGTTTTAAATACCAGTGACGCGGCGGCGGTGAGTGAGGAAACAAGGCTGGATATTAAGGCAACTCAAGAGGCGGAAATTTTATTGTTTGATTTGGCTTAGTGGCGGTTTAAATCTAGTTAGGGCTTGCTGAATAACTCTACTCCGGCTGGGAAACGGGGAACGGGAAGGGGAGTCGAAAAAAGGCAAGCCTTTTTGATTATTTATCCCTAAAACCTTGCAGTTTATCGCTCTTAAAATGGCTGAAACTCCTAGTAACACTGCTTAGAGGGCAGAAGTGTTGAATGTTAGTAAAAAACTTGACAAAAAGCCCCTATTGTTTTAAAATAGGGGCTTACTTTTTTAAAAAAACTAATCCCTTGATTCTATCCAACTTTCCTCAAATTGTCAAACAATGCCTCGGTCATTTGCCTCAAGATGACTATCCCGTCTTAAATACTTTTAAATTCGTTTCCATTTGGCTTGAATTTGTTCTTGACCAGAGTCAAACCAGTATGAGAAGTCTCTTCAAGAGGCTTAATATTATGGGGGAGTCTGTTGATATTTCCACCTTTTCTAAAGCCAGTAAGTATCGCGATCCTCAAATTTTTTATCAATTGTGGGTTCATCTAACACAACAGTTTCTTAAACAGAATAAGATTCCATCCAATCAGCTACAACTTTTTCCCTTAGATTCAACCATTGTCACTCTCACCAGTAAGTTACTCTGGCATCAAGAAGTTCACCAAGTCAAGCTTTTTGCGGGTCTAAATCTCTTCACCGGAATTCCAGGCGGACTCTTCCTTCATTTTGGTCAAGGTCATGACTATAAATATGGCGATACAACCCTAGAATCAATTCCAGCTAATGGCGTTGGAATAATGGATAGAGGCTTTTTTAGCCTAATTCAAATTGCCCTGTTACAAAAGTTGAAGGATCGCTACTTCGTTCTGAGAATTAGGAACAATGTTCACTTAACTTTCCTAGATAATGGCAATTGTTTACTAGGCCAAGGTCGCGAACAAATTGAAGCTAGAGTCGTAAGTTTTAGCGACTTAGAGAAAAAGACTGAGTTTCGATTAGTAACGAACTTACCCGAGACGGGAGAAGGAGGAGTTAGCTCAGAAGAAATTGCCGAGTTTTATCGTTTGCGTTGGTCAATTGAGTTGCTTTGGAAATTTTTAAAGATGCACCTCAAATTAGATCGCCTCATCCCTAAAAATATCAACGGAATTGAAATCCAGATTTATAGTTGTCTGATTGCCTATTTACTTCTAAATATGCTCAAGATACCGACAGAGTTCGGTAAATCTTTATTGGATAAATTGCGATATTTACAGGCGTTTATGTGTCAAAAAATTAGCTATGTACACTGGTTTAGAGAGCTAGTGCCACCTGGTTAAATTTACCCCTTAACAGGGTTAGTGTGTCCATTTGTACTTAGTTCATAAGTACCGATTCAACACTTCTGCTTAGAGGGATATATTGCTACGCAACGCTTCGCGAACAGCAGACCCTAGGTAATAAAATTAATTTCTAAAGTCTTGATGCGCCCTACAAATCCTTTGGGCGTATGCAATACGCCCCTAGGAACCGAATACACAAACTTAGTACACAAACCGAATACAATGTAGAGGTGATTTACTAGCTTTTGTTGGGTTGCGCTTTTCCTATGCCTAACCTACGGGGGTCAATTTACGGGAGGTGATTTACGGGGTTTTAAGTTGAGGACAGGTTACTAATGTTAGGAGGAATGATGGATGATTTAGAGAAAATTCTACGCAATCAAGAGGATATATTGGCGATGCAGTATTTAGCGCCTTTATGTGGCGAGTATCTGCCTTGGAGTGGCTACGCGATGCGCCCTAGTGGTTTGGTGCAAGTGCTGAATGAAATTGTGATTAATCAACGCTCTAAAATTGTGGAGTGTGGGGCGGGGGTTTCGACGTTTTATATTGCCCGGTTACTTCGTCAAAAGGGGGGACATCTTTATACGATTGAACATAATTTAGATTGGATGAATTGGGTTCAAGGTGAGTTGGAACGGGAAAGTTTATCTCACTTGGTTACTTTGGTTTATGCGCCTTTACAACCTACGGATTTATCGTTACAAAATACCCCTTGGTATGATACGGAAATTCTTCGGGCAACTCTAGGTTCTCTACAAGGGATTGATTTATTATTGGTGGATGGCCCCCCGGCCTATGAGGAGTCGATTCAATATTCCCGCTATCCGGCGTTGCCTTATTTTTTGCCCCAATTTGCCCCGGATGTGACGGTGGTGATTGATGATGCTAACCGTGAGGGGGAAAGGGAGATTATTAAACGCTGGGAAGGGCTGCTTAATGTGGGTTTTGAGCAGAAGGATGGCTATATTGCGATCGCCCGTTTCCAACATTCAGGGAATAGTGATGAGTGAGGGACTAGGGAGCAGGGGAGCAGGAGAGAGGGAGAGGGGGAGAGGCAATCTCCCGACTCCCGACTCCCGACTCCCGACTCCCGACTCCCGACTCCCGACTCCCGATTCCCGACTCCCGACTAGATTGCTTCGTACCTCGCAATGACATTACTCCCGACTCCCGATTCCCGACTCCCGATTCCCGACTCCCGATTCCCGACTCCCGATTCCCGACTCCCGATTCCCCGTTCCCTACAGTACGCGATTAAACCAGCGGATTAGGCGATCGCCAAAAGCCCCCATAGAATAGCGCTCTTCTGCCTCTTGGCGGCACACAGCGCGCTCGATTTGCTCAATTTGACGCATCCCCTCAATTAACCCAGAAACAGAATCAGGTTCCACTAACCACCCACTCTTCCCATCGGCCACCAATTCCGAGGGGCCCCCGCGATTATAGGCAATGACGGGAACCCCACAGGCCAGCGCTTCCAACACAACCCGGCCAAGGGCTTCAATCCATTTGTGGGTCATCAACAGCCCCTGACATTGCCTTAATTCCTGCTGAAAATCTTGGGTTGATAAAAACCCCCGATAGTCTAAATCCGCGTCGGGATATTGGGCTTGTAACTTGCGCCAATATTCGGGATCTTGTAAATAGCCAAAGACTTTGAGGGGAACGCCAAGGGTTTGGGCGGCGGCGATCGCATCCTCTAATCCCTTCTCCGGTGAAATCCGACCCGCCCAAGCGAAACTCTCCCCCGGAGTATCACAAAACTCGTATTTTGTCAAGTCAATTCCCCCACCCAAAATTCTAAAAGCTTCTGGGCAAGGATAGGTATTGGCTTGAGTTTGGGTATGAGCGCCCAGAGTCCCCGGACAAAGATCAGCCACTCGTGCGATCGCCCGATCCATGACCGAAGTCCAAGAGGCGATACAAATGTAGTGCAGTACTGGACGCTGAAAAAAGGGCGACAGGTAGAGGGGGAGCCACTCATAGCCAAAATCCAGAATCAGGTCATAATCTAGCTGGACTTGACGGGCATAGTCCCACAGATTCGCGACAACGGCATTGTCCGGGAGGATAACCGGATCTTCATAGGTGGGATGGGGGACTAAACCTTGTAGCGTGCCAGGAATTTCCGTCACCTTTAACCCTTCTAAACGAGAATCCGGGGGGGCGACAATTTCCACCTCATGGTGTCGGCCGAGCATTTCTCGGGCAATCGTTTGTAGATTGACCGCCACTCCCCCCAGACGACCACTGTTCAGGGAGCTAACCGGACTAGAGATAAACAGAAGTTTCATGATTGTTGGGCCTTGGGGCGAGGGAGGGCGTTTAATTCGGGTTGCAACCAAGCCGCATGGCCATTTTCCGTCAGATCGAGAAATTCCTCTAGATTTTGGCAGCGTCCCTCCTGCATATACTGACGAAAGAGATCATTTAAACGGAGATTGGCGGTAAATTCAGCCTGTGCCGAGGCGCGGATGGTTGGGGTCAGTTCTAATTCTCCCCGGTCTAACAGGGATAAAATGGCTTGATAAGCTTGTTCTGCTGTCTCAAAGGCCTTGGGGGATTGGGTGATGGAGTTATCCCGTTTGTAGTAGCGATAGAGGGGTTGAGGGTGAAGGGCGACCTGTTCACTGCGGCTGAGGAGTTCGAGGTTAAATAAAACATCGGCCGCAAAGGGAACCCTTGTCCACCCTGACCCGGCCAATTCCCGACGAAAGACGGGGAAAAAGGGGACACGAGGATTTAAGATATCCTCGGCTGTGGCAAAACTTAGGGCGGTGCGGTCGGGAAAGGGACGCTTATAAAGCTGACCTTGGGAATTGTAAACCCCTGTATTATCTAGGGCTACACCGAATTTTAGGGCGAGAGGAACTAACTCAGCGAGACGATTGGGTTGATAAGCGTCATCCGCGTCTAAGTTGGCGATAATTTCCCCTTGAGCAAGGGTGAGGGCGGCGTTGCGGGCGGGGGCTTCTCCGGTGCCGTAACCTCCTGTATCGGCTTGTTTTAAGCGGGTGTCGCTAATTCCCTGTTGCGCGAGGTGGTCTAGATAGTCTACTTGGTCATCAGAACCGATAACCGCTTCCCAGTGGGGATAGGTTTGGGTCAGTAAGCTTTGGATGGTATCCCCAAGGGTCTGTTTAGCACGGTAAGCGGGGATGAGGATACTGACGAGGGGGGATGAGGTGGGAGACATAGGAGGGCTCAATCAAGGGGGGGACGATTACCGTTCTCGGGTCATGTCAATCATGACATGGCCGGGGAAACCGGGAATGGGGGGAGAGAGTTTGATTAAGCGCGATCGCACTTTTTCCACCCGTTCAAACTGTAACAGGGTTTCAATGATCACGGTGTTTAACCGTTCAAGGGTCTTAAATTTCGAGGTTTCCATGAGGTATTGCACTTTTTCCACCACCTCGGCATAGTTGAGGGTGTCGTCGAGTTGGTCGTTTTGTCCGACGGTGGAAAGGTCTAACCACAGGGTTAAGTTCACTTCAAACCATTGACCTAAAACTTGTTCTTCCGGTAAGAAACCAACATAACCGTAGTAGCGTAACCCTGTAACTTCAATTGCGTCCATGTTTGAGGGGAGGTTGAAAGAATCATGTCCTATTGTTTCACGTTTCGCGTCTACCAGCGCCCTTTTTTGCGGCCGTTACACACCCATCACGGCATCTGGGAGGTACGGGAGGGGATTATTCTCCGTTTAGAAAACCTACAGCAGGAAGTGGCCTGGGGGGAAATTGCACCCCTGCCAGAGTTTGGGTCCGAAACCTTGGAGGAGGCGATCGCATTTTGTCAAAGTCTCGGCCCCCAAGTCTCCCCCACCCTCCTTTCCAGCCTCCCCGATTCCCTCCCCGCCTGTCAATTTGCCTTTGAATCCGCCTTGCACCAATTACTCACCCCCTCCCCTCCCCCTACCCTTCCCCCCTCCCGTTTTGCCTATCTCCTCCCCTCGGGTCAAGCGGCCTTAGAGACCTGGCCTAGTCTGATGGCACAGGGAGCGAGAACCTTTAAATGGAAAATTGGGGTTTTGCCCTTACACCAAGAATTAGATATCTTTCAACAACTCGACACCCTCCTACCCCAAGGGGTACAACTGCGCTTAGATGGCAATGGGGGACTTAGGGAAAAGGAAACGCGGGAATGGTTGAAAATGGGGGAAAGCACCTCCCGGATTGAATTCCTCGAACAACCTTTACCCCCCGCAGAATTTACCACCCTCTGCACCCTACAAGCACAATATCAAACCCCCCTCGCCCTAGATGAATCTGTTGCCCGTTTAAACGACCTCAAAACCTGCTATAATCAAGGATGGCGCGGTGTTTTTGTTGTGAAGGTTGCGATCGCCGGATCCCCCCAAAAACTCCGCCAATTTTGTCAAACCCACCCCCTTGATCTCGTCCTTTCCTCCGTCCTAGAAACCGAAATCGCCCGCACCGCCGCCCTCCACCTTGCCCAAGAAATCGCCCCCCAACGAGCATTAGGCTTCGGCACAACCCAATGGTTCCAACCCCTGAAAAAAACTTGGTTAAACGACCTGTGGACAACCTCACAACCCACCTAAAAAACCCTCCCCACTGGTTAATTCATCCCCCCGGAAACCTATTCTTAAATCACCTCAATTCCTATCGCCAAACCCTGCAAACCTACCCCACCCCCCCGCGAATTTGCCTCGCCGAATCCGACCCCATTAAATTCTTGGCGGCCTTCTTTGCCTCCCTACTCCACAACGCCCCCCTCTTCCTCTGTCACCCCCAATGGACCCCCCAAGAATGGCAATCCGTCCTAGAACTCACCCAACCCCAAATCATCTGGGGAATCTCTCCCCCTCCCCCCACCTTTCCCCCAACTCCCACCCCCCAACTCCCCCCCCAAGCCATCATGATCCCCACCGGAGGATCATCCGGTAAAATCCGTTTTGCGATTCATACTTGGGAAACCTTAACTCATGCCGTCGAGGGCTTTTATCACTACTTCAATCAACAACCGGTTTGTAGTTTATGCCTGCTTCCATTATACCATGTTAGTGGATTAATGCAAGGGATAAGAGCATTTTTAACACAAGGAAAACTCGCCATTTATAATTATTCTGACCTCAAAAAAGCCCTAACAAATAATAACCTTTTCGCCCCCCTTTTAAGCCACAACTGGCAAGACTTTTTTATTTCCCTCGTCCCCACCCAACTCCAGTTTATTCTAGAACACAATCCCCAATGGTTGCAGCAATTTAAAACCGTTCTAGTCGGAGGCGCATCCACCCCCAACGCCCTGTTAGAGCAAGCCTATCACCATCAAATCAACCTCGCCCTAACCTATGGCATGACCGAAACTGCCGCCCAAATTGCCACATTAAAACCCCGTGATTTCCTGAACAAAATTTGGTGTAGTGGTCAGACCTTACCCCATGCCAAAATTACGCTACAATCCCCCCAAAACCCCATCATTCAGATTGAAAGTTCCGCCCTCTATTGGGGATACTATCCCCACGGAACAGAACAAGCGAAAATCTTTATCACCGATGACCTCGGCAAGATTAATCCAGAGGGATATTTATCAATATTCGGTCGCAATAGTCAAAAAATCATTACTGGAGGTGAGAATGTTTTCCCCCCAGAAATTGAACAGATTATTTTTCAAACCAACTGCGTGCAAGATATTTGTATCATTGGGCTACCTGATGCTAAATGGGGAGAAATTGTCACCGCCATTTATGTTCCTAAATCAGGAGATATTACCCCAGAAATAATTCAGGCAAAAATTGCCCCCTTATTAAGTCCCTTTAAACATCCCAAACGTTGGTTAGTGAGAGCCAAAATCCCCCGCAATGCCCAAGGAAAAATCAACTATCCCGACCTAAAACAGTGGGCAACAAACCAATAAACCCTAGGTTAGGTGAAGCGGTAGCGTAACCCAACAAATCAGGATATAATCGCGTACAGCTTACCAGAGGTTTTGGATATGAGGCTTTTTGGCAAATCTGGGTAAATGCCTTGCACCCTGACGCACCCTTTTTGAAACTCCCGGAGAGAAATGTTCTAAGACTCTGGGGCAAAAACTAAATCTTTGGGGAGATGAGGCTGAATTACGGGTTCCAGTTTTTGGATAGTCAAGCGGAAATGATTCCGGATCTCAGCTTGAGTAAACTGAGTTTGTAAACTTTGCCAAGCTTGCCATTTTTCCCAGCGAATTTCTTGTAGTTTTTGAGTTAAATGGGGTAATTCTTGCTCAATGGGATCGGCAAAAATACTTTGTAAAAATTCCACTAAAACAAAACTATCTTGAATGTCGCCTAAGACGGTCTGAATTTTTTTGATATCTTGAACATAGTTTTGATAGGTTTCCCCGTAGAACTGGGTAAATAGTTCCAGTTGATAGCGCGATCGCTTGGCCTCTTTGCGCAAACTATGTAAACAGGTAATCTCATGGGTGAACACTTGTTCCATCAAGGCACGAGGAGACGGATCCAAAACAACAGCACCCGTTGAACTCCCCACTCCTACCCACCAGCCCGGATGTAGCAACAATTGACTCACTTGGGGCAAGAGTAAATCTGCGAGAACATCCTCAATGGGCAGGGAGGCAATGGCGTGATATTGGGGGAATTCTAACCAATCTGTAAACTGTTGTTTTAATTTCAGGTAGGGTTTATCGTTGAGAGCTTTCCGAACTTGTTTAAAAGCTTTATGGCGTTGGTGTTTGAGGACAGGGAACACATCTCGCAGCACCTTCTGCTCTTTTTTGGGTAAATGGGGGAGATAGTCCTTCTGGAGACTTTCCCCCAACACATCCAAATCTCGTAACTCCCCTAAAATACGAGCCAACTTGCCCACTTTTTGCTCGCGGATGCCTTTGGGTAGGTTTAACGCCGTGGTAAAACCAATTAAGACGGTGCGTAAACGCCGCATCCCTACTCGCATTTGATGTAACTCTTCGGGATCTTGATCTTTGAGGACTTCTGGCTCATGTTTGAGAATTTTTTGGTAGTGCTTGGCAATGGCGACATAAGCCCAATCGCCAAACGTCAAAGCCGTTTCCGGTGTAGGTTGTTTCATAACTCCCCGATGAGCAGTGCAAAGCTATCTATTCCATCTTAGATCGATTTGTTTATCCGGCAAAAACAAGACCTTAGCAGCCCCCCAGAAACAAAAAGCTTGCATTGATTGCAAAACCTCATATTATTATCGGTAAGTGTAAATCGTCTCATGGGGTAGATTTAATCATGCGTCTTACGAAATTCGCTGTGTTGACTGGAACAGCCCTCGCTGTTGGTTTAAGTGCGATCGCCGCCGATGTAGTACAAGCTCAACCCGATAGCAATCCTCTTCTCCTCGCTCAATCCAGCCCCTCCCGTGAGCCTAAAATTCGCGGAGTCGTGCGCAGTGTTGTGGGAACTCAGGTTTTAGTCGAACTCGAACGAAGCGAGGATCCCTTAATGTGGGTCGGTGTTTCCCAATCAGACTTAGGGGCCATGAACTTAATGGGCGGAACCCCCGTCTTTGTTCAAGGGCGGCGCATTGTAGGATTAGCCCCCAGAGGAATCTCCATCTCTTCCCCCTCCGACTTCAGCAGCCGGGTTGAATCTCTCTGGGCTGAATATGACCACAACCAAGAAGAACCTCGTTCTTCGGTTTTACCCTCCTCTGAACCCATGATGGCCCCTGTTCCTCAAACGGCTCCTATCCCCGGTTTATGGTAAGTTAGCTCCCCGCCGAGAAGCCCCGCGCTGTAATTTTCAATTCAGCGTCGGCAGGAAGTCACCTTCTTTTTCCCCTAGGCGCACCCTCTCTTAGGGTGCGCTTTTCGTTAACCCGCCGAGAAGCCCCGCGCTCTCCCCTCTAGATCCCCCTTGCCAGAACCCCCCTCAAGCGAGTATCCTTAAGGGATATAGAGAATCAGTTGAACGTCGAATCCATCCAATTTATTTATCAAGTTTTAACTGTATGTCATGCCATGACTGGGAAGAAAGCGGGTTCTTAGCCAGACTCTCCGCAATCAAGGACTTCTCAAGCTTAATGCCTAGACCGGGTTGGACAGCCCGTTTCCTTTGTTGGATGCAAAATCAGGGAATTTCCTTTGTCCATTTGTAGCTGATTCACCGTCGAAATTCCCCAACCATCAGGACAGATGAGAAAATCTCACGAAAACTGAGCCTTCAAACCCCTTAGTTTTTAGCCCTACTTAGAAATTTTCTCATCGGGTCGCTTTTTAACTGGATCGAATCTTTTCCTTTTCCTATCTTTATATCCATTCATTTTGATCGAGTGTTTTGTCTACTCCATCAAAAACCATCCACCCATTTTTTATGAGTAAAAGCCAGCTTTTCAGCATTGATGAACTTTTACGTCGAGTGAGCGAAGGAGAGCGCAATTTTTCCCGGATTAAAGTCCGTCAGGCGAACTTTGCCCACGCTAACTTCAATCAAATTAACTTGAGTTACTCCTCCCTTAAGCACGCAGACTTAACGGAAGCGAAGTTAATGCGGAGTAATTTAAGTCAAGTGAATCTCAATCATGCTCAACTCAATCAAGCACTCTTAATTGAGGCTAATTTGAGCGGAGCGACTATGATTGAAGCGAGTTTGATTGCCGCAGACCTCAGTGGGGCTATTCTCTCGAATGTCAATCTCTCTGGGGCAAATCTTAATCGGGCTTCTTTGGTAGGCTGTAGTTTGGTGCAAGCACAATTTCTCAAAGGAAGTAAATTAAAGGGTGCAAATCTGACGGGAGCCACTCTAACTCGTGGGGCCTTGGCAAAAGCGAACTTAAATCAGGCTAATTTAACTCGGGCTATCTTAACTCAAGCCAATTTAGAACAGGCTAGTTTACAGTCTACCATTTTGACTTGTGCCTATCTTAATGGGGTTAATTTGCGGGGGGCGAATTTGCAAGGGGCGGATTTAAGTTTTACCAATTTGCGTAATGCAGATTTAACGGCTGCCAATTTGAAGGGAGCGAGTTTAGAAGGGGCTGATTTAAAGGGAGCCATTCTGACCTCTGCTAATCTGCGTTATGCCCAATTACAAGGGGCAGAATTGACCAATGCCAATTTACAAAAGGCGAAATTGTCTCATGCCGATTTAACGGGGGCGAATTTATTAAGTGCGAATTTGTCCTATGCTAATTTGTCTCAAGCGCGACTTTGCCAAGCGGGATTATTATTGGCTCATTTAATGGGGACAAAGTTTAATCAGGCTAATTTAAAGGGGGCGAATTTGATTGGGGCGAATTTGAGTTTGGCGGATTTTTCCCATGCTTTACTGGAGACGGCTATTCTGCCTAATGGTCAAACGGGAGAATCAATGGTTAATTAACTATAACTTCACTGGTTCCCGGTGGGTTGCGACCTGCCGGATGTTTTTGGGTTGAAATTTATGAATTTTGGAAGGACAAATTAAAAACAAAAAATGGACAAAACAGAAGGGGTAAATCTTGCTGCTTTATCCATCTATTTCAGGCGTGAGCATTCAAAAACTTGTCTGGGTAGATGTTCTGAGAAAAACTAAAGATTGTAATATTTCTTCTCTACTGTTTGCTTCTACTTTCGATTCAATGATGCCACCCTGTTCTAGAGTTTAAAATTCCCCGGATAGAAACGAAAACACTGAGGATGGATTATTGAACTGGATTCTTGAACCTAGATCAAGACGACTTGCTTTCATAGAATCAGGTCATAGTATCAGGAACATCATGACCCGAAACATTTTGAAAAAGTGGTCTTTTCCTCAAGTCCGTTCTCTATGTTTCTACTTTAACGAATGGGGATAAGCTTCTACAATAGCCAATTCCTCTATTTTTGCTGCGCTTTTGATTAAGAAAGAATACGGATGAGATAAGGTTTTTGGGGCTTGTATCCGTGGAAATGCGCAGAACAGCAAGTGCTAGGTAAAGCTGATGAAGTGGCCTAGGATGGCGAGGGTGGTCACTTTTTGATCGAGGATTTCTGTGTGATAGAGGGAAAAGATTTGAAAGTTTTGCTGGGTGGTGGATTGTTGGATAAAATCTTTTAGGAAGGGTTTGAGGCGATCGCCTCCTGCGGTTAAACTGTCCTGACAAAGCTGCTGTAAGCGGTTTTGGCTATTGTCTAAACCGATATCTCGCAAGAAATCATGAACTCCCCCCGGAATCCGATGTAACACATTTTGCTGACAAGCACTTTCTTTTATTTCGCTAACGAATTTTTCCGAGGCATAATTGAGATAAGCCTCTTCTGGGGGATTGGTGGCGACCAAACCACCCACTAGGGCGATTAAGGCGATCGCACTCCCCCCTTGAATAGTCTGGCGAGAAAGTCCCATAGTTTTAGTAAGCCTGACTGCACAACACTTGTGATTGTCCTACAAGGGGAAAGCTTGGTGTTCCGGACTTCCCGGAAATTCTAGGGCTTCCTTTGTAGTCAGTTTCAGGTTATGAATCCAAGGCTTGCCACCGGGTCAGCCAATGAATCAGGTCGGGAGGAAGAGTCAGACGCTGACGTTGGATGGGGTCAATGGCAACATGACGGGTTAAAACTTGGGCAACGGGGCGATCGCCTGTGGGGTGATGATAGATTTGGTATATCACCTCAAAGCTACTGGAATCTAAAGTGTGAGGTGTGAGGACAATCAGAATGCGATCGCCACAAAACAAAGGTCGGAAAAAGTCCACCGCACAATGAGTAATCGGCAACGCCAAACCTGTGGGACTGACCAAAGCTTTGAGGTCAATCCCCACCGCCAGTAAGGAGTCCTCATAGGCCACATGGCACAAGTGAGGGACATTAGCAAAATAAACCACTCCGGCCGCGTCAGTTTCGGAAAGATGGATGGTATAACTAGCAGTAAAACTCATAGGTTAGGCGATTCCGCAATTACCATGATGTATCACGATTGGAGGGGGAGAATTATGATAGGGTTCAGAAACATTTGCAGCCAATTAACGCTCTTAAGCTTACAACAGAGGCTTTAACCCTGACTTAGTTTATTTGTATTTGTTCTAGCTATAATCGATCATTTGATTTTCCAGTCCGGTCAGAAGTCGCTACTATAGCGTTACATTCAGTAACATACCGTCTCTAGATTTAGTCAATTCACTCAATTTTGATGGTCACATCTCGACTCCAACTAACCAATCCGAGCCAGGTTGTTCCTACTTTACACTGTGTCGAATTTATGCCTAAAGGCGCGATTAAGTGTTGCGGGGTAGACATGACCTTCTCGATGGGACAGCAACAAATCCCTGTATTACAAGGTATTGACCTTTCCATTGAACGGGGGGACATTCAGCTTTTAATGGGGCCTTCCGGGTCTGGAAAAACCACCTTACTGTCAATTTTAGCTGGACTCTTGACCCCGAGCCAAGGGAAAGTCTATCTCTTGGGTCATGAAATTACCCGGATGTCCCGTCGTCAATTAGCCCGCTTCCGTCTCCACAATATTGGCTTTATTTTTCAGGGCTTTAATTTATTTCCAGCGCTTACGGCCTTGGAAAATGTGGAATTAGCCATGAAAATGAAGGGCATCCGCAAAGGGGAACGTCGTCCCGAAGCCATCCATTTATTGGACAAAGTGGGGTTAGGGAACAAGATGCACCACTTACCCCGAGACTTGTCTGGGGGTCAACAACAACGAGTTGCGATCGCCCGCGCCCTAGTGGGAACACCTCAACTCATTATGGCAGACGAACCCACCGCCGCCCTAGACTCCCACAGTGGTCATGGGGTGATTGAACTGCTGCGGGAATTAGCCAAAGAAGAACACTGTACCGTTGTCATGGTGACACACGACCCCCGCTTAAAAACCGTCGCCGATAAAATCACCTACCTTGAAGACGGGATCTTAATGCGTGAACCGTCCTGTGAACAGACCCCCAGTTTCACCCACTAATCCCCCTTCGTCCATGCTAACTTAATGGGTCAAAGAGAGACGCGAGAATCCCCGATGGTTCAGGTTCTTTCCTCCCCCCCTCTTACGCTTATGTCTTGCCTCTACTCCCTCGAAGCACTACAACAGGAAATCACCAACCATCCCGACCAATGGCGGCCTCTCGTGTTTACCAATGGCTGTTTTGACCTGATTCATGCGGGTCATGTGCGCTACCTACAAACCGCCAAAGCCTTGGGCAAAACCCTAATTGTCGGTTTAAACAGCGACCGTTCTGTGGCTCAAATTAAGCCCTACAGCCCCGGAATGCCCTCCCGCCCCATTATCCCTCAACAAGAACGAGCAGAGGTCTTAGCGGCTCTAAAACCCGTGGATGGTGTCGTTATTTTCGAGCAAACCACCGCGACTTTTCTCCTTGAAACACTCAAACCAGAAATTTATGTCAAGGGGGGCGATTATACCCCCGATACCTTACCCGAATATCCTACGGTTCAAGCCTACGGTGGACAGATTGAATTAGTACAGGTCGAAATTCCCTCTTCAACGACGAGTATTATTCAGCGTATTCTGGGCAAGCAACCGGAATTTAAAACCCTATGAACGAATTATTGCAACAAGTTCGGATTCTCGACCCCCTCTCCCAAAGCGATCGCACCACAGACGTTTTAATCTGTGGGGGCAAAATTGAGGCCCTAGCCCCCCAACTGACCGAATACCCCGCCGATACCCAAATCACCCCCCCCTCCGGCTATATTCTCGCCCCCGGTTTAGTCGATCTCTACAGCCATAGTAGCGACCCCGGCCACGAAGACCGAGAAACCCTCGACCAACTCGCCCAAGCCGCCCTAGCTGGGGGGTTTACCCATGTTACTCTGCTCCCCGACACCACCCCCCCCTTAGACACCCCAGCCGCCTGTCAATTCCTCCAGCAAAACGCCCAAACCCTCCCCAAACGCCCCCAATTTGACTATTGGGGAGCCATTACCCGCCATCTCGCCGGAGAACAACTAGCCGAACTCGACGACCTGCGGCAACAGGGCGTAATCGGTTGGAGTGACGGCAAAACCCTAGCCCATTGGGGCGTACTGCGTCGGGCGCTCGAATATGCTCAACCTTGGCAAAAACCCCTTGCTTTCGGGCTAACTCACCCCCAACTGCAAGAACAGGGCGTAATGCGTGAGGGTCCCCTCTCCATTCAAGTGGGACTGGTGGGAGATCCCGCCTATTCCGAAAGTGCCACCCTCGCCGCCCTGTTGGAAATTATCGCCGCCTTCTCTACTCCTGTTCATCTGATGCGGGTTTCTACCGCTCGTTCCGTGGAACTGATTGCCGAAGCCAAAGGGAAAGGCCTCCCCATTACCGCCAGCACCCCTTGGCACCATCTCCTCCTCGACACCAGCGCCCTGATGGACTATGACCCTAATTTGCGCCTAGATCCCCCCTTGGGGAACAATTCCGACCGCCGAGCCTTGGGAGAGGGAGTGAAACGTGGGGTAATTGATGCGATCGCCATTGACCACACCCCCTACAGTTACGAAGAAAAAACCGTCGCCTTTGCCGAAGCCCCCCCCGGTGCCCTCGGCCTGCAACTCGCCCTCCCCCTCCTCTGGCACCACCTAATCCTCCAAGGAGATTGGACCCCCCTCCAACTCTGGCACGCCCTGAGTACCGCCCCCCGCCGTTGTCTCCAACAACCGCCCCTAGAATGTACCCTCGGCACCGAAGGCGGCTTTATTCTCTTCGATCCCCAAGCCCCTTGGACAGTGGATTCCACCACCCTCCATTCCGCCTGTCAAAACACTTACTGGTGGGGGAAAACCTTACAGGGGAAAGTTTTACGGGTTTGGTAGATTCGGGCTGGCTGAAAAAGTCTACTTGTGGGGTTAGGGAACAGGGGAGCAGGGAATAGGGAATAGGTAATAATTCTTGATTCCTCGACTCTCGACTCCCTAGGGCGCAAGCATTGCGCCCCTACACCGACTCCCAACTCCCTGTTCCCCGTTCCCTAATTTTGCACACAACTCAAGTTAAATTAGCATTAGAATAAGGCTGAATCTGTTACCTAGGGGGAGCAACAGAACAATGGTTCAAACACCCATCACCCACTTAGACCTATATCCTGATTCCGATGGTCAGCCTATGGCAGAAAATACCGTCCAATATCGTTGGATTGTCCGTCTTGTGAGCAACTTAAAACGCCTCTTTGCTGGACAAAATGTGTTTGTCGCGGGTGATTTACTCTGGTATCCTGTCCAAGTCCAAGCCTCCCCCGTGCCAGCCCAAGCCCCCGACGCAATGGTAGTTTTCGGTCGTCCCCCCGGAGATCGAGGCAGTTATAAACAATGGCAAGAGAATGATATTCCCCCTCAAGTGGTCTTTGAGATTCTCTCCCCTAGTAATACCCGGCGGGAGATATTCATAAAACAGACCTTTTATCAACAGTATGGGGTGTTAGAGATGTTTTTTTATGACCCCGATTCCCGAGATTTTTGGGGATTTGTGCGAGAAACTCCAGAACAGGAATTTTCCCTAATCACCCCCCTGAATCTGCCTTGGACTTCTCCCCTGTTACAGATTCGCTTTGAATTAGGGGGGGATGAATTAAGGGTTTTTCATCCCAACGGTGAGCTTTTTCAAGACCCAGAAGAGGTGATGGCAGAACGGGAGCAAATACAACGGGATTTAGAGCAAGTGACACAGGAACGCGATCGCGCCCTAGCCAAATTACGGGAACTAGGCATAGATCCCAACGAACTCTAAAGAAGAAGCCACTCATCATCGCGTAACGATGATGAGCTGTAGTTCACTCTACCACTTCAATAGATTAAACTGTTCCATATCAATCGTGTCACGGTTGCGATAAATCGCCAAAATAATCGCCAAACCTACCGCCGCCTCAGCCGCCGCCACCGTAATCACAAACACCGTAAACACCTGTCCCTTAATCTCCACAGGGTCTAAAAAATTAGAAAACCCCATGAGATTCAAATTCACAGCATTGAGCAACAACTCCACAGACATCAGCACCCGAACCGCATTCCGACTGGTGACTAGCCCATAAATTCCAATGCAAAATAACGCCGCCCCCAGTAACAAAAAATATTCTAACTGTAATTCCATTACGACTCCTCAATACTCATTTAGACCCTAGGGGTAATTCAGAAATTACCCCCAACACAATTGACAATTCACTACCCCATTAACTACCCGACAACTCACGAGGACGTTCCGGCAAAGTTAAAGCCGTTTCTACCTCAGTCGTTGTGGCCTTCCGTTCCGGGATAAAGTCACGACGGGCGAGAATAATAGCCCCCACCATCGCCATTAACAACAACACCGAAGCCAACTCAAACGGCAAGAGAAAATCACTAAAGAAATGCTTCCCAATTTGGATAATCGTACTACTAGCATTGACCACCGTAGTATCCACCGCCCAAGGAGTCGCCAACACCATCGTACTGAGCAACGCCAATAAACCCACACAAACCAACGCCGTCGCCCCTTGACGAATCCAACGATTGCGCACAGGTTTAAACTCTTCCTTCTTGTTCACCAACATAATGGCAAACAAAATCAACACATTGACCGCCCCCACATAAATCAAAATTTGGGCAGCCGCCACAAAATCAGCATTCAACAGGATATATAACCCCGAAATGCTCATAAATACACCACCCAGCAAAAACGCCGAGTAGACAATCTGATTGAGGAGGACAACCCCCAACGCTGCCCCTAGCATCATCACAGCCAAGATGCCAAAGGAAACAATCTGAACACCTTCCGCTAAATTCACGCCTTTCTGTTCTCCTTCCTGCTGTTAATACTCATGTTCGTTCATCGCGGCTCAAGCCTCACCTAGTCCGAAGACCCCGCCTTCATAGCTTCCATAATTTCTTCCGGACGTTGACCTGCCCGTTGGGAACCGGGGGGTAAATCATGGGGGTCATCCACCCCTTTAGGCAAATAGGCAAACTCTCGCAACGGTGTCACCATGGGGTCATCTGTCACCTTGTAAGGTAAACGACCCAAAGCGACGTTATCATAATTCAACTCGTGACGGTCAAAAGAGGCTAACTCGTACTCCTCCGTCATGGATAAACAATTCGTGGGGCAATATTCAACACAATTCCCACAGAAGATACAAACGCCAAAATCAATACTATAGTGATTGAGTTTTTTCTTCTTGGTTTCCTTATTAAATTCCCAATCCACCACCGGGAGGTTAATTGGGCAAACCCGCACACAAACCTCACAAGCAATACATTTGTCAAACTCAAAATGAATGCGGCCGCGATACCGTTCTGAGGGGATGAGTTTCTCGTAAGGGTACTGTACCGTCACCGGACGGCGCTGCATATGGTCAAAGGTGACAGATAGCCCTTGACCGATATATTTAGCCGCTTGTACGGTTTCTTTGGCATAGTCGCCCACTTGTTTGAGGAACTTAAACATAATTAGCCTCTGTATTTTGCAAATTTTAAGGACTTATGCCTCATTTTAGCCCCCGAAGGCGATGGGGAAAGCCAGTTTCAGGCCGGCCGTTAGGAGTAAATTCACTAAGGCCACGGGGAGTAAAAACTTCCAGCCCAGGTTTAAGAGTTGGTCAATACGGACGCGGGGCAGTGTCCAACGGAGTAAAACGGCGATAAAGACCAGAAAATAAGCCTTGAGAACCGTCATAATGATGCCCAAGGAGGCCGTCACCACTTGTAACCAAGGGGTTGTTTCACTAATGCCTAACCAGCCGGCGAGGGAGTCTAGGGGAATGGGGAATTCCCAACCGCCGAGGTACAGAATAGAGACAATCAGGGCGGATAACACGAGGTTAATATAAGACCCTACATAGAAGAGGGCGAAGCGCATTCCGGCGTATTCCGTTTGATACCCGGCGACTAATTCCTCTTCGGCTTCTGGTAAGTCAAAGGGTAAGCGTTCACATTCGGCGAGGGCTGCAATCCAGAAAATTAGGAAACCGACGGGTTGCCGCCAGACATTCCAGCCTAAAATCCCGTAGCCGGACTGTTGCTGCACGATGTCAATGGTGCTTAAGCTGTTGGACATCATGGCGACGGCTAAGACGGCCAAGGCGAGGGGGATTTCATAACTAATGGATTGGGCGGCGGCGCGCAATCCCCCTAAGAGGGAGTATTTATTGTTGGAGGCATAGCCCGACATTAACAAGCCGATGGGGGCAATACTGGAGAGGGAAATCCAGAGAAAAATCCCTACGTTGAGGTCGGTAATCAGGAGGTTTTGTCCAAACGGCACAATGAGGAAGGACAAAATCACGGGGATTACGACCAAGACGGGACCCAAGGTGAACAGCCAACTGTCGGCTTGGGCGGGAACAATATCTTCTTTGAAGACCAGTTTCAGACCGTCGGCAACGGGTTGTAGTACGCCGAGGGGTCCGGCATATTCTGGACCAATACGTTGCTGGGCGGCGGCGGAAATTTTCCGTTCTAGCCAGACGCTCACGAGGACTCCAACCACTGCCCCAATGACCATTAATATCATGGGCAGGGGGAGCCAGAAGACTTTGGCAATTTCTGGGGGAATTCCCAGTTGTTGGAGGGATTGTATAAAACTTCCTTGTAGGTCAATTCCTGAATTCATCGATTTTGAGTCACTTTAAGGGCATTGTGGGCTGGGTAAGGGGGGATATGATGCCTAAACCAGCCAAAACAGGTTATTTCAGTTTGTTATCAGCGAATCAGTCTTTAGTATATCGTTCAATGTTTCCCTCTCTGGTGGGGGGAGGGGAGAAAATCTACTTATGGGGGGATTCGGAAACATTTTAAGGTTGCCTATTACCTATTACCTCTCCCCTGCTCCCCTGCCCCCGACTCTCGGACTTATTCAGCAAGCCCTACTAAGTCCCTATTCTCTCTTGCCTAGTCCCCATCCCGTTGTGGGTGGGATAGTTGACTTTCTGTCCACTGGGGAAAAAAGAGTTCTCAACAGAGGATAGACTTAAAAAGTCAATGGCTGCCCGGGTTTCTGGAGAGCCTATTGTAAAAAATTCCCATTCTAAACTGCAACTCTCAGTGAGGTTTAAATCCTATGAATAATGCACTACGCAATGGTTCTGCTTCTTTGGACTATTCAAGGTTACAAGGGTTGAGTGAACTGTGGCCAATTTTGGTGGAAAATTATGGTGAAATTATTGCCCTCCATGACCCCCACAGTAAACCGGAGGTGATTTTAACCTATGCCCAACTCTATGAAAAAATTAAGCAGTTTGCGGCGGGGCTGCAAGGGTTGGGGGTGAAACCCCATGATAAGGTGGCTTTGTTTGCGGATAATAGTCCCCGGTGGTTTATTGCGGATCAGGGGATTCTGTTGGTGGGGGCGGCTGATGCGGTGCGCTCGTCTCAGGCGGAACGGCAAGAGTTACTGTACATTTTTGAGCATAGTGATAGCACCAGTTTGGTGGTGCAAGATTTAGCCACTTTACGGAAGTTACAGCCGGACTTGGCGGATTTGCCTGTGCAGTTTGTGGTTTTGTTGTCCGATGAAACGCCTCCGGCCGAGAGTCCCTTTAAGATTGTCAATTTTGCTCAGTGTTTGGTGCTGGGGGAAGAAACGACTTTAAAACCTGCGACCCAAACGCTGGATATGTTGGCGACGTTGATTTATACGTCGGGGACGACGGGACGACCGAAGGGGGTGATGTTAACTCATGGGAATTTCTTACATCAGGTGAATGGGGCGGCGACGGTGATTGAACCGCAACCGGGCGATCGCGCTTTAAGCATTCTCCCCAGTTGGCATTCCTATGAGCGCAGTGTAGAGTACTTTTTGCTCTCTCGGGCTTGCACCCAAATCTACACCAGCATTCGCACGTTTAAGAAGGATATCACCCAGTTTAAGCCCCATTTTATGGTGGGGGTTCCCCGTCTCTGGGAGTCGATTTATGAGGGGGTTCAGAAGTCGTTCCGGGAACAACCCGCCAGTAAACAACGCTTGATTCACTTTTTCCTGGGGGTATCCCAAAGCTATGTACAAGCGCGACGGATTGCCCAAAATATGAGCCTCGAACATCCAAACCCCAGCAGTTCAGAACGCTTCCTAGCACGGCTAAAAGCCCTCAGTTTAACGCCCTTACATCTGTTAGGTCATAAAATCGTCTACACCAAGATTCGGGCGGCTACAGGGGGCTGTGTGAAGGCGTTTATTAGTGGGGGTGGATCTTTAGCCCGTCATATTGATGCCTTTTTTGAACTGCTCGATATTCCCATCTTGGTGGGCTATGGTCTAACGGAAACCTCGCCTATTGCTACGGTGCGCCGTCCTCAGAACAATTTACGCGGTTCTTCGGGTCTACCTGTGCCTTACACGGAAATCCGCATTGTAGACCCCACAACACGCCAAACTCTACCCAACCAAACTCAAGGACTGGTTTTGATTCGCGGGCCGCAAGTGATGAGGGGATATTATAAAAATCCTGAAGCGACGGCGAAGGCGATTGATCCCGAGGGCTGGTTTGATAGTGGGGATTTGGGTATGATTACTCACGGAAATCAACTGGTTTTGACCGGACGGGCAAAAGATACCATTGTTTTGAGTAATGGGGAAAATATCGAACCCCAACCCATTGAGGATGCTTGTATTTGCAGCCCTTATATTGATCAGATGATGTTGGTTGGACAGGATCAAAAAATGCTGGGGGCGTTGATTGTACCGAATTTTGACGCACTGCAAAAGTGGGTCACGGAAGAGGGGTTAGGTTTGACCTTACCCCAGCCGGGGGATTCTGCACGACAAGACCTAGATCATCCGAAAATTATGGACTTGTTCCGACAAGAACTCAATCAACGGGTGAAAGAGCGTCCGGGCTACCGACTTGATGATCGGGTTGGGGTGTTCCGTTTGATTCCCCAACCGTTCACCATGGAAAATGGTCAATTGACCCAAACGTTAAAAATGCGTCGTCCTGTGATCGCGGAACAGTATCGCGATATGATCGACGGGATGTTTGAACGGAGTTGATGGGCGATCGCTTCCCATTTTCGACGACGAACCTACAACGAGCAGAGTAAGGAAACAAGATTGATGGATGAAAACAAACCGCAATTAATGTTAAAACGTCCGATTAACCTCAAGGTGGTTGTGACTCCTCGTTGGAAGGAGGAAATGCAGCAGCAGCTACAAGCCCAAACAAGCCAACTGGATCGCCAACTACAAGAGATTGATATGCAGGGACAACGGGCGATTTCAGAAATTCAAAAACAGGGGATTACGTTGACAAATCCCCAAGCCCTCCAACAAATTGAGGCGATTCAGAACCAAGTGAATCAAAAGAAAAATGAGTTTCAGCAGCGCAAAAATCAGTTACTCCAACAATTGGATCAACTGTCTGCGCTGGAGTTGGAACAAGAGGTACATCAAGGACAGATGGAAAGCTTTTTCAATGTCCAAGTGGGGGATAATCTCGTGCGCAAACTCAATGTAGAAATTTTGGTGCGGGATGGTGTCGTGGAAGAAATTCGCGGCGATGTTTAGGTAAATTGATCATCAATTATCAATTATCAATTATCAACTCATCGACTCTTGAAGATGCTTAATCAAGGTGGACTGAGGGAGAGGCCCAGCGAGGTGTTGCCAAGGCAAGACTTGCTGGGTGTCCCAGTTTTGATGAACGTAAAAGTCTAAGGGGGGGAGTTGTCCTTTGAGTTCTTTAAACGCTCGTTTATAACTGCCTAAAGAGTCGCCATAGTGACGGGTTAATTCTAATAGGGGGGTGATTCGGCGATCGCCTCGGGAAATTAAGGCTTGAATTACTGACCAATTATAGCTTTCGGGACGGAAATCAATCCCGTGCGATCGCAATTGTTTCTGTAAATACTGTAACCGCTTCTTACTCTCACCATTCACCCCCAACCACTGAAACGGCGTATGAGACTTAGGCACGAAGGTACTACAACCCAACGTTAAACGCAACCCCGGCACCCCCCGTTTAATCTCCTTCAACATCTGCACCGTTGCCTCAATATCCTCCTCCGTTTCCCCCGGAATTCCCACCATTCCATAAAGTTTGAGCGCTTTTAATCCCCCCGCTTTTGCATTCTCGGCCGCTTGTAATATCTCCTCATTGGCTAATTTTTTATTAATAATTTGCCGCACTCGTTCTGAACCACTTTCCACGGCAATAGTAATCGAACGACTATCATGTTGACTCAAAATTTGCGCCAGTTTTTCCGTCACCGTATTTGTACGCACCGAAGAAATACTGAGACGCACATCTTCATATTTCGGTTGATTAATATAATCTAAAAGGGCTTCAAACTCTGGATGTTGCGTTACCGATGCCCCCAACAAACCCAGACGATTTGTTACCTTTAATCCTCGTTCAATCGCTGGAATTAAAGACCCTTCAACGCTGGGAGTTCTAAAGGGTAACGTTAAATAACTCGCCAAACAAAAACGGCACATTTCCGGGCAACTACGCACCACTTCCACCATATAGATGCTTTCCCATGCGGCCTTTTCTGTCACCACCGTAGAAGCGGATAACATATTGCCACGATAGGTTTGTTTTTGGATCATGCTAGGAATCTCTGTAATTTTAGGCTTAATTTCTTCAATTCCAGATGTTATGTCTTGATAAATCACCTCATATAAACTGGGAATATAAACCCCCGGAACTTGTGCCAGAACGCGCAACTTCTCCTGACGAGGGGCATTTCTCAAGACTTTATAGGTATCAATAAACTGGTCTAATAAATCCTCTCCATCCCCCAATAAAATGACATCAAAAAATGCGGCAAACGGTTCTGGATTAGCCGTTAAAACCGGTCCTCCTCCAAACACCAGAGGATGGTGTTCTCCTCGTTCCTCGCTATGAGTCGGAATATCGAGGGATTCCAATAAATTTAAAATATTCATATAATCCAGTTCCCAAGAGAGGGAGAAACCTAATAATTCTGCTTCCCGGGGTAATGTTTCTTGAATATCCGTAAATAAACGACTTACTTCAACATCAGAACGGAGAGCCAAGGTAGACCAAACCACCTGATAGCCTAAACTGGTAATTCCCACACTATATTCATTGGGAAAGGCAAAAATAACTGGAATCCCATCGCTTTCCACAGATGCGGGGGTAAATAAAATTTTTTCAGCGCTCAATATTGTCATACTATTTCTCTGCCATTTTTAATAATGTTCCCATGATTCCCGATCGTATTTGTCCCGTTGTTAGTTGGAAAAATTAAGCCTTATGGCAGTTGTCCCCGAGATATAAATCTTAACACTGATCAAGATCACAGTAAAAACACGGATAGATCACAAAGTGAAGGTTGACTGCATCACAGTTGTATGACCTCTAATCGAGTTTAATAATGCCTATAAATGCCTTGTCTTGCGAAAATCAGCGTCGAACGCCTCTCTCCTCCAATCATCTAAACGTCTAAGCGATGTGAATGGGTTCTTATGAATCAAGTTCTAATTATTGATCAATCTCCTTGTTTCCGGCAAAAGCTGGCTAGTGTATTACAATCCTTCAACTTTAGCGTAGTGGAAGCAGAGGATGGCTTAGAAGCACAAGTCAAATTTGCCGAATATTTGCCGGACTTAGTTATTACCGATACCATTGTCCCTTCCTTAAATGGTTATCAATTTTGCACTTGGTTAAGAAATCACCCCCATTGGAATCAAGTTCCGGTGGTGTTCTGTTCTAATCGAAACACAGAGTTTGATCGGATGTGGGGGCTGAAAAAAGGAGCTAATGCCTATGTGGTCAAATCTGCGATGAGTCAGGAGTTACCCCCTATTCTCGCTATGCTTCTCCGGAGTGAAATGCAGGTAAAGCAAGTGGCTTGAACCCTTGACACTCTCGGCTTCTGCCGAGATGGAGATTTTTGGTTCAACCCGTTAGTGTACCTATATTCGGTGTTGTCTGGGCAGCATCAGCGTCGGGAGTGCGTCACAAGGCTTTCTAACTCCCTAAGCTGCTTGTCATTCCCAGTGGCTGCAATTAAAATGTCTTCAGTTTGAATAAGTAAACCCCTTAATCTCAGATTCGCGTGAATTTCGGCAGCTTTTTATAAAATTGCCAAATCATCTAAGAAAAGTATTGGATAAACTTGACAAAATTCCTCAAATTCTGTCCTTTGTCTGGGTGAATCAACCGCCAAAAAACCTCGCCTCACTTCAAAATAGGTGATACAGCTAATAAATATGGTTTTCTTTCGCAGGTTAATACCGTCAATTTTTTGCAGGATTTTACTATTTTTTCTAGCCGCTAAAGAGACAATATTAGTATCTAATAAATAACCCATAAATCTCTTATTTACGTCTAACTGCATCTTCAAAAATTGCCATCTGTTCGGGAGTAAAAGAATCACCAATCGCTCCCAGAAGTCTTAGTGCCATTATGCCGCGACTATGTTTTTTTAATTGCTCATCTGACAAGGCATTAAATTCTTCAAAAGATAAATTTCTTTGAAAAGCATCTAACAAATCTTGTAGGGTTTCTCCATAATCGAGAGCCTCTTTAAAGACAGGGCGTTCTTCCATTAAAGCAGATACAACTTGCTCAAGTTTCTTGAGCATTAATTCTTGTTGATGATCATTGGTTAACATGATCCTGACCTCCGGGTAGTTTGGATTAGATGATTTCATCATGACCTAACGTTTGCTTAAAATTGTTAGGATCTAAAGTTTCATAAACCAACAGCGATGAATGATTCTCGCTATAGCTCCCTAACCTAACCACTTGTCGAATAGTGAGGGGATTTGTTATAGTCTAAAAGTCGGGTTGAAATTTCGCCCTCTCCCTTGTTTCTGTACTATATACCCTTAAAAACATGAAGCATCTTCTGAGCTATATCACCGCAACACGCAACAAGCAGGTCATGAGCCAGAGGATGAAGTATGGAAAAAACGAGCAATATCAGCAATCCCGTTGTTTTATCGGGCGAGAATTTAGCCTATACCGTTGAGCAAACCCGCACCCTGTTTTCTGGTGTGAATGTGGCGGTGGAAAAGGGCGATCGCATTGCCTTAGTCGGAGGGAACGGAAGCGGCAAGTCTACGCTCATGCAGCTATTAGCGGGACAGGTGCAATCCCCGACGGGTTCCGTGCTACGTCGCGGCTCCCTGTATTATTTGCCCCAAGTTAGCACCCTCCGCCACATCGAGCCAGAACAGCCCATTTTTCAGTTCTTAAGCGCCCTGTGTGAGGAATGGTGGCAAATTGATGAGCTTTTAAGGACTCACTTTAACACCCATTTAGATTTATCTTTACCCCTGCACCGCTTGAGTGGGGGAGAATTAACCAAACTCTTTCTCACTGTGGGGTTAGCTCAAGCGCCGGATGTGTTGCTGTTGGATGAACCGACTAATCACCTTGATTTACTGACGTTGGAGAGTCTGCGCGTCAGTTTGAATCAATTTGCGGGGGCTTTGATTATTGTCTCCCATAAACCCTTTTTTCTCGATCAGGTGGTGACAAAGATTTGGGAATTAACGCCTTTGGGGGTGAATGTTTATGGCGGCCATTATTCCTTTTATCGGGAACAGAAACGGACGGCTTTAGCGGCTGCACAGCGATCGCACGAAGTCGCCAAAAAAGCCTTAAAACGCGCTAGAATCACTGCCCTAGCTGAACAAAAACGAGCGGCACAGTCTCAGAAACGGGGGGAACAAAAAGCGGCGAGTGGTAGTATGGGGAAGATGGCGAAACGCTATTTTGCCAATCGGGCTTCTTCAACCGCAGGCAAGGCCGCCGAAAAAAACGAGGCCGCCCTTGAACAAGCGGCGCAAAAGGTGGCCCAGACGAAGATTAAAACGAGGAAAGCGACGAATATTCAACTGGAAGAAAAAAGCCTGAAACGCAAGACTCTGCTTGAGATTCACAACGCTTCCCTGACTGTGGGCGATCGCCTGTTAATCCAGAATTTTCACTTGCATCTGGTTTCCGGGGATCGAGTTGCCCTCGCTGGCCCCAATGGTTCCGGCAAATCCAGCCTGATTAAAGCTCTGTTTACCCCGGATGCGGCCGGGATGGTGACGGCCGAGCAATTGCAACTTGCCCCAGCCATGACTGTGGTTTATCTCGACCAGAACTATGGGTTCATCAATCGTCAGCAAACGATATTAGAGAATATGCAGGCGGCGAATCCCCAGTTATCCTATCAACTGTTACGGCAACAGTTGGGTCATTTTCTCTTCTTTAACGATGGGGTGTATAAGTCCGCAGGGGTGTTAAGTGGGGGAGAATTGGCTAGATTAGCGATCGCCATGATCAGCATTGCCGAGCTTGATTTACTCATTCTCGATGAACCCACCAACAACCTAGACATTGAAACCGTCGAGCAAATGATTCAAGCGATTAATGACTATCAAGGCGCAATGTGGGTGATTTCCCATGATCTTGACTTTTTGAGCCAAATCCAAATTAATCGGGCTTTTAAGCTTCAGGATCAAACCTTACAACCTACTACATTTTTACCTCAAGATACCGAAGCTTACTATCAAGAATTGCTCTATCATTAAAATATGCTACAGGTTGCCAAAGTTCTAGAGGACGAGTAACTTAGAGGAAATATCCATTTCGCCTCCGGGGTGATGAGCATGAATCCACTTTCTACTTTAATCGTTAGTGATACTTGGGTTTCGGCGACCTGGAATGAATACCTAAGTGCTTTGGATGACCCCGCCCATGCTAAATCCAAAGGCTATTATAGTGATGGGCGAATGCGATTAGAAATGCAACTCCCCGTAGGCTTTGACCACAGTAAAGATCATAGTGTGATTTCTCTGGCTGTTAACTTGTACAGCATTTTGCAGGCGATCGCATTTAGAGAATTAGACAACTGTTCTTTCCGCAAAGCGGGCTATGTTGAATTTCAGCCAGATTTAGCCTATTACGTTGGCAACAAGGCAACTGCCATCCCTAGCGGCACGGACATTGTGAATCTGGAACAGTATCCCCTGCCGGATTTGGTGGTGGATGTGGCGAAATCCTCTCTATTGGACGACCGCACCGTTAAGCGAGTATTGTATGAAGAGGTGGGGATTGCCGAATATTGGATTGTGAACGTGGAAACTGGGGAGGTTTTGGCCTATCAAATGAGCGATCGCGGGAGTCAGCGAATCGATGTCTCTCTGGTGTTTCCGGGGCTAGAGATAGGCACCCTAAACCAAGCGCTACAACAGAGTCGCAATCAAGAACAGTCCCAAGTGGGGGCTTGGTTAATGGGTCAGTTTCAGTCCATTGATCATAGATAATGCTCAATTGTAGTTGAAATATTGGCGAGGACGCAGAAACTCTCACAGAAGGTTTCTGAGTCTCAGACGATATGGTATCCGCGCCATTCATAAGAATTGGAGTTAAAATCGGAGCAGGTTAACTGAGTAAAATTATGTCAGAACATACCCTGATTCTATCTGAAAAAACTTATCAAACCCTGCTATAAGTCGCCCAAAAACAAGGGTTAACTCCGGAAAATTGGATTTTATCTCAACTTGAAAAACCCCAGCCTGAAGCGGAACCGTTATCTGAAAAAATCGGTGACTTAATTGGGGCGATCGATAGTCAAGCTGAACCATTACAAGAGCAAAAAAACTGTGTTCAAAAACCGGGTTTATAGCAAAATCTCTGTGTGGACTGACCCCCATCAAATTCCGGCTTTTGTGAAAGCCAGATATGAGAGTTAATTGATTCATAGAGAGGCATATTTTCAAGTAAAAAAATGATAGAAAATGCAATTTTAAAAAATGTGGAAAAACTCCCAGAATCTGTAAAACAGTCAGTTTTAGACTATACAGAATTTTTGGTGAACCGATATGCGGCAGACGCTGTTCAAACCGCCAAAGCACCCCAGCGAGGCGGACTGGGTATTTGGCAGGGTCAAATCTGGATGTCTGATGATTTTGATGAACCTCTGGAAGATTTAAAGGATTATATGTAAAGATGAATTGCCTACTGGATACCCATACTTTACTGTGGTACTTGCAAAACAGTGAAAATTTAAGTGATAGAACCACCGAAATTCTGGAAGATGCCAATAACAATCTCTCGGTAAGTATTGCCAGTTTATGGGAAATTTCAATTAAATTGGGTTTAGGCAAACTTAGGTTACAGAAATCATTCTCAGAATTAGAGGAAGTGCTACAACAACTAAAAATAGGCGTTCTGCCCATTACATTCGGTGATACCGAGTTCTACCTGAGCTTACCCCTCCATCATCGCGATCCGTTTGATCGGATTTTGGTGGCACAAGCCATGAATCATCGCTTGGTTTTGATTAGTCGCGATTCGGCTTTTGATGCCTATTCTATTCACCGAGTCTGGTGATAAGTTGGCAGGGTGTGAATATGGGGAATAATCGGTTCAAAATCTCTATTAACGATTCCAGTAATCATCAAATTCTCTTGCTTAGTCCACCGAAGCGACGGACATAGCCCGAACCGATTCGCACAATCCAGATTTGAGCATCAGGGTGAGTAGCTTCAAGGCGATCGCAGGCGGCAATTTCACTAGCATCGACTTCAAAATCTCCAGTTTCTAAATCAATCGCCACAATCTTGCCCTCATTACCTGCCTCTACTTGTGGGCGAACCTTAAATTCATAAATTTCATCCCCAAGACGAGCGAATTCCTCTTTACTGTAGCGAGGTTGTTTAGTGGTCACAGCTTTAACTTTCCTAAAATGGCTTGACCTGATTAATTTTATCATACCAACCTACGAGGGTTTTGATTGATGGTAATTGGAACTGAGAAACCGGGTTTATAGCAAAATCTCTGTGAGGATGTAGAAACTCTCACAGAAGGTTTCTGAGTCTAGGGGATAGGGTATCTGCAATTAGGAGCGATCGCCTGGACTAGGAAATCTAAATTAATTTTATAGATTGCCATACAGAATTGCTTGACGAGCAGAATATTTGCTATAAATAATAGTATATCCCTTCTGTATATACCGAGTGACCAATGGACACGGCAAAGCTGTTTATGAGCGGCAATAGTCAGGCGGTGCGCTTGCCTAAGAGTTACCGCTTTTCTGGAGATGAAGTGGTGATTAAACGATTGGGCAATGCGGTTGTCCTGCTGCCGAAAGAAGACCCCTGGCAAGTGATGTTTGATGCCCTTCAGGAGTTTCCAGAGGATTTGCAAATTGAGCGCGATCGCTCCCTACCGATGGAACGAGAGCAAATTGTATGAAAATTTTGCTTGATACGGATATTTGTATCTATACAATTAATCGTAAAAACCCCAAACTTTTAGAACGTTTGCGCTCATATTCCATCGGTGAAGTTAGTATATCAGCAGTTACTTACCCTAACACACCCTACCCCAAAGCTACTGAAACAAGCCCTAATTAGGGAAGTTAAATTAAGCACCATCAGATTCTAATTTTGGTGCAATCCAAACATCCAGTGCCATTTGAGAGAGTCGGTCTGCTCGTTGGCAAATAGCATTTTCATCCCACTGCTTAATCTGTCCCAACCCTTGATTCAACTTCAGGGGACTTTCTTTAAAGCCTTTTTCCATATCACGCTTCTCAGGAAAGGATTTATCACTATATCTTGAGTTGTATGCAGTTAGCGTTAGATTTCCTAGGGTGTGCAAGTAAGTTTTGTGAATACGTTGCCAGTCTAGACCCAGTGAAGCCCTCCAGGCGGGAGAAAGATTTGCATTCTGGGGCATAATATGTTCAATGGTGTATTCATCTACTGCTACTCGTTCTTTGCGATCGTGATTTTCTAAACGTCGCAGCCAGTAACTGCGATCACGAATATTGTAAAGGTCTTTAGTTTGCAGCACTCGCTTAAATTCCTCATCATTAGGGAAGCGTCGATAGGACGGTAATCGCATAAAATGAGCCTTAATGGTTTCGAGATACTCATCTTTTTTGATGAATTTCGTAAAGTTTGCAAAAGTTTTATTGACTGAATTAGTAGGAATACCACAAATTGCACGTCGAAAAACATAAGATTCTACCAGTCTAACGGCTTGCAAAAAATCTGTTCTAGGGAACTTACCTGACGCATAATCGTGATAAAGCTCTAAGAGAAATGGATAAGCTACATCTACCTTTAATTCTCGCAAGTCTTGAAAGGCTAGTTTCAGTTCTGGGTTCTGCTCATAGCCCAAAGCCATCGCGCAGTAGTACCGAGCAAAGGTATGAATATCATTGACCAACGCCTCCACACCAGCTTGATCCACTTGTGGGGATATTGAATATTTTTTAAACTCTTCATACACGGCACTTTTATTAGGAATAGCACCAGTTTTTACCGTCAAAAAGTGGCGCATAAAGCTGTCGAATTGTGTTCCATAAGCTTCTTGTCCAAACTCAACTTCCATCGGTCGCCAATATCTCTCATAAAGCTTAGTTTGAAGTTCAGGTTCAAGTCCCATCAAAATGTAATTACGGATTAAGTCTGCTTGAGTTAACTCACGACCCGTGGAGTTCATACTCTCAAAAATAAGTTGGGGATTGTCCTGTTCACGGTTCAGGGCAACATCTACAACCAGTAATTTTGCTAATCCTTTACAGACAATTTCCAAATTGTTTTGAGACTCCTTAATGAGGGACTCAAACAGCTTGAAATTTTGTGTGATACGGATAGAATAGTTTTTGGGCTGTTGATCTCGGTTAAGAATTGCAATCAATGAAGATTTGTCAGTTTGCGACAGAATCAGCTTATAGTGTTTTTCTCCATCCTCTTCCGGATTAAGCAAATAATAGTTTCGCAATTTGCGCGGGGAAAACCCTTCCACGGGTTCAGACTCCCCAAGGGCATTCGCCAAGGCTGCAATTAGTAATGTTACAGTGGTAATGCGTTGTTGTCCGTCAATAACAAGGAGGGGAGACTGACTAGAGACGTGATAAAGTCCTTTTTCAATATAGACAATAGAACCAAAAAAGTGAGAAGTAATTTCATCCTTTGAGCCAGTACGCAGGATGTCATTCCACAACTCCCGACATTCTTTTTCTGTCCATGAGTAGGTACGCTGGTAAATCGGGATAACAAACTGCGGGGATTTTTTAATGAAGGCGAGTAGCTTTGTTTCGGATGCTTTCATTTGAGTAAAATAACATTGACTGGACTGGAGAAAAAGTAGAAAATTCTAGAGATGGGAAAAGATGAGAGGGATGGCTCTATTTTTCCCACCTAATCAGTATTTTATCTGAACTCAACCTGCCCCTTGAGAAAACTTCGCCCGTGCCGTTTTTGCCCCCTCTAAATTCGTACCATCTAAATTAGCCCCGGATAAATCCGCCCCCCTTAAGTCCGATTCCCCAAAATTGGCCCCCGACAAATCCGCTCGTAACAATTTACCCGACTTTAAAACCGCCTCTTTAAAATCACCTTTACTCGCATTTACCCGACTTAAATCGGCTTTTTCTAGGTCAGTATCATTGAAATTGCCCCCCGTGAGATTCGCCCGTTTGAGAATTGTTCGTTCTAAATTAGCCGCCTTCCAAATCGCATCACTCCCATCAATTTGAACCAGACTAGAATTTTTCAGATTAGCTTTATTAAAATTGGCATCACTTAAATCCGCTTTATCCCAATCAAAACGCTTAAATTCAGCCAGTTTAAACGTCGTTTTCGTTAAATCTGCTTTTTCTAAACTGGCTTTTTCTCCCGTTGCTTTAACAAAACTCGCCTCGATGATTTCGGCCTTGTCAAAAATGGCTTCATCTAGAATGGCCTCATCGGCCACAACTTGAGTAAGAACCGCTTTTTCTAGATTAGCCCCAGTTAAATTCGCTCCGGTTAAATTCGCTCCGGTTAAATTCGCTCCGGTTAGATTAGCCCCGGTTAAATTCGCTCCGGCTAAATTTACGCCACTTAAGTCTACGTTTGATAAATCCGCCCCTTGTAAATCAGTTTCCTGTAAATTGGACTCTGCGAGATCGGATTTTTTCAGGTCAGAATCCCTCAAGTCCGTCCCTTGTAGGTTTTCTTCGCTCATGTCGCGATCGCGCAAATCCTGATCACTCAAGTTAGCCGTTTCCCCAATCTCCCCAGTTTGCACCGCTTCCGCCGCTTGATCCGCCTTTTCTTCCAAGTCCCCCCCGGCCGGATCATTCCACGCCTGCACAGGGGCAGGGGATTCCGTCTCCTCTTGGGCTGATTCCCCTTCCACAGCCCCCTGTTGCACCGTATGAACCGCCTCGTGAACAATTAACTCCTGACCTTCAGGAGTGGCAGGTTGATATTCTCCCGCCCCGAAAAAGATATGATGGCCACTGGTAAACGCACGAGCATTCAACTGTTCACACAGTTCATAGGCCACTGCATCATCATGAATCAACATCTGACTGGGATCTGAAACCCCCAGTAACTCCTGCAAGGGAATAGTATCCCAAGCTTCCGGGGGAATGGGAACCCCGCCCGTTTGTTTCGCCCGTTCAATTTGTTCTTCTAAGCTCAGGGGTGCTACATCGGTTTCCTCCGTGTTTTCTGGTGCTTCCACCGGGGCAACCGTATCTTGAGCCTCGTCGTTTTCTCCTTGGGTTTGTACCCCCAAATGACTTAAGCTATGGCCAAACCGCTCGGCCTGTTCCATTTGCGCTTGAATGGTCAGTGGGTTGTTTTTTTTCTCTTTTTTCTGAAGCGTAAACCCACTAGAAGACTGACCAAAGCGATAACGAGGCGGTTTTGAGGAATGGTCTTCTTTTCGTTGAATTCCGGTTTTGGCGCGCATAATCTCAAGTCCCCCTTCATCCAGTATAAGTTCTTGATAGATCCCCTGCCTCTAGTATAAATGCAGGAAGCCTGCGCCAAGACTGGACAGAAATAAGCGTCGGGTAGGTCACAAGAATCAACCAACACGACCCAAGGGGGTACGGAATCCCGCACCCCCTTGGGGAGAAAAAAGGGTTAACCTGTAAACAGTCAACCCATGAGCTTTGGAACGCGCCGCCAAAATTACTTTTGAACAACCAACTTCACGTTGGCATTTTGCAGACCGCGTTGTTTCACTTCCGCTAAGGTTTTGTTCACCGCATACTTTTGGTTGATGGAGTTGATCAACTCAGTTTGGTTGTGTTTTTTAGCAACACCCCAAAGGTCAGCAATCAGGTCAAAAGTACCGTCCGCATTGTGCGACCAACCGAGATCATATTCACCGTCGAGAACGGCAACCAAGTCGGCGCGCACACGCTGACCATTGTAGCCGCGAACATCGGCCTCGGTTTTCACAGAGATCCCCAAGTCACGCAAAGAAGCTTTGAGGATTTCGACATCGGTGATTTTGGTGCGTAAGGTGCTGAAATGAGACATGGGATTTTCCTCTTGAATTAAACGACAGTTGTTGATTTTGAGTTCCGCCTGATTTGAGCAAGAAGGCGGTTTTTCTTTTGCTGCTAGTCTAGGACGGACTAGCCTTTGCTTCTGCCCTCACCCCAAGGTTAAGGAACAGAAGAAAGCCTGTTAAAACTCCAAGCGTTGGTATTCCGCCGTGGAGGCCGCCGCAGGTCTGGCGCGGGTTCGCGCCCAATCTCGTAGGGCTGTGACCTGCTCGGTCATGGTGCGAGATAAGGGAAGGGTGGCCTTAATGGTCGCAATGATGTCCAGTTGAGTAAATTCCCGATCCTGGGCAAAGGCTTCATACATTGCGGCAATAATCGCCTGTTCAATCTCGGCACCGGAAAAACCTTCGGATATTTTGGCTAGCTGGTCGAGGTCAAAGCGGGAAATATCATCCCGTCGCTTGCCTAAATGAATTTGAAAGATGGCTTGCCGTTCTTCAGGTGTGGGCAAGTCTACAAAGAAAATTTCATCAAACCGACCTTTGCGTAAGAACTCACCGGGTAAACGCTCGATGCGGTTGGCGGTGGCCATGACGAACACGGGGGAGGTTTTCTCCTGCATCCAGGTGAGGAATGAACCGAAAATCCGGCTAGAGGTGCCGCCATCGGAATCGGCTGACCCGGTTCCCCCGGCAAAGGATTTGTCGAGTTCATCAATGAACAGGATGGCGGGAGAGATGGATTCGGCGGTTTTTAAGGCGTTGCGCAAGTTGGCTTCAGAACGCCCCACCATTGATCCATCATAGACGCGACCCATATCAAGGCGCAGGATGGGTAAACCCCAGAGGCGAGATGTGGTTTTAGCAATTAAGGATTTCCCACAGCCCGGAACGCCTAAGATTAACATTCCTTTGGGTTGGGGCAACCCGTACTCTCTCGCTCGTTCGGTGAAGGCGTTAGACCGTTGTTTGAGCCAGCGCTTCAGTTCTTCGAGGCCGCCAATCGCGTCGATGGTTTCGTCTTCCTCGATATACTCCAGAATGCCATTGCGCCGAATGAGTTGCTTTTTCTCAGACAGAACAATTTCCACTTCTTCTTCTGTCAGGCGACCGGCTTTAACGTAGGCTTTCCGATACACTTTCTCGGCCTCGTCTTTGGTCAAGCCTAATGCCGCTTTGAGGAGTTTTTCCCGGACTTCGGTGGTAATGCGTCGTCCTTTGACTTTATCGAGTTGGCGGGACAGAACTTGATTGAGTTCTGACATATCCGGTAAGGGAAAGTCTAGCACTACGACATCTTTTTCTAGTTCGATGGGAATTTGCTGCACGGGGGACATGAGAATCATAATTTTCTCTGTACCTTTGGCGGCTAAGATGGCATCCCGTAAGGCCCGTTTTACTCCTGCATCGGCGATGAAGTCGTGTAAATCTTTAAAAATAAATAGCCCGGGTTCTCGTTGCTGAATCACCCATTGAATGGCGGCTTCGGGAGAGATAGTGTTGTGTTGGGGGGAAGGGCGAGTCTGACCGTACTCCACCATGCCACGAGTCATAGTCCAAACAAAAACCCGACTGTATTGAGAACTAGAGGAGTTGCCGGAGTTGGCGGCTGTGTTGGTGGTGCTACCCAGTTGGGCGATTTTGGCGATCGCCTGCTCTGCTCTCTCTTCCTCGGGGGTGACGAGGTAGATTAGGGGATATTGAGCTTGTATGAGAATACTTAACTCTTCTTTCATCGCTGCTGTTTATGGGCTGCTTTCAAATGACTGTACAACTCAGTGGCTCAATGATTGACCCCCTTTGAGATAAGCAATAAGCTAAGATGAGCAATAAGCACTCATGGATTAATGATAGGTTTTGTCACAATTTACTTTGTCACAATTTACAAATTTCCTGAGAAATTCTTGCTTGATTGATGGTTTAGCTACCACCATCAGCTATCAAAATCAGCTATGCTAACCCCAATTCAACAGGGAACCAACGTCTCTTCTCCGTGAGAGTCAGACCGGGAGCCGACAACTTCTCGAACCTGCTCTACTGGAATCTCAATCTCTGGATTAATGTCCTGACCTATCTCTTTCGGCATTTCCTCTGCTAATACAGCAGGTGGTTGGTCGAGGGCGACCATTTCCCCATCACGCTTAACTAGAGGGCTGTGACATTCGGGACAGGAATAGACCCGATGGGTTTTGCCTTGAGAAGCTTCTACATCTTCCACTACTTCCGGATTCTGCAAGTAGAACGCAATTGCTTTTTCTACCATTGCAGACATGGACTCTACCTCAAGGGCGGCCTGAACTTTTAGCCTACGGTGGAGGTTGGGCGGAAGATAAAGTGTAACTTTCTGCTTGTCTTGCATCTCGCACTAATAAGATATCTACCCGGGTATGTTATGCCATGTTAGTCATTCCTTAGAAGACTGTCAAGCTGGTATGCCAGTATGACGGCATAATTGTTACATTTGTTAACAAAGTTATTCATGTAGAGCCTCGGTTTGGCTCTAGGGAATTGGCTACAACACAGCGATACAGTCAATTTCGACCTTAACTCCTTTGGGGAGGCGAGAGACTTCTACGCAGGCGCGGGCGGGGGCGCTGGTGTCCTCGAAGAATTGGGCGTAAACTTGGTTCATGGGGCCAAAATCGTTTAAGTCAGCGAGGAAGACGGTGGTTTTGACGACTCGTTTAAAGTCGGCTCCGGCGGCTTGTAGGATGGCGGCTAGGTTGCGCATGACTTGTTCTGTTTGTTGGCTGATGTCATCGCCGCCGACGATTTCTCCGGTGTGGGGATCGAGGGGGATTTGTCCGGCGACAAAGATGAGGGTTCCGGTGGCGGCGATCGCTTGACTATAGGGGCCAACGGGGGCGGGTGCTTCTTCGCTATGGATAATTTGCTTGGTCATGGATTTTGTCCGATTTAACGGGTTAACCTCGCTATTTTAATCCTTTTCCGGGTTTCTCTAACCAAGGCTTTTTGAGGAGGGACTTGGGAAAATCTAAATAGATGTGTTATTCTAGATGATCGCTGAACAAAAGGGCATGTAGCTCAGAGGATAGAGCACTGGATTCCGGTTCCAGGTGTCGGGGGTTCGACTCCCTCCATGCCCGTTGAATTTTCCCCAGACCCCTATGTTACCGAGAGAAGAATTACTGAAAGGTGTCGAAAATCGTCAAGAAGTCGCCCGCGTGATTGACCAGGCGGAACAGGCGATTAAAACGTGGGAAGTGGTGACGACGGATTTTGTCTCTCCTCCGGTGTTGATGGAGGTGCGGGGGAGGTTTGCCCAACTGACGGAGGTGGAGTTATTGCCTTGGGGCGGCTATCCCCAAGCGGAACGGCAACGAGTGGCGATCGCACGTTCTGAACTACCCATCGATTTTACTCAAGTTCCCCTCGCGCTGTTGGATATTGCGGGAAATTTCCTCTTTGACTCGGCCACCCATCGGGACTTTTTGGGGGCAATTTTAGGCACAGGTTTAGTGCGGGAAAAGGTGGGGGATATTGTGGTATTGGGAGAACGGGGCGCTCAAGTGATTGTAGCGCCGGAGTTGGTGGACTTTTTAACCAGTAGTTTGGTGCAAGTGCGTTCTGTCCCGGTGAAAACCCAACAGGTGGACTTTAGTGAGTTAAAATATCGCCCCCCGACGAAGAAGGAATTAACGACGGTTGAAGCCTCTTTGCGTTTAGATGCGATCGCCTCGGCGGGTTTGGGAATGTCTCGGAATAAGATGGTGGAGGCGATTAATGGGGGAGATGTGCGGGTGAATTGGAAGGAAATCACCCAACCCAGTTATACCATTCAGTCTGGGGATTTAATCTCGGTACGGGGAAAAGGACGGGTTGAAGTCGGGGAAATAATGATTACAAAAAAAGAACGCTATCGCGTCCAATTAACTCGTTTTAAGTAACGGAGTATTTAGGCTCAATTTTCTTCAATTAACAGGCCTTAAATCTCTTCCGGTTTCGGCAAAACAGTTAACAGTTCAAAAACTAAAAATTGCTCACCCGATGATAGGGTTTTTAGTAACTTAATCTTGGCTTCAGGGGTCAAAAAAACTCGGTGTCGGGAAGACAACAAAAAATCACGACCTTCTACATACCCTTCTTCCTCTAACCGTTGGCGCACTAAGGAAAGAGCCAGATGATTTAAGTCTAATTCCGGCATGAGATAGTCCGGGTTTTCCAGAATCCAACGGGCGGCCTCTGGCACAGTCTCAATTAAATGATAAACCCCTTGACTTAAGACTACTTCGATTAAGCTCGGATTGGGTAAAACGGTTAAAAAATCTTTCAAAGACTTGACTAATGCAGAATTGCGACTTTTTAAAACATCAACGGCTAACTCTATATAATATTCATCAACCTGACGACGACTCATGATAATCTGTCCTTGCCGAGTCATGGAGCGATCGCGAAGTACATCGGAAGGAGATTCACCACTAAAAGAAGAAACGGGAATACACTCTGAGCAGGAGACACAAGTCATATCGATACCAGATGATAAATAAAGCCACAAGCAAGAGAAAGGAGTCATAGGGGATTAGCCTCCTGACTCCTGTAACTACCTTGACCTGAGACTTTGTGACCCACAAACTGAAGTTCAACCAATGACTTATTGGGTTACTGTATTCACTCTAGGAAAAGATTGTGAGGATTTTGTGAGCAGTGTTCACAATTTACACAAGTCCCAGACTATTTTTGAGTTTAGTTCGATTTCGCGGTTGGTCGAACGACAACCACCCCATAAGCATCGGGGTTTAAATAACATTGAGCGACGTTTTGAATATCGGCCGGGGTAATAGCCTGAATGCGTTGGGGATAGGTTAAGGCAGGTTCTAAATTGCGCAATTTACAGTAATAGTAGCCGTAAAGACTGGTGCGATCACTCGGGCGCTCATTATTAAACACAAACCGATTCACCGCTTGAGTCCGAATGCGCTCTAAATCCTTGGGATTAACGGGTTCTTGTTGGAAGGATCTCAGGTGTTGTGCGATCGCCTCCTCCACCACCGCCACATTTTCCGTCGGTAACTGAGCCGCAATATAAAACACCCCTTGGAGATGATAGGTCATATTACTGACCCCAATGGAGGTCACTAACTGCCGTTCCTCCCGCAAATCCCGGAACAAACGGGAGAGTTTCCCCTGACCCAACAACGTCGCCAACACATCTAAACCGTAGGTTTTCCCCAACTCCAACAAACCCGGCACCCGCCACACCATCACTAAACGGGCTTGTTGCACGCGAGAATCAACCAACTCCCGACGCACAATTCCTTCAAAAGGCGGTTCTGCCAGAAAATCCTCCCAGGGGGGAGAGTCAAGAACATCAGTCAGGGGGGAGCGTGGTTCATACACCGCCCCAAAACTCTCCTCCACCTGCTCAATCAACGTTTCTACAGGCAAATTCCCCACCACAGCGGCCGTCATTTGGTGGGGTTGATACCATTGGGCATGAAAATCACGCATTTGTTGGGGGTGTAACCCTTGAATCACCGCCGTTGGACCCAATACCGGACGACGATAAGGCGATCGCTCAAAACAAGTCTCCATCGCCTGCATATAGACCCGCCGACTCGGATTATCCTCAGAACGGCGAATCTCCTCCAGCACCACCGACCGTTCCCGTTCAAAGGCCCCATCCGGCATACAGGCATTTAACACCACCTCCAACTGAAGGGGCAGCAAATCCCCAAAATCCTGCGCCGCCGCCGTCAAATAGTAGTGCGTGTAATCCTGACTCGTCGCTGCATTCGTCACCGCCCCCCGTTCCTCAATCCGACGCTCAAACTCCCCACTCGGCAAATTGGGCGTTCCCTTAAAGATCATGTGTTCTAAAAAGTGCGCCATGCCATTAATCTCATCCAACTCCAGCGCCGACCCCACATTGAGCCACAAATTAAACGACACCACCGCCCCCGGCATTTGTTGGGCTACGATCGTTAAACCATTGGGCAATTGATGAATCGTGGGTTGATTTAAAGGCAACGTCGGGGGTAGCACTGTATAGGTCATGGTTGAATCTCAGGAGGGGTTATTCTTAGTCGTGCTTCGCTGTTCTATGCTGGTCGGCTTTTCATCTCATCGGTGTTCGTGAAACGTTGCGCAGCAAAACCGAGAGCCTTTGCTGCGCAACGTTTCACGAACAAGCCGACATTTTAGGTAATCATTCGTGATAAGTAGGGTCTGCCGAATATCCATCTAATCACTGTTAATAGGACTTTCGATTGGGAGCGAGAAACTCAAGGTTTTAGGGATAAATTATCAAAAAGGCTTGCCTTTTTCCGACTCCCCCTGTTCCCTGTTCCCCATTCCCCACCGGGAATAGAGTTATTCAGCAAGCCCTAAGTCAGAGTCAAGAGGGAGGCAACAGGCGCAATTCTAGCCCTCATGGGGAGGAGGATTACTGGCCGAAGGTTTGCGGTCAATCACCTGATCAATTAAACCGTAATCCTTCGCCTCAGCCGGAGACATAAAGAAATCCCGGTCTGTATCCACCTCAATCCGTTCGATGGGTTGTCCCGTATGATGGGCTAAATGTTGATTTAACAGAGCCTTCAAATAGAGAATTTCCTTCGCTTGGATTTCAATATCCGTCGCTTGGCCTTGGGCTCCCCCTAACGGTTGATGAATCATAATCCGGGAGTGGGGCAAACTCAAGCGTTTTCCCTTCGTCCCGGCACTCAACAAAAACGCCCCCATACTGGCCGCCAATCCCACGCAAATCGTCGAGACATCCGGCCGCACTTGATTCATGGTGTCAAAAATCCCCAGTCCTGCCGAGACAGACCCTCCCGGAGAGTTAATGTAGAGATAAATATCTTTTTCCGCGTCTTCGGCTTCCAAATAGAGCAACTGCGCCACAATCAGGTTAGCAATTTCATCCGTTACAGGTTGCCCTAAGAAAACAATCCGTTCTTTCAGCAGGCGAGAATAAATATCAAAGGCACGTTCGCCACGGCCGGAAGTTTCAATAACAGTTGGGATCATGGAAAAGGCTCTATTGATGATGTTGATTGGGTTATTCCCATCAAGTCTAACAGAATATCGCTTGAAGCGGGGAGGGGGTCAAGGTTAGGGAATAGGGAATAATTCTTAATTCCCCGACTGATTCAGCAAACCCTATTTACGCCCCATTAACCAATAGGTGGTCATAATCCCTCGGCCTTTGACTTCAATCTCGCCTCGTTCCTCCAGCCAATAATTCTGTTTTAAGACATCATAGATTTCTGCGGTGACTTGAATGCGATCGCTCATTCCTTGAGATTCCATCCGCGAGGCCACATTTACCGTATCCCCCCAGAGATCATAAATAAACTTCTTAATGCCAATTACCCCAGCCACCACCGGGCCGGTATGAATACCAATGCGGAGACGGAACGGTTTACCATCCATCCGATCAAAACGGCGGATGGCTCGCTGCATATCTAACCCCATATCTGCGATCGCCTCAATATGATGCTGCATTTCCGTTTCCGGGAAACCCCCAGCCACCATGTAAGAATCCCCAATCGTCTTAATCTTCTCCAAATTGTACCAATCCGCCAACTGGTCAAAGGCCGAGAAAATCTGATTCAACAAATCCACCAACTCCGTCGGGGGAATCGCCGCCGAAAGGGAAGTAAAGTCCACAATATCCGCGAACAAAATCGACACATTATCAAACCGTTCCGCAATCGACTGTTCCTCCTGCTTCAACCGTTCCGCAATCGACCGAGGCAAAATATTCAACAGCAACCGTTCCGACTTCTCCCGTTCTAGGTGTAGGGCATCCTCCGCCGCCTTCTGTTGGGTAATATCCGCCACCGTCCCCTCATAGTACAGCGTCGCCCCCTCCTCATCTCGTACCACCCGCACATTTTCCGAAGTCCAGATTAAACCGCCATCCTTCCGTCGCACCTGCGCTTTAAAGCCGGAAACCGATCCCAACTCCTCCAGTCGTTCGATTAACTCCTCCCGTTGCTCCGAACACACATAAAGCTGTTGACCAATATCCTGCACCCCGGCCGCTAACTGTGCAAAATCTCTAAACCCATACATCCGCACTAACGCCGGATTGGCGCTAATATACCGACCTTGTGGCGTAATTTGGAAAATCCCCTCAGCCGCATTCTCAAAAATACTGCGATACTTCTCCTCCGCCTCTTGCAGGGCATTCAACACCCGGCGGCGTTCCGTCACATTACGCGCCACCCAAATTACACTATGATTCGGCAAGGGAGAGACACTAGCCGCAAACCAAGTTTCCTCCATCTCCCCTTCAGCATTGGGAATCAACAAACTGTAATCCGCGCTCACCGTTTGACCCGTATTCAAAGCCTCCTGAATGTGGGTTTTAAACATTTGCGCCTGTTCGGGGGGGTGTACCTCATCCACAGAACGCCCCAATAATTCCATCTGGGGACTATACAATAACTCAGAATTGGTCGTGACAATTTTGGCATAACACCCCGACCCATCAAACACCGTAATCACATCCGTCATGGCGGCAAATAACGCCCGTAACTCCGCCTCCGAGGTGCGTAAGGCGGACTCCACCCGTTCCCGTTCCCCAATCTCCATCAACAACTGTAAATTGAGGTCTTGTAACTCCATCGTCCGTTCATGTACCCGTTGTTCCAACTCCTCACTAAAGCGCCGTAAATCCTCCTCGGCCTGCTTCCGTTCGGTAATATCTTCAACGGTGCCCTCATAGTACAATAACCGCCCCGCCTCATCATGAACAGCCCGAGCATTTTCAGAAATCCAGCGCACCGTTCCATCCCGACGGCGAATCTGGGACTCATAAGCCACCACCGACCCCACTTGATTTAAGATATTGCGGAACTGTTGGCGACTGTTAGCATCCACATAAATTTCTTGGCTGAGGTCGGTGACTTGTTCAATTAAGGCATCGGGGGAATCATAGCCATAGATGCGCGCTAAAGCTGGATTGGCGCTCAGATAACGGCCTTGGGGGGAGGATTGGAAAATGCCCTCGACGGCGTTTTCAAAGATGGTGCGATATTTATTTTCGGCTTCCTTGAGGGCATCTAGTGCCGTTTGCCGTTCGGTGATATCAATGCCGACGGTAAAAGCGGCCCGGCCTTGGTCGTATTTTTGGGCGGCAATCAAGAAATTGCGCCGTTCTCCCCGGACTAGCGTTTGTACTTCCCGGAAAGCATCGGCTTGAGGACTGGCGAAAAATTCCCGGACAAAGGTATTAAATTCTGAGCTAGTTTGCAAAAAGCCGATATCTTGCCCGACAAAATCCTCTGCTTGGAGGTTAAAGGTTTCGGCTAAATGACGATTTACGCCCAAATAGCGCAGGTCGGAACTAATCCAAGAAACAATCCCCGGCACGGCTTCTAAAATGGCTTGGAGTTGGTCTTTTGAGCGGGCGAGGTCATCAAGGGCGCGTTGACGGTCGGTGATGTCAATGCCGACGGTAAAGGCGGCTTGGCCTTGGTCGTATTTTTGGGCGGCGATTAAGTAGTTGCGGGTGTCCCCTTTAACGATGGCTTCAACTTCCCGGAAACTGTCGGTGGCCTGACTGGCGAAGAAGGAGGAGACAAATTGATTAAAGTCGGTGCTGGCCTGTAAAAAGCCGATATTTTTTCCGACAAAGTTCTCAGGACGAAGGTTAAAGGTTTGGGCGAGTTGACGATTTACGCCTAAATAGCGCAGGTCGCAACTAATCCAAGAGACAATACCCGGGACGGCATCTAGAACGGCTTGGAGTTGGTCTTTCGACCGGGCGAGGTCTTGGATGGCCTGCTGGCGTTCGGTGATATCAATGCCGACGGTAAAGGCGGCCTTACTTTCATTATATTTTTGGGCGACTATTAAGTAATTGCGGGGGCTGCCGTTGATGAGGTTGGTGATTTCTCGAAAGTCGTCTTCCTGGTCACTAGCAAAGAATTCCTCGACAAATTGGACGAATTCGGAACCAGCACCTAAAAACCCGATATGTTGCCCAACGAAATATTCTGGGGGACGGTTAAAAACTTTCGCTAAGTGCCGATTTACGCCCAAATAACAGAGGTCAGACCCAATCCAGGAGACAATACCGGGGACAGCATCTAGGACGGCTTCTAGTTGATTTTTGGCGTTACGCAGGGCGCTTTCAGCTAGGCGACGATCTACAATTTCCCCAATCAGTTCATCGTTGGCGGCCATCAGGGCGGTGGTGCGTTCCGCAAACTTTTGTTCTAGGTTGGCGAGGATGCGACTTTTTTCCAGTTCAATTTGTTTTTCTTGGGTAATGTTGCGAATGACCCATAGCACGGATTGAGGGGTAATGGGGGCGAGGGTGGCGGTAAACCAAAAGTTCTCCTTGTGGTTTGGGTCCCGATTTAAGCCCCACTGTTGAGCCTCGCTGGGGGGGAGGGCATATTCACAGGTGACACTTTGACCTGTGGTGAGGGCTTCTTGTACTTTATTCAAGAGGTCTTGGGCTTGTTCGGGGGGGAAGACATCCTCAAGGGTTTTGCCAATTAATTCGGCGGAGGGTTTATGGCTGGGATTGGTGGGGGCAATGCGTAGGTAACAGCCTTGAGCATCGGTGACTAAAATGGCATCGGTGAGGGCGGAAAAGATGGTACGTAGTTCAAGGGCGTAGTCTTGTAGGGCGGCCTCGATTTGCACTCGTTTTTGTCGCTCCCCTTGGAGTTGTTCCCATAAATGGGGGGGGGGAAGGGGTGGGGTGTCTTGGGTGTTGCTGGGGGCGGTGAAATGGGGTAGGGGGCGCACGGGGCCGGGGGTTTGATAAACCAGTTGGGGGGGGTGGGCGCTAGGGATGTATTCAATATAAATGGGTTGTGCGATCGCCTGATTGGTTTCCAGATACACTAACCCTTGGGGGCCAGACCAGCCTAACCCATACAAGGCAGCCCCCAGTCTGCTCCCGTTCACGGTTCCGGCTAGGTCTACTCCCTGTTTCCAGAGGTGGACTTGACTATATCCCTTGAGTAAAGGCGCGCTGGGGGTGCGTTGACTGGCTTGGCAGTGGGCAAGAAAGGCCTGATTAAGGGGATGGTCTAAAGAGGGACTATAGGGGGTAACGCGGTAGTGGGGGGGATAGTCTAACGCGGGGTGGGATTCTTCCCAGGGGTCGGGAAATAGGGTTAACAGGGGGCAAGTTTCCCCCAGTCTGGCCTGGTGATAGTCTCGATAAAAGGGGCTATAGGGGGGGGTGGGGCTGTCCCCTAGGGAATAATGGTGAGGCATGAGCAGATTTAAGACCATATCGGGCTTTTGCTGCTCAATTTCGGCTAAAATGGCGGAAAAATCGGGCTGGGTAACGTTGACACAGCCCGATGCGATGATTTCTCCCCCTCGTTCTTGCCACAGATTAGCGGTTAAACGGCCGCGGTTTTGGGAGTTGGGATGATTATTAGTGAGTAAATAGCAGCGTTGCCGCCCCGTGATTTGTAACCAATCTAAAGCCGGTTCAAGGTGTTGATTGGCACAGCTTCCGGTGTAAAACACTTGGCGAGAACTGGCGACATCTTGAGGACAAAGGGGGGAAAATAAAAGGGTCTGGGTGGATTCTGCTAAATGTACTAGGGCTTGTTCCCCTTGGGGAGTCCACCCCCCGAATAAGGCGCCCACGTCTCCCTCAGCAAGCAGGGTTTCTAGGTCACGATACCAAGTTTCAAAGTGGGTTCTTTCGTCCCAAGGGGGGAGGGGAAGAAAGCGCAATTCAAGGGGTTGACCCAATACGCCCCCTTGTTGATTAATTTCTGCGATCGCCATGAGCATTCCTTCAACCGCCAAGGCTTCTGGGATAGATTGATGGGACTCAGAAACAAAGACAATTTGCACGGCTCAAGGAAGAAGGGATAGAACAAAAGGAATCAGAATCAAAGATGCCCCTAAACTCATCTTAATCGACGGAGGAAAATCCTTGAGTTAATTGTGAAGGCAAGAGGGAGTCGGGAGTCGGGAATCGGGAGTCGGGAATCGGGAGTCGGGAGTCGGGAGTCGGGAGTCGGGAGTCGGGAATCGGGAGTCGGGAATCGGGAGTCGGGAATCGGGAGTCGGGAGTCGGGAGTCGGGAGTCGGGAATAAGTCTTAATTCCCCCTCTCCCTCTCTCCCCCTCTCCCTAACTACTCAAGGCCTTTAAAAACTGCTGAAGACTGCCCAAAACTCCAGTTTTCTTAGGTACAGCCACCGCCGGATTATCTTGATCGGGGTCATTGGCGATCGCACCCATGATAATGCGTTCTAAGCGTTCTCCGATGGGCTTGGTGGCCTCTTCAGCAATCTTTTCGTACCCTTCCTCCTTCTCTAACCAAACCTCCCAAGGAGAAGGATAGGCGCGGAGAATCGTTCCCCCTTCAAACGGACGGAGATAATAAGCCGTTTCTAGGGTACTGAGGAAACGTTCCCGTAGTTGGCGGGCAGCGTAACCAATGCCAATGGTGGCCACGTTCTCCAATTGCGGGATAATGAGAACCACCGGGCGATCGCGCTCTAAAGCCCAATTACATAATTTTTCCACCTGCGCCACCTCCACCGCCGAAGCGGCCACCACCAGAAACACCTCATCATCCTCGGAAAGTTTCACCTCTACCGGAGTCCGACTACTGCCGAGATCCGTCACCTTAAACACCGTCTCCCCCCAATCTCGTCGCGCCAAAGCGGCCGCCCCTGTATCGGGAAACAGGATTTTTAACCCGGCACCGTAAGACTCGAACAGTTCGGCAAATTGAAGAGCGAGGGATTGAGCCTCTAAAGCAATTTCCGGGAGAACAATCTCCACCTGTACCCGTTGACACCCGGCCTCTAAAGCTCTCTGGGTGGCTGCTTTGGCTTGACTAACGGTTTCTTCTAAAGATTGAGGAATTGATAACATAAAATCAAGTTTGGTAATACTGCTTTTTTTCCATCTTATCGGCAAGAGTACGCCCCTTGATGACAAGTTAAGCGCTTTGTCCTATGGTCAATTGATTGATGAATCCTTTTCTTGCGCTGAGAGGACAACCCCAAGCGGTTGAACTCCTCCAGCAAGCCCTCCTGAAAGATAAAATCGCCCCGGCCTATCTATTTGTCGGCTCTCCGGGGATTGGGCGCAAAATCGCGGCTCTGGCTTTTGCTCAACTCCTCCTCGCCCACCATCAACCCCCAGACCAACAGGCCTTAATCTTTAAAAAAGTCGAAGCCAAAAATCACCCCGATTTTCTCTGGGTCGAACCGACCTATCAACACCAAGGCCAACGACTCACGGCAACGGAAGCAGAAGCGGCTGGCCTGAAACGGAAAGCCCCTCCCCAGATTCGCATTGAACAGATTCGGGAAATTAGCACCTTTTTAGCCCGTCCCCCCCTCAATGCTATGCGTGCAGTCGTGGTCATTGAAGATGCCGATACTATGGCGGAAGGGGCTGCCAATGCCCTCCTCAAAACCCTTGAGGAACCGGGGAGAGCCACTTTAATTTTAATCGCGCCCAGTGGGGACTCCTTGCTCTCTACATTGGTGTCGCGCTGCCAACGGATTCCCTTCTATCGTCTCCCTCAAGAGGAGATGGGGGAGATTCTGCGCGCCAAGGGCTACGGGGACATTGCCGACCATGGGGTTTTGTGTGCGATCGCCCAAGGCAGTCCGGGAGAAGCCCTCCTCGCGGCTGAACAACTAGCCGCTATCCCCCCAGAACTCCTCAACACGTTAGCCACCCCACCCACCACCCCCCAACAAGCCCTTTTCTTAGCCAAAGAAATCGACCAAACCTTAGAAGCGGAAACTCAACTCTGGCTCCTAAATTATCTGCAATACACCTACTGGCAAAAGTACCTTAACAATCCCCGTCACCTCCTCCCCCTTGAAACCCTCGAAAAAGCCCGTCAAGCCCTTTTAAGCTATGTTCAACCCCGTCTGGTTTGGGAATGTACTCTCCTAGAGTTCTGTTCACATCCCACCCAGAAACGTCGATGATCCCCCTTCCGTTAAACCGAAGATTCTAACAAAGGACCCCATTTAGCGGAGGTCAGACCGGAGATCAGGAAAAGGTGGAATCTCACGGGCAGCATCCGGTAAAACCGCCTGTTGCTGACCTCTACTCCGAGCATAAAAGGTGACTAAATCAAGGGGCGTGTTAATTAAATCAACCGTTTTAGCCTGACCTACAACTAACTTTAACGTAGCAATAGGAAGTTCTTTCAATAACCAACGACTGAGCCGATAAACGGTTTTTTGAGGGTTAATTTCGGTGCCTAACGCCACACCATGTAAATCATGTAAATAACGGTTAGAACGACCATAACGCCGCCACTGACTGCGTAATTCCGCCAGACTCGCCCGGTGACGATGCTGAACCACCGCATCCTCGACAAACTGGAATTGCCAATCCGTTGCGCGTAAAATGCGCCAACAAATATCCGCATCCCCCCCTGTCGTTAAGTAGGGGCGAAATAACCCCACATCACGAAAGGCTTGTTTCCGAATAGCCAGATTTGCCGTCTGTCCGTAAGGGCAAAAGCTATGATTGAGCGTGTGTTTTTGGGAAAGGGTATCCTTGCGCTCGGCATATTTTTCCAGCAGATTCTCACTGGGGAGGGCGAGGATTTCCCCGACAGCTAAACCGATATTGGCTTGATTAAAGGGTTTAAGCAGGTTTTCCAGCCAGGTGGGTTGGGGGCGACAGTCGGCATCGGTAAAGGCCAATAGTTCGCTCTGGGCGGCACAAATGCCCTTGTTGCGGGCAGCGTAGGAGCTTTGAATCTTGGGTTCTTGTAGGGGGTGCAGGGTTAGCCCTTGTTGGGCAAAGTCTTGACGGGCGGCTTGTAGTTGTTCAAAGGTGTTGTCTGTACTGTTATTATCCACCAGTAAATACTCAACCTGTGAGGCGGGATAGGTTTGGGCTTTTAAGCAAGCCAAGAGGTCTGGTAAGTCTTCGATCCCGTTGTAAATGGGGATAATAACGGAGGCCTTCAGCATAAGCGATTGACGAGTGGGGTTGTCCATTAGGGTATCGCAAAAATACCCCCTAGATAGGGCTTGCTGTTCACTTCGTGACGCTCCGCGTTCGCGTTCGCGTTCGCGAAGCGTTGCGTAGCAAAGCGTTGCGTAGCAAAGCGTCACGAAGTGAACGCGAAGCGTTGCGTAGCAATATAACTCTACTCCGGGTGGGGAACAGGGAACAGGGGGGCAGGGGAGCAGGGGAGCGGGGGAGCAGGGGAATAGTGGCTAGTGAATAGCTAAAACTCTTTTATTTTAGGGAACGGGGAACAGGAGGGAGGTCATAGGTAATAGGTAGGGTCTGCTGAATATCCCTCTAAGCAGTGTTACTAGGACTTTCAGCCATTTTAAGAGCGAGAAACTGCAAGGTTTTAGGGATAAATAATCAAAAAGGCTTGCCTTTTTTCGACTCCCCGTTCCCTATTCCACAGGCAAAACATCAATTTTCAACGCCTCCCCATGAAACTGATGGAGGAAACGGGGACGGACTTTGAGATTAACCATCTCAGCCGGGAAGACGTAGCGCAGGGGTTTTTCGTAGACTTCCCCTAAACGGAGAACGCTTTTTTCTAGGGGTTTGCGCACACGCAAATAAACCGTATGCTCGCGATCGCTAGAAATAGTATGAGGGACACAGTAAGCCACATTTTCCCCCGGAATTAAGCGAATATTATCCGGTGGCAACCGTTGACCTGTGGCATAAAGTCCCGCATATTCCCCCGTTAAACCAGATTCGGCACTCACAAAGTCCACCAAATCATGAATATGTACCACATTCCCACAGACAAACACCCCATCTTGAGAACTTTCCATGCGACTATTCACCATCGGCCCCTGAGTCACGGGATCTAAACGTAAATTCAATTGACGGGAAAGTTCATTTTCGGGAATTAAACCAATGGACAGTAACAGCGTGTCACAGTCAATGTCCCAACTTCTGGTTAAATCCGGGACAAAATGGGAGTCTACCGGGGCGACAGTGACTTTTTCTAGGCGATCGCGTCCTTGAATATCGACCACCGTTGTAGACAAATGCAACGGAATATCAAAATCCTGCAAACACTGAACAATATTACGGTTTAACCCATTGGCATAGGGCATAATTTCAAACACCCCCACCACCTCCACCCCCTCCAACGTCAGGCGACGCGCCATAATTAGACCAATATCCCCAGACCCTAAAATAACCGCCCGTTTGCCCGGTAAATAGCCCATCAAATTGACAAACTTCTGCGCTAATCCGGCCGTTAATACCCCCGCAGGTCTGCGTCCGGGAGTCCGAATAGCCCCCCGTGTCCGTTCCCTTGCCCCCATCGCTAAAACGGCCGCCTTAGTCTGCACCTGCTGCATCCCCGTCTCTCCCGACATTAACGTTACCCGTCGCTGGCGGTCGATATCTAGAACATAAGTATCCTTCGCTACCTGAATATCGGCCGCTAACACTTGCCCTAAAAACCGTTGAGCATATTCGGGCCCCGTCAACTCTTCCTTAAAATGTTGCAGGCCGAAACCGGGATGAATACACTGCAATAAAATCCCCCCCGCTTCCTTCTCACGGTCTACAATCAGAATACGCTCTGCGCCCTGTTTTTTCGCCCCTAAAGCCGCCGCCATGCCTGCGGGACCGCCTCCCACCACAACCACATCATAATCAGCTTCTAGGGGTCGATTTCCATAGGTATTCATCGACTTAAAACCTCCTCTCTATCACGGACAATCCAAGACTCACCCCCCCGTTTCGTCAAGGCCGAAATCGGACACCCTAATTCACGGGAGAGCAATTCTAAACAGCGCCCGGTACAAAATCCCCCCTGACAGCGCCCCATCCCTGCCCTCGTGCGGAATTTAATCCCGTCCAGGGTAGCAGCCCCTCGCCCAATAGCGGCCAAAATTTCCCCCTCAGTAATGCCCTCACAACGACAGACAATCCGCCCATAGGAGGGATGCTCTTGGGTTAAGGTCATCTGTTCTGCCCTCGATAAACTGGCGAAGCGAATCACCGGGGGGTTTTTGGCGATAAAGTCATCCTTGGGAATCAACCCTAGGCCGCTATCTTGGAGGATATCGAGGGCTAAACGTGCGATCGCCGGAGCCGCCGTTAAGCCCGGAGATTGAATCCCCGCCACCTGAATAAACCCCTTGCGGGAACTCGGTTCAATGATAAAATCTTCCCCATCGGCCACCGGACGCAATCCCGCAAATTCCGCAATGCAATCCCGGGGACTAATACCCGGAGCATACTGCATCACCGCCTCAAAAACCCTTTGTCCTCCGGTCGCCGTCGTGGTTAAATCCTCCTTATCCTCCACCCGTTCCGCCGTTGGCCCCACCATCAACGTTCCGTCATAGGTGGGAATGACTAAAATTCCCTTAGAAACAGGAGTAGGACAGGGGAAGATTACCCGTTGAATATGACCTTTTAAGCGTTTATCCAGTAAATATTCCTCCCCTTTACGCGGCTTAATTTTAAAGGTTTCCACCCCCGCCATAGCTGAAACTTCATCCGCAAAAAGTCCCGCCGCATTAATCACAAAACGGCTGTAAATGACACCTTTTTGGGCGTTAATTTGCCAAACATCCTCCCGGTAATCTAAACCCAGTACCGGGTTTTCGGTACTAATTTCTAACCCATTCAATCGGGCATTATCAATCAAAGCAAAACAGGCCTCATAGGGATTCACTACCCCAGTAGTAGGGGCATATAATCCCGCCACAATATCCGGGGAAAGGTGCGGTTCTGCCCTGAGAATTTGCTCAGTATCCCACAACTCCAAACCTGGCACCCCCTTCTGTTCCCCTTGGGTTTTAATCTGGTGTAGGGTGGGAATTTGCTCCTCACTCAGAGCAATTGTAATTTCTCCAATCCGTTTAAAACCAAAGTCCAAATCGTCCCGTAAGGCATCCCACAGTTGATTCCCCTCCCATTCTAATTTTCCTTTCAGGGTATCCGGTGAACTGTGGTGTCCTCCGTGAATAATGCCACTATTGGCCTTGCTGACACCAAAACCGACCTCTATCTCCTTTTCGAGTAAAATCACCCGTAAAGAATAGCGCATCAGTTCCCGTGCGATCGCACAGCCAACTATTCCACCACCAATGATAGCTACATCAAACACTTCCATAACTTAGCTCCTTGTTTTAGGGAATAGGAAAATAGGTAATCGGTAATAGGAAAAATTAACAGCTTTAACCCTATTTCTCCCCCTTCCAAAGGGGGGCTAGGGGGGATAGTCCATTAATTACAAAACTAAGGTAAATTTTTCTCATATCATCCCTCATGTTTTGAAGACACCCAAAAATACCTAGAAATAGGACACTTTTTATTAATCTAGTTTTATGAGTGAGAAAAAATGAGTTCACCCATGGTAATTTTAATTAATTTTTGATATTTTTTTGCAATCTTTACTCATACCACCAGATCCGAATGTCCTTGTTTTTGAGTTTTAGTTTGTTCAATTTCAAGCACTCAATTTTCTTGAAAAATTAACCTATTTCTTGGTATAATTTAACCCAAGTCTGCTGTTTTTACTCTCAGGCTAAAACTCAAATTTTTGATATTTTTTTACCTAGTTTAAACTAACTTACACTAAATTCATTATAGAATAATTTCGGTCATCACAGATTAAATCAATCTAAAATTTTGTGCAAAATGGTAATAAATCCTCTCCATAAAAATCCTCAAGAGGTTGGGGGAGGGGGAGTTCATGAATTCCCCGTAGGAGAATAAATTTAACCTTAAAAAATTAAGCTTGTGTGCATTTTGTCAACTCGTAGGGTGTGTCACAAGGAATAACTTGGGTAACAACCGAATCACTAAAGTCCTGACGCACCATCACTTTCCAATAAATTGGACAATACTATTTAGGGCTTGCTGAATAACTCCGAGAGTCGGGGCGAGGGTGAGTTGATTACTATTACCCCCATTACCTATTCCCCATTCCCTACCCCCCAAACCAGCACGCATATTAGAATAAGAGGGGAAGCATTCCGGGGAAATAGTGATGACCAGCAAGATTGAGCATCAATACACCAACGAACAAATCTCCGTCTGGCTGCGAGGATTATTAACAGTCGCGTGGGCCGATGGACATTTTGATCCCGAAGAACAAGAACTCATCGCTCAACTGACTCAAGATGAACTCGCCCCCCATACCGATTTAGGCGAACTAGAACCCATCAGTGCCGAAGAATTAGCCGCCACCCTCGGTCACGATTCCCAAATGGCGGAAAATTTCCTGCGCACGGCGGTTATGATGGCCTTGGCGAACGGCGTTTACTCCGTCGAGGAATCCAATGTCATTAATCAGTTTTTAGCGGCCTTGGGCTTGGAAATTAAGGCCTTAAAGGTTTTGGAACAGACCCTATACGACCCGACTAAACACGACTTACAAGCCAATGATGCCTTTGTTGCAGAAGCCCAAGAAACCGTCGTTTCTCCCCTCCGACCACCTCAACCGTCTAGTAATGTCCTCAAACCTGTTCAAGATTGGTTAGATGGGATGGAAGTACAAGATCGCCGAGTAGCCCGTTTTGTGTGTAAAATGGTTCCTCCTCAGTGTCCTTTTGAGCGGGATATTAAACTCTTTGGTCGGAAAGTGGTTCACATTCCCCCCATGTGCAAGTTAAACCCCCTCTATGAACAGTTAGTCGGGTTACGTTTTCGGGCGTTGTCCTACTTGGCGGATGATTGTGGAGAGGATGTCTCTAAATACTGTTGAATTCAGTATTTTTGAACCCATCAGCCCAGGGCAGGCGCTCATTTTGGGCGCTGTCTAGGAGCGAATTTTTAGAAACCCCAGTGAGGGGAAGAGTTAAAGATGCAATTTATTGATTACGCACAGATTGAAGTCAAAGCCGGAAAGGGAGGGGACGGGATTGTTGCCTTTCGACGGGAGAAATATGTCCCGGCCGGGGGGCCTTCGGGGGGAAATGGGGGCTGGGGGGGGTCGGTGATTATTGAAGCGGCCGAGAACCTGCAAACCTTGTTAGATTTCCGCTATGCCCGGATTTTCAAGGCCGATGATGGGAAACGAGGAGGACCGAATAATTGCACGGGGGCTTCTGGGAAGGATTTGCGGATTAAAGTTCCCTGCGGCACAATGATTTATGATGCCGAGACGGAGGAGGTCATCGGGGATTTAGTCACGGTGGGGCAAGAGATTTGTGTGGCCAAGGGGGGCAAGGGAGGCCTGGGGAATCAACATTTTTTGAGCAACCAGAACCGCGCCCCAGAGTACGCCCTGCCGGGATTAGAGGGGGAGGAACGGATGTTACGGTTGGAGTTGAAGTTATTGGCCGAGGTGGGGTTAATTGGGCTCCCCAATGCCGGCAAGTCTACGCTGATTTCGGTTCTCTCGGCCGCCCGTCCGAAAATTGCCGATTATCCTTTCACGACGTTGGTTCCGAATTTGGGAGTCGTGCGTAAACCGACGGGAGATGGGACAGTATTTGCGGATATTCCCGGACTGATTGAAGGCGCTCATGCCGGGGTGGGTTTAGGTCATGAATTTTTACGCCACATTGAACGAACCAAGTTATTGGTGCATTTGGTCGATATCACGGGGGATGACCCTTTGGGGGACTACCGCACGATTCAAGCGGAACTAGCCGCCTATGGTCGGGGTTTGGGGGAACGGCCTCAGATTTTGGCGTTAAATAAAACGGATGTGATGGATGAGGATTGGGTGCAGTTTATGCGGGGGGAATTTGCCCAAGTGACTCCAGACCCCATCTGTGAAATTTCGGCGGTGACGGGGGCGGGATGCGATCGCCTTTTACAAACCGTTTGGCAAAAACTAGAGGCCTTAGAAGCCCCAGAGGAAGCCTTTAGTACAGTCAACAATCCTCAGTAATCAAGAGTTAACCCCCACCGTATCAAGAGGGACACCAGAAGCAATCTGATCAAATACCCCCGTCCCTCTTTCCCCATCCCCCCGTGACCCGTTTCATCCACGACCAATTCGCCAAACAGTACCTTACCGAACGTCTCTCCCCCCTCGGCACTGTAGAAAGCAACGCAGAAACTTCCTCCGAAGTCCGTTAGCTCATCGTCGGGAAGCCCCGCACTGTACGTTCGCGTTCGCGTTCGCGAAGCGTTGCGTAGCAAAGCGTCACGAAGTGAACGCAAAGCGTTGCGTAGCAAAGCGTTGCGTAGCAAATGTCAGTGTCGGGATGAAAGACGGTTAATTGAGGGGTTCGATGCCCCGAAAATTAACCAACAATCATTTACTAGGGATTAAAGCTTTAACTCAAGCCAAACAGCAATACCCAGAACTAAAACGAGTTCAGTCTCAGGTCTTGCAAGAGGTTATGGGGCGTTTAGACAAAGCGTTTAACTTTTTCTGGAAAAGAAGTTTTGGTTTTCCCCGGTTTAAGAAATATGGTCGGTGTCGGGAGGATGTCACGTTGACATCTTCTTTAGAGAAGAGCAGGAGTTGATGGGGGAAATTCTTCGTCGTTTTCCCCGTGAGTAATCTAACCAGTTAACCCTGTTTTAAAGCCGCTAAAGCTGCTTTAATTAGGTCATAAAACGGGGCTTGGGTAACATCAACTTCCCGAGCAGAATCCCGGTTAACCCCTAATAATCCCCGTCGTTGTCCCCGCACAATGGCTAGCACTTTCCCCTGATCATTACGGATTCTCAGTTCATTTAAGGACTCCCATAAACTACAAGTGTAACGCCGATTGTTATAGAGAAAAGCCGCTTTTTTTACGACCCCATTTGGCTCAGGTAAGACGGGAGCGTTTATCTCATTAACCCGTTCAGAATGTGCCGTTTTAACCTCAGTTTTAGGGGGCACAAACTGAGGATCTGCCGGACGAACGCCTACAACTTCTAACTCTAAATTGGTCGCCCCATTAAAGGTATTTTCCTTTAATTTATAGGCAATATCTACCCAAGTCGGTAAAGGACAATACTCACCCCACCGCCAAGCAATGCCCTTAAATTCTTTATTTCCTTGGGGCGTTTCCTGTTGAAAGGTGGCTTTTAAATGATTCCCTTTCACGGCTTGCTGTTCCATAATCCGAACATTAGGGCTTAAAAATATAGGGGTTTCATTGCCAATTCCCCAAGGTTGAAGTTCCTCAATTTGTTGATATAAAAGGCTTTGGAGTTGACTAAAATTGACCTCTACATCAATCTCAATTAAAGGTTTAAGATGATGGGGATCTAAACATTGGTGAGCAAATTCGCTCAAACGAGCTTGAAAGGCGGCAAAATTTTCTGCTTTAACACTAAATCCCCCGGCGGCTTTGTGTCCGCCATATTTTTCTAATAAATCATCACAATAATTTAAGGCTTGGGATACATGAAATTCAGGAATCCCTCGGGCGGATCCGCGAATAATAGACCCATCATCTTCTGAGGTACAAATAAACACGGGAACGCCGTACCGTTCCACTAAACGAGAGGCTACAATCCCAATTACGCCATGATGCCAATGGGGTTGAAAAAGGACTAAAACCCGGTCATTTTGCCAGAGAATGGGGTCGTTTTCGATTTTCTCAAGGGCTTCTGACTCAATTTGAGAACACATCTCTTGTCGTTCTTGATTGCGTTGTTCGCAATACATCGCCCGTTCTAAAGCAATGCCGGGGTCATCGGTGGTTAATAGTTCAATGACTATCTGGGGGTCGCCAATGCGGCCGACGGCGTTAATGCGAGGTCCGAGACGAAAGCCAATCGTGTCCGGTGGCATGGGTTTATTTTGATCCCCTACTCCAGCCACCTGCATGAGGGCTTTAATCCCTTCTAAATCGGACTTAGGTAGTTGTTTTAAGCCTCGTTTAAGCCAGCGACGATTGACTCCAACTAAGGGGGCGAGGTCGGCGATGGTGCCGAGGGTAAAGAGTTCAAGGAGGGGATGAATGAGGCCTTTGGTGGTGTCCAGTTGTTGAGCAAGAGTGACGGCTAAAATATAGGCGACCCCGACTCCGGCTAATCCGCGATAGGGGGACTCTTCGGGGATGAGTTTGGGATTCAGGATGGCATCGGCCGGGGGGAGTTTGGGGGGGAGGTCGTGATGGTCGGTGACAATGACGCTGAGGCCTAAATCAATGGCTAAGGCGATCGCATCATAGGCCGAAATTCCATTATCCACAGTCAGAATCAAGCCCACACCCTGCTCGGCAAACTCCTTGACAATCCGTTTATTGATACCATAGCCATCTTTCATCCGGCTGGGGATGGCATAGTCTACATCAGCCCCCAAATGACGCAGCGCCCGAATCAACAAGGCCGTGCTAGTCATGCCATCCGCATCATAATCCCCACAAATAGCGATTTTCTCTCCTTCTTCTATGGCATGGATCAGCAAATCCACACTTTTCTGAAGGTCAGGGAATTCTTCTAAAGGGGGCGGCAATGACTCTGACCCGGGTTTCAGATAAACTTGAGCCGCGTGGGGGGTGGTAATGCCGCGATTGAGTAGAACTTGAGCCAGAATAGGAGAAAGTCCGGTGTTTTGCACCACTTCAGCAACAGCTTCGGGTTGGGCAGGGGCGATATTCCACCGTTGTTGGGGGAGTTTAGGAGTCATGGGTCTATTGCAGTCGTTTGCCTTCTGTTGATTTGCCTTCTGTTGATTTGTGGGCAAAATCCGAGGTTTTTGACGCTCCTCGCTCTTGCATAGATGGGGATTCTTCATTCATAGACTCGCCAAAATTACGTCCCGAAAGTTTGCCAGTTTCTTCGTGACACAGTGATTCACGTCTCCCATGAACCACTTCTCGCGCCCACTCATCGCTTTAAGGCGACGTTTAGCAGAACGAGTGCCTTTTTGCTGCAACGTTTTTCGGTTGTGTAAATACCGTTTCAATGCCCAGTCAATATGCTGGTTAAAAATCTCAGCACAAAAGCCCATGAGGGGCAAAAACCGCTCACCGGGTAAATCAACAGGGACAGAAACGGTACGCTTCATCAGGCAATGATCCAGTATTGAACTTCCGAGATAAAAGGACAATCTAGAGCTATCCATGCTCTACGCTCACCTAGCACATTAACTATTCTACACCTTCCCTGACTTGAAGCGGCGTAAGTTCTGGGGTTCTCGGATGTGGTCAGATGGTACTTATTACGGCAGTGTTGGGCAACCAGACCAAGATATTGTCCTAACGGCTTAGGCGGTTGCTATACCTCTCTTCTGTCACTATTGGATAATTCCACGAAGTTATCTAAAATGTCGGCTTGTTCGTGAAACGTTGCGCAGCAAAGGCTCTCGGTTTTACCGATGAGATGAAAAGCCGACCAATGCTTGACAATAAAACTAAAAACCCATAGGATTGAATTGGTTTGAATTCCCAGAGTGTTGCAGTAAGCCTGAAATAGGGGTGGAGCTTGAACTCGAAAGTGTCGCACAAGGATACAAATAGTGGGTAGCGAAAACCACGAAAAACATAGCTAGGGAAACTAACGTAAGCCCAAATCCAGAAAACTCAAGAATTAGATTGTTTTCAGTAATGTGGGGCGCACATTAACTCTAGGTAATTATCCTAGTACGCTCAGGGAGATAAAGCCCTCTGGGATTGTCTAAACTAGGCTTGCTAATTGGTTGGGCCGAACGGTTAGACGGTTTAGGTAATGCTCGCAAGAGATAGGCAATTGTAAGGCGTGTCGATGAACTGAGAATCCCTCGCTTTTAGCGATGGGAGCGTCAAACCATCACAGCCCAGGAGTTTTAGTTGTTTGACCCCAGTTTGACAGAAGAGAGATACATCGAAACGCAAAAACCGAGAGGTTAACTGTCATTCCGATGGTATTGAACCCCTGGGTCGGCCTTGCCTCTCATCCCCACTCCACTTGCGGGATGGGGTTTTCTTGGCAATTTTTATAAAAAATAAAGTCCTGATGGAGCCGATTCGCGCTCAATTGGGCAATACTAAACAATTACTTATCTCCCCAGATGGACAATTAAACCTACTACCTTTTGCGGCTTTGGTGGATGAAAAGGGAGAGTATCTGGTTGAGAACTATTCCATTACCTACCTCACCACAGGACGGGATTTAATCCGTTTGCAATATACTCCACCCAGCCAAAACCCGCCCCTGATTCTGGCGAATCCTGATTATATCCAAGCCAATCCCTCACAAACAGTCGCCAGTCGGGGAGAGGCGAAACGTTCCATGGATTTAGCTCAATTGCGGGTGGATTCTCTTCCGGGTGCTGCTGAGGAGGGTCAGGTGTTGGCCACTTTACTCCGCGATGGGGTGATATTAACGGGCAATGGGGCGACGGAAAATGTGGTGAAACAAACTCCATCCCCCCGGATTCTCCACTTGGCGACTCATGGCTTTTTCTTGCCGGATATTGAACAATCCACACCCCCCACTAGACCAGTGTCATCGGGGCAATCTCTCTCTGCACTGGGCATTGTGGAGAATCCTCTGTTGCGTTCGGGTTTGGCGTTGGCGGGGTTTAATGAACGGCGTTTATTCCGTCGGGGGATTGGCGGGGGATGGGGAAGTGAAAGATTAATCTGTCTGGCACACCTGACAAAAGATTGGGGGGTGTTTGGCTGTTTTCCTATCAATCTAATTCGATGGAGGGGGAATCAGGACTACTGAGGTCGATGTAACGGATTTTGCGGTCTTGAATGTGGGTGGGAAGGTCGCGCATTTCGGCGAGGACGCGCAATTGTTCGGTGAAACGGTCGCTGTTATAGACTCCCAGATGAACTTTGCCGATTTCGGTAGTTAGGATTAAGTTACCCGGGGTCTGAAGGTTGATCTCTTGGATTTGAACGGTGGAACGTTGGACGTTTTGATAGATTTCTGACCAGTAAGGGAGGAGGAGATGGGTTAATCCGACTACGACTAATTCAGGGGGGTCTGGGAGGCTGTCTAGGTCTTGGTAGCTGCTTTTGGGTAGCCAAACACCCTCGGCATCAATAAAGCCCATTTCGAGTTCTCCGGGGGTGTGGTGGGAGGGGTGGGAGGAACGGGCGATCGCAACGGGACGACGTTCTTGGATGATGACGGTTAAACTAGGGGGCAGGAGCTTCCGGGTGACGGTGGCTTTAGCAATGGGTGCGATCGCCTCAATTTCTTGGGTGAGCTTTTGAGGTTCGAGTTCTATAATGGGTTGGGGATAGTCTAAGGGCAAGAAAGAACGAATGGCCGCTACAGACAGCAGGTGATTCCCCTCAATCTCCACCTGGTCAGGTTCGTAGATCACCCAATTGGGCAAGGTAACAACCCACACTAAACCACTGGTTAAACCCGCAACAAAGAACGATCGCCAAATGGTCTGAATCAGTTTGACCTGGCGACGGCGTTTAAGCTGTTGTCGGCGACTTTTCAAATCGTTGGAGGAGATGGACGCAATCACAGTCATCTAGGGAGCTACGATTTTTTGTATCCTGTTAAAAGTCTGTTGACTTGGGGCATTCTGCTGATACAAGCATCATATCCCAAGTCTAAAAGATTGGGCAGTCCTTCCCCAAATTGATTCTTTCTAGAGAAAATAGTCCAGACCTCTATCTTGTTCACAAAATTTCACACACTTGTCATAATGCCCTGTTAGTCTGTTAGATAATCTTGACATTCAGGGACTGGGTTGTTGTGTGTCTTGCAGGGGGAGGTCAGACAATCTTCTCGTCTAGACTTCGATCATCAGGGAAATCAAAGCATACATCTTGACAACTGGGAATATTTATGGTCACTCAAACTTGTTTAGAGAAACCAGCATCAGGGTCTGACATGAAATTGCATCTACTTCAGTTTTTCAAAGCTTGTAACCCAAGCAAAACCATTAATTCAGCCAATCCCCAGGAACGGCAATATTACATTGATTTTTCGGCCGTGCGGGGGGGAAAAGTAGTGGAGGCACTCGAACGCACCATTACCCGTCTTTCCCCCGATGAACCCACTTGTCAACTGTTTACCGGACATATTGGTTGTGGGAAGTCTACGGAACTGTTACGGTTAAAAGCCCGTTTGGAAGAACAGGATTTTCATGTGGTCTATTTTGAATCCAGTCGGGATTTAGATATGGCTGATGTGAGTGTGAGTGATATTTTATTGGCGATCGCTCGTTCCGTCAGTGAGAGTCTGGAAAAGGCCGGAGTTCGCCTGAAACCGACCTATTTCCAAAACCTGTTTCAAGAAGTGAAAGACTTCCTCCAAGTTCCCGTAGAACTCAATGCCGAAGCAGAATTATCCCTCGGTATTGCTCGAATTACCGCCAAAACCAAAGAAAACCCCAAACTGCGCGAACAACTCAAACAGTCCCTAGAACCGCGCACTGAGAGCATTTTACGCGCTATTAATCAAGAAATTCTAGAGCTAGGCAATCAAGAATTACACTATCAAGGCAAACAGGGGATCGTGGTCATAGTCGATAACTTAGACCGTATTACACCCCGTCCGGCCACCTCCACGCGATCGCTCCCAGAACACCTTTTTATTGATCGGGGATCCCAACTGCGGCGCTTACAATGCCATCTGGTCTACACGATCCCCCTCAATCTGATTTTCTCCAACGATTACCAAACCCTGAAAAACCGTCTGGGGGGAGGAGTCGCCCCAACCATCTTACCCATGGTTCCAGTTCAGAATCGCAAAGGGGAAGAACACAGCCAAGGCATGGGTCTACTGCGTCAGTTAGTCTTAGCCCGTGCCTTCCCCGATCTTGACCCAGAAACCCGTTTAACGCAGATTTCCACCATCTTCGACCATCCCGACACCCTCGACCGTCTTTGTCGCGTCAGTGGGGGTCATATTCGGAACTTACTCGGCCTCCTCTTTACCTGTTTACGTCATGATGATCCCCCCATTTCCCGAGAATGTGTAGAAAGCGTGATTGGGGCCTATCGAGATGATATTCTCTTGGCCGTTGAGGATCACGAGTGGGATTTAATCTTAGAGGTGGTGAAGAAACAAGACCTCAGTGGGGAACAAGATTATCAAATCCTTTTGCGCAGTATGTTTGTTTTTGAATATCGAGATGAACAAGGGCGCTGGTTTGGCATTAATCCCGCTTTAGCTGAAACGGAGAAGTTTAAAGCTTTAACTAAGGTCTGCTAAATAGTAGTAGGGGGAACTCATTAATTCCCCCTAAAATCAACTCAAAAACCCAGTTTTCTTAAGGTTTCCCTCAACCATTCAATGACCGTTTCCGTTTAATAAATAACCCTAACAGTGCCAGAGAGAATAAAGAAATCCCGGCGGGTTCTGGAACTTTTTCTCCCGACAATTTAACTTGATAAGCCAATTCTGAGCCAACCGGAATGGCGCAATCTTTCCAACTCATGACAGATTGACCTGTTAAGGTAAAACTGCCCACAATATCACTAATATGTAAATATTTGGGGGTTGTATCACAATTTTGTCCCCAACGGCAACCTTGGTTAAACGTCCAACCTAAACGACCACCCCCTTGGTCATCCGTTAAAAACAGATTCATCAGTGCCATGCGGCTATCATATTCATAAGCGACAGTCCGAATAAGTAAATCGGAAAAACTGCTAACTCCTAAATTGGTTTTAGATAGTTCCACATCGCCCACAACATAGGTTAAAGTCTTAGCAACACTATCAAAGGTTAGGGAAAAATCCACCGATTTCCCACTGACCCAATTATAGTCTGCTTGTACCCGGTTGAGGTGACTATTTGTACTGTCGTGAATATTCAGTTGATGATCTCCGACACGACCAATACGAGATTCAGCCGTCCATTGCCAAGGCAGGTTTAAACCTAACGCTTCAAATTCAGTTTGAGTATAACGATTTAAGGTAAAAGCTTCTGCCGCACTGTTACCTAGGACTAAACCTAGGGTAGCGAGTGAAAGTGCGATCGCCGTTTGTTTGTATCCCATAATTATGACCCTCTGTGATAGAGCAAATCCTAGAACTACCTCCAATCTCCCCCATCCGTAATTTCAGGGAATACTCAATGGAGTGATAAAACGATAGACTAGAATTTATACTTAATACCCTTCCAAGCTAAGAACTTTTAATCTAGATCGTCAATGAAAACACGCAAAAGCTTATTAAAAATTTACATATAAAACCGCAATTACTTCCGTTCTATTACGGAGTTTTTCAAGTCAGATTGAACCGCTCGGTTTTCTGTCCGTTGGGGACAGGCAGAAATTGACAAGGGTCTAGGCCGCGCAATATAATGGGAAGCTATTTCTTTTTTCCCCCCTCTGTCCCATCAAGGAACGTTGGGGTTAATTTTAGTTATGCAAGGCGCAGATGAAAGATAAAAATATGTTAATGATTCCGGGGCCAACTCCGGTTCCGGCACAGGTGTTACAAGCGATGGCCAAGCACCCCATCGGCCACCGTAGTGGGGACTATAGCAAGATTCAGGAAGAGGTCAGCGCGAATTTAAAATGGCTGCACCAAACCGCCCAAGATGTCCAGATGCTGACTGTTAGCGGCACAGGGGCGATGGAAGCAGGGATGATTAACTTTCTCTCCCGAGGCGATCGCGTTTTAGTGGGATGTAACGGGAAATTCGGCGAACGTTGGGGAGAAGTGGCAGAAGCCTATGGTTTAAATGTAGAACGCATCAGTGCAGAATGGGGCAAACCCCTAGACCCGGCCGCCTTTGAAGAAAAATTAGCCGCCGATACCGAGAAACAAATTAAAGCGGTAATTCTAACCCATTCCGAAACCTCAACGGCGGTTTTAAACGACCTCGAAAGCATTAATAAAGCGGTCAAAGAACACGGGGAAGCTTTAATTATGGTGGATGCTGTCACCAGTATGGGTGCAATTAGTGTCCCTATTGATGAGTGGGGTTTAGATGTGGTGGCTTCTGGGTCGCAAAAAGGGTTCATGGTTCCCCCCGGTTTGGGTTTTGTGGCCGTGAGTGAGAAGGCTTGGAAGGCTTACGAAACGGCTAACTTACCCCGCTATTATTTGGATTTGGGTAAGTATCGCAAAGCAACGGCTAAACATACCACACCTTTTACCCCTCCGGTGAATTTGGTGTTTGGCTTACAAGTGGCCTTACAAATGATGCGGGAAGAAGGCTTAGAGGGGATTTTTGCCCGTCACCAACGGTTAACTCAAGGCACTCGTGCGGCCGTGAAGGCGTTGGGGTTATCTCCCTTTGCTCCGGATGATTGTGCAAGTCCGGCTGTAACGGCGGTTTTACCGACGGGTGTTGAGGCGGAGGCCATTCGTTCTACTTTACGGAACAAGTTTGATATTGCTATGGCGGGGGGACAAGATCACCTGAAAGGGAAGATTTTCCGCATTGGTCATTTAGGGTTTGTCTGTGAGCGAGATATTTTAGCGGCGATCGCCGCCTTAGAAGCCACCTTACAACAATTAGGCTACGAAGGGGCAACCCCCGGCGCAGGCGTAGCGGCCGCCGCCGCCGTGTTTGCAGGCTAAAAAAGAGGCCTCATGGGGGCTTGTTGAATAAATCCGGGAATAGGGAATCGGGAGTCAAGAACCCCTGTTCTCTGTTCCCTATTCCCTGTTCCCTATTACCTGTTCCCTATTACCTCTCCCCCCGTTCCCTGTTCCCTGTTCCCTGTTCCCTAGTTATCAATTGGATTAAATCCTCAATACGCCTTAAGTCCGAATCCCCGGCTAAATAGCCAATGCCTCGGTGGAGATGGAGACGGAACTGAGTGGCGAGGGTTTCGGGGTTGGTGCCGAGTCCATCTTGCTCACAGCGTTGTTTAAGGGCAATAGTCAGGAAATCGGCCATTTCTCCCCCAAAAACCCGCCACGTTAATTCAACATTACTATCGGCAGGTAACGGCACGGGGGAGGGAATGGTCGGTTCTGCCAGAGAACGACAAAACGCCCAACGACAGAGAATGTTCCACTGGTCAATTTTGGTCTGGCGCTTGAGTTTTGTTAGTTGTTCTTTAGCCGTTTGGGACAGTCTAACTCGTTCTACAGGGGGTTCCATAATTTAGGGAATAGGGAATAGGGAACGGGAAGGGAGAGGGGGGGAGGGGGAGAGGGGGAGAGAGGGAGAGGGGGAATTAAGACTTATTACCTATTACCTATTACCTATTACCGACTCCCGCCCCCCGACTCCCGCCTCCCACCTCCGACACCACATAAAGCGGACGGCCTTTGACTTCTTCATAAATGCGACCAATATATTCTCCTAAAATACCAATACTCACCAATTGAACCGCTCCCAAGAAAAACACCGCAATTAAAATCGTCGCTAAACCTGTTACCGGAGAATCAGGGGCGACAATGCGCCAATATAACACCATTCCGGCCATAATTAACGCCACCAGCGCCGCACAAAGTCCGGTATAGGTTGCCAGTCGTAAGGGGACTTTAGAAAAGGAGACTAACCCATCAATGGCAAGGGATAGGGACTTAGTGAAAGTGTATTGGCGATCGCCTGCAAAGCGTGGATTCCGTTCAAAGCGCACCGAGGTTTGAGTAAATCCCACCCAAGATCGTAACCCCCGCAAATAACGATTGCGTTCCGGCAAAGAATTCAACACCTCCACCACCTGCCGATCCATTAAGCAAAAATCCCCACTATCTAGGGGAATCTCTACATTCGCCAAGCGTTGCAAAATACGATAGAACACATAGGCATAAAAGCGTTTTAACCACTGTTCCTGATGTCGTTTCGTCCGTTGGGCATAAACCACCTGATAGCCCGCTTGCCAGCGTTCAATCATCATTAAAGCCACTTCTGGGGGGTCTTGTAAGTCCGCATCCATGATAATCACCGCCTCCCCCCGGGCAAAGTGTAAACCTGCCGTGAGAGCGATTTGTTGCCCAAAATTCCGCGCCAAACTGATATAGGTGACACGGGGATCCTTTTGCTGGAGATTCCGCAAGAGGGCTAAAGACTGATCCCGACTGCCATCATTGACAAAAACCCATTCTAGGGATCCATCTAGGCGATCGCTTAACCCATCCAAACGATGATACAACTCCCCCAAATTCCGTTCCTCGTTATACACCGGAATCACAAAAGAATAACGAGGATTGCCCCCCTCTTGATTGCCCATAACCTCCTGAAAACCCACTCTAGACCATTGTCTCCTAACGTCCTAAATGATTGGGAATGCCCTCACACCCCCCCGGAATCGTCGCCCGGGTTTTTTCTCCCCCCCAACAACAGCAATAATACCGTTGCTCCTCACTCAACCGTTGAACCCCGGTAAAATCGGCTTTTTCCACCACAGCCCCCGTATACTCCCCTGTTTCATAATTGGGTGTGGCATTAGGCAGACGGGGCGTTGCGGTTTCCACAAACCCATAGAATAAACGAGTCCCTTTGAGATCCGCCCCTCGTAAATTAGCATCATAGAGAACCGTCCGCGCCAAATTAGCTCGCACCAGATCACAACGACTCAAATCCGCCCCAATCATATAGGCATCACTTAAATCCGTCCAGCGCAAATCCGTTTCCGACAAATCCGCCCGCGCCAACATCACCCCCAAATCAATCACCCGTAGGCCATGCTGACGATCTTCCGCATAGCCCCCGGCCCCATCTAAAATCGCCCGCCCCAGCAAAGCATCCCGCTTGAGGGGAGTCACCAATTTAGACTGAGAGAGGAAGCGTAAAATCTTGGCCTTTCCTCCCGCGTCTACACTGCTCAAAATGGCGGCCGTGCGTCCTTCGGCAAAAGCGCGTTCTTGGGGCCAATCTTCCAGCAAGCCCTCATCACTCAAGGCCAAATCAGAAATCCCCTGAAAATAAGCATCAATGGTCTGTTGTTGGGTAATGGTATTTTGCCGGATGGTGAGGTCTTTAGAGATCACATATTGCTGCCAGGCTACATAAACGGCAATTACGGCAATCATAATCTGACCTACGGCTCCAAACCACTCGGCCCAGGAGCCAAATTCGTCCCATTTGGCTTGATTTAACCAACTTCTCACCCCTTGATAGACTCCGAACACTTGACCAAAGCCTGCGATCGCCCCCACAATGCCCACAATCCCTAAGAGAGTCCGTCGTTCATCGGGGGTGAGAAACTTGATTAACCAGCGTCGAATGGCTGGGATCGTGATTCGTAAGGAAATTAACAAGGCCACTAAAGCCCCCGCAAATAGCATTAAACCGACATTAAACAGCCAACCAATCATCATCACCGTAATAGCTACAATAATCAGCCAAGCGTTCAACGTTTCCAAGGGAATCACCAAGGGAGTAGATTGGGCTTGGGGGATAACAAAAGGTGTCGTTCCCTTGAGTAATAAGGAAGAGGACTCCTGAGCCACTGAATCGGGTTCTGAGTGAACCGGAGGTTTCCCTGAAGAGGTCATAGGGTTTTACTTTGACGGGGGTAGGTTAAGAGGGTTACTGTGAAACTGTAGTTTATTGTAGAAAAAACATGGAAGATTTTGAAACCCTCAATGGGATCATCGGCGGATTAGCGGTTATTATCGCCATTGGTGCTTTTTTGATGATGTTCACCACGGTATTCACCACCAAGCGCTGAGACTCCCATCGGGAGGGAACAGAAACAAGGGATTGGGGGCTTAAACCTAACTACCAACCCAGTTTGTTGTTGGGCTTTAGCCCTTAGTTTTTCGTTTTTTTGTAGGTTTGAGTAAGTTTTTTGTTACTAGCCAGCACGTCTAGAGCGCTTAAGCGCAACTACGAACCAAATCAGGACACCTTTATCGAGAATGTCGGGGTGAAGACCCTCGGGGACAGCTGCGCAACGTTTCACGAACACCGACGGGATGAAACCCCGACCAGTAGAGAAACAGCACTTCGACAGGCTCAGTGACAGGAAGCACGACTTAAACCTTGACAATTTGTGCTATATAGCATAGCATACAAATAGTTGTTTGGGGTCGAGAAACAATGATTATCTTAGAGATGAAAGCTGTGCTTAAGCCTTATCAGTCATTGGCTATAGACGAAGCTATTCGTACAGTACAATTCATCAGAAACAAAGCGTTAAAGCTTTGGATGGATGGCAAGAGAGAAGACAAAGTAGACAAATATTCTCTCAATAAATACTGTGCAGTTCTCGCCAAACAGTTCAAGTTTGTTGATACTCTAAATTCTACGGCCAGACAAGCATCTGCTGAACGAGCATGGTCTGCTATTGCTCGTTTCTATGACAATTGTAAGAAAAAGGTTAAAGGGAAAAAAGGTTATCCTAAATTCCAAAAGAATAACCGTTCTGTAGAATATAAACACTCTGGTTGGAAGCTATCGGAGGACCGGAAAAAGATAACTTTCACAGACAAGAAAAACATCGGGACGGTTAAACTGAAAGGAACTAGAGACCTAAACTTTTATCCTTTAGACCAAATTAAACGAGTTAGGATTATTAAACGAGCGGATGGTTACTATGTCCAATTCTGCCTTAACGTTGATATTCGGGAATACGCTAAACCGCTAGAACCGACTAAAAGATGTGTAGGATTGGATGTAGGCTTAAAAGTGTTCTATGGGAACAGTGATGGTGAAACAGTAGAGATACCACAATACTATCGCCAGGCAGAAAAAAGATTAAACCGTCTGAATCGGCAGAAATCTAAAAAGTTTAAGAAAGGTCAACCCCAATCAAACAACTATCAAAAGGCTAGAAAGAGATATGCTAGAAAACATTTAAGAATAAGTAGGCAACGTAGAGGCTTTGCTGAAAAAGAGGCATTGCGCGTCATTAAATCTAACGATTTCATCGCCTACGAAAACTTAAATGTCAAAGGCATGGTAAAAAACTCTAGACTAGCTAAATCTATTAATGATGCAGCTTGGTCAACGTTTCGTCAATGGCTAGAGTATTTTGGCTTTAAATATGGTAAGGCTACGGTAGCAGTGCCGCCCCATAACACGAGTCAAAACTGTTCTAACTGTGGTCAAAAAGTGTCTAAATCCCTATCTACAAGAACCCATGTTTGTCCCCATTGTGGTTATACCGAAGATAGAGATGTTAATGCTGCTATCAACATTTTGAAAAGAGGACTAAGTACGGTGGGACACACCGAAACTTATACGCTTGAGGAGAGATTCCCTCTAGCTTGGTTGGATACGTCCTGTCAAGTTAAGGAAACTCGGTGAACCAAGAATCCCTCGCTTTTAGCGATGGGAGTGTCAATTTTTCAGACCCAATTTAAAGAAAATAGTGGCACGACTGACCTCGTTTTGGCGGCCTTGACTGGTGAGGGTGAAGGAACGGAGATGATCTAATAGGGGTTGTCCCACTAATTCTAGGACTTTGACGACGGGGACTTTTTGGGTCAATAAGGGTTTACTTTTCGCCCAGTCTACATAGAAATAACCGTAGTTGGGCAGGGGAAGGGGTGCGATCGCCTCTTTAAATAAATTCGTCTTCACAAGGGGCGTATTATTGGGACTCAGAACCTGTGTAATGGCCTCTAAGGAACTAGCCACCACTTCATAATTCCCCACGCTACCATGCACCCCCTTCACTTGCGCACTTAAACGGCCTCCACTGGCCTCTAATGCTGTCCACACCGTCACGGGATAATCGGCAACGGTGACTTTCCCTAAACTTAAATTCTGGGACTCGGCCAATTCGTCGAGGTGGTCAATGGCCTGTTTCGCTTCTGGGGTGTTTTTTTCCGCTACAAAGACCCAATCGGGTTGGGTTAAGCTGGTGGGGAGTAAGGATAAGGCATATTCTCCTTGTACCCAGCTAAAGATGTCTTGGGGTAAGTCCACCCCCCAAGGTTCTTGTAAATTACTCAAGGCCTGTTCAAATAACCCAGCTACGGGACTATCCTCCCCGAAACCCTGCTGGATTTGCCCCCAGAAGCCCTCTAAATCCACGCCAGAGGCGGTTAATAGGGTACGGGGTGGCAGATAGTTCAACGCGCCCACAGGGGCATTTAAGGAGGGTTTGGAGGCGACGGGCTGCACGAGGCCGGAAATGGCACTTTCTGCGACTAAACCTTGAGGACTGAGGGTAAAGCCTAAAGTGAGGGTGGGAATGGGTTCGTTGGGGTCAATTTCGGCATTTTTCGCCAAGGCCAATAAGTTCACATAGGCCACCCCAATCCGGGGCGCTGTGAGGGTGTCTAGGGCTTGTTGATAGGCCTCGGCATTGGCTAAATTGAGGTTAGGAACTTGGACATTGTTGAGGGCATCCCGTAATACTTTGGGATGATTGGCAAATAATACATAGCGATCGCCCACTACCGCACTGGCCAAGGACGATTCCCCGGTTTCCCGGAGACGACGGTAGATGACGTTAACGCCCTTGTACTGTTCAAAAACTAAATCTGATTCTCCGGCGATCGCACTTTTGGCATAAAACACCTGTAAGAATTCTCGGGCATATTCCCCATCTTTGGCAGAAGCGACCAATAAATAACCCGGTTGTTGGCCATTTTCCCCATTGCGGTCATAATCCAAACTCGTCACCGCAACGGTAATTTCTTCCCCTAACCAGGATTGAACGTCCTTGCGATACTTTAACCCCGTTTTGCTTAACAGTCCCGCTTTAATCTCATCTAACTCCCGTCGTGACTGTTTCCGTTCCCCCACGGGCGTTCCCAACTGAAGCAAGGCCTCTAAACGGTCAGGATTAACCAGTAACGATAACATCGCCGGGGCTTGTCGGGGGACAAACATAGCGGCTGAGGGTGTTTCCTGCACTCCCCCATCCTTCAAGGTTAGAGGACTTTGGGCTAAGACCCAATACACCCCCCCTCCGGCTAAGGATAACAGGACAAGGGAAGCAACCAACAGAGCAAGGAAAAAGGAACGGAGCGTCATGATCGAGACTGTCTCGTAAAATTGGGCAAAATTGACTAGGGGAACGGGGGGAAAGGGAATAGGGAATAGGGAATAATTCTTGATTCCTCGACTCCCGACTCCCTAGGGCGCAAGCATTGCGCCCCTACACCGACTCCCGACTCCCGGACATTTCCAGCAAGCTCTATCTAGTCTACGCGATGTTAGGCGGGGAAAGGGAGAGGAGTTGTTAGAATACATCCATCGCTAGGTGACAGATTCCGCTAGTCTGTATTATTTCAGGTGTTGGTGACAGTTATCAACATTCATCGTTTATTTAATAAATACATCTGAACTTGTTTTTGAGCCTATGAATAATCCTCAAGATCCGATCCCCCAGATTTCCCCGCAAGCGTTAGCGCAACGTATGGCTGAGGCAGGGGAAGGGTTACAACTGGTAGATGTGCGGGAACATCAAGAAGTGGCGATCGCACAAATCCCCGGTTTTACCATTCTCCCTCTTAGTGAATACGAATATTGGTCTAAGGACATTACAGCCCGTCTGAATCCCGAGGCTGAAACCCTTGTAATATGTCATCATGGAATCCGTTCACAGCAAATGTGCCAATGGCTACGGAGTCAGGGCTTTACAGATGTTAAAAATATCCGAGGAGGAATTCATGAGTATGCGCGCATTGTTGACCCATCTATTCCTCAGTATTGAATAGGGAACGGGGAACAGGGAACAGGGAACAGGGAATGGGGAATGGGGGAGATTGATTGCTGTTCAAAAATGGTGCGTCAGGACTACGGTAATTCCTCTTTAATCTAAGTTGTTCCTTCTGACGAACCCTACAATTGACTACTGATTACGGTTAAAAAAATCCTTTAATAAAAGCAAAATTATCTTATGATGTCTCCCCAATTAAAATTGAGTGAACGTCACCAGCAAATTCTTTGGGCGACCATCCGCCATTATATCGCAACCGCCGAGCCTGTCGGTTCTCGGACGATTGCCCAAGAATATGGCTTACAAGTGAGTTCTGCCACCATTCGCAATGCTATGGGGCGCTTAGAAAAAGCGGGTTTATTATATCAACCCCACACCTCCGCCGGACGTGTTCCCTCAGACTCAGGCTATCGGATTTATGTGGATGATTTGATGAGTCTTGATCAGTCTTGGGGAGAACATTTAATAGAATTATATGCCCAGCAATTGAACTGGGAAACCTATAATGTCGAAACCCTTTTAAAACGCGCTGCTCAAATTTTAGCCAGTTTAAGCGGACATATTGCTTTAATTACACTGCCCCAAAATTCTCAAAACCAATTGCGCCATATTCAACTCATCCCAGTCAATGAAAAACAGGTGATGTTGTTAGTGGTGGCTGATGCCTATTATACCCAATCTTTACTAATTGACTTACCCCAACGGGATTCTAATGAAGAGGAAGACTTAGAAAGTGAATTAGAATTGTTGTCAAATTTCCTTAATCGTAGACTCAAGGGCAAATCTTTAGCGGTGTTAAATACCTTAAATTGGGGAGAATTAGACCAAGAGTTTCAAAAATATACCCAATTTGTTCAAGATATTGTTAAAGTCTTGGTGCGAGAAAATCAAGCCAAAGAATCTACACCGATTCTGATTCGCGGCATTTCTGAAGCCCTGCGCCAGCCCGAATTTTCGGAAGTCCAACAGGTGCAAATGTTGCTGCACTTACTAGAAGAAGAACAAGAACAACTCTTTCCGCTTATCTTTGAATATCCCGATTTTGAGGATAAATTTCCGCGAGTTTCCGTAAGAATTGGCGCAGAAAATTCCCTCGAACCCTTAAGCATTTGTACGGTCATTTCTGCCAATTATAAAAAGGGCGATATTCCTGTAGGGAGTATTGGTTTAATTGGTCCGACGCGGATGTTATATGAAAATGCCATTACCTTAGTTGAAGCGGCCGCCTATTCTGTATCTGAGGCGTTAAGTTAAGCCATTTTATGGACATCATTCTCTGTCACCAAACCGTTGATTTTGATGCGTTGGGCGCGGCTGTGGGCTTGACGCGGTTAAGGGTGGGGGCGAAGTTGGTGTTAACAGGGGGCGCTCATCCGGGGGTGAAAAATTTTCTGGCGTTGTATCGGGATGAGTTGTTGTTAATTGAACAGCGCAGTGTTACCCCCCAACGACTGAAACGGATTATGGTGGTGGATACCCAACAGCGCGATCGCCTAGGGAAAAGCGCCGCCTGGTTAGATTTGCCCCATCTCGAAGCCATCGAGGTCTATGATCACCATTGGGACAGCCACAGTGACATCCCCGCCACCCTGCGACAGGTGGAGAATGTGGGGGCGACGACGACGTTAATTGTGGAGAAACTCCAAAGCGCGGGGGTGTCTCTCGCCTCCCCAGAAGCTACGGTGATGGCGTTGGGAATTCATGTAGACACCGGATCCCTCACCTTTGATCAAACTACAGCGCGGGATGTGCGGGCGTTGGCTTGGCTGATGGAGCAAGGCGCGGATTTACAGGGCATTCGGGACTATATCGACCCCGGACTCACCCCCCGCCTACAAAAGCTGCTCTCGGCCGCGCTAGAGGGCTTAGAACGAGTGAAAGTACAGGGCTATACCCTGACTTGGGTTTGTTTAGATACAGAGGGCTTTGTTCCGGGCTTATCCAGTATTGCGGAACGGTTAATGGATTTAACGGAATCCGATGCCCTGTTTTTTGGCGTGCAGTATCAACGGAGTGCGGAAAGTGGGAGTCGTTTAACGGTGATTGGGCGATCGCGCATTCCCAACACAACCATCCTCCCCCTCTTCCAGGCCGTCGGTGGGGGCGGCCATGCCCAGGCCACCTCAGCCACGCTGAAAAATGTAAACGCCAGCGACACTTTACAGGAATTTGTTAACCAACTCATTGATCAACTGCCCCACCCCCTGATAGCACGGGATATTATGTCCTCCCCTGTGCGTACCATTCGCCCCCAGATCACCATCGCCGAAGCCCAACGGATTTTACTGCGTTATGGTCATTCGGGCTTATCGGTGGTGGATGAACAGGATCAGTTAGTGGGCATTATTTGCCGTCGGGATTTAGATTTAGCCCTCCATCATGGCTTCCAACACGCCCCCGTTAAGGGCTATATGAGCCAAACCGACACCCTGAAAACCATCACCCCAGAAACCACCGTGCCGGAAATTGAGTCCCTGATGGTGACCTATGATGTGGGGCGCTTACCTGTGATTGACCAAGGGCATTTAGTGGGGATTGTGACGAGGACAGATGTCCTGAGAGTGCGTCAAGGGGAAAACTGGGGCATGGGGGAAATGGGCAACACTTCGGGGAATGGGAAGCGGCACCGTTGGGCGAGTTGTTTAATCCCCAAACCTCAAGCGCTAATTCCGGGGGCGATTTGGCAGTTTTTAGAACAAGTGAGCCAAGAAGCCGAACAACGGGGCTGGCATTTGTATTTAGTGGGGGGTGCTGTGCGGGATTTAATCATGCAGCAAGATGCCCAAAAAGCGAGAGGAACAACACCCGAGGGCGTTAGGGGCGCAAGCATTACGCCCTCTCCTATCCCCCCTCTTGTCCCCCCCTTCCAAAAGGGGGCTAGGGGGGATAACTCCAACCCCCCCGCCTTCCTCCAAGACATCGACCTAGTAGTGGATGGCTTCCACCGCACCGCCCAAACCGGAGCCGGGGTAGAACTGGCCAAAGCGGTACAAAAACACTACCCCCAAGCCCGCCTAGAAGTGCATGGGGCTTTCCAAACGGCCGCCTTGTTGTGGCATAAAGATCCCACCTTTGGCTCCTTAGCGGTGGATATTGCCACAGCGCGGACAGAATTTTATCCCTACCCGGCCGCCAATCCCGAAGTCGAGGCCAGTTCAATCCGTCAAGACTTGTACCGCCGGGATTTTACCATCAACGCCCTCGCCATTCGCCTCACCTCACCCAGAGAGGGGGAACTGTTAGACTTTTTTGGCGGGTTGTTAGATTTGCGATCGCACACCTTGCGCGTCCTCCATGCCAACAGCTTCATCGAAGATCCCACCCGCATCTACCGCGCCGTGCGGCTTGCCGTGCGTCTAGGCTTTCACCTTGAAGCCCAAACAGAACAATATATCCGCTATGCCATCACAAGCGGCGTATATGATCGTTCTCGTTCCCAACAAAATCCCGCCCCCGCCCTGACGACCCGCCTCAAGGCTGAATTAAGATATATATTAGAAGCCCCCTACTGGAAACCCGCCCTAGAACTACTCAATGATCTCGGAGCCTTGCGCTGTCTCCATCCCACCCTAGAACTCAACCCTCGCCTCTGGTGGCAAATCCGCCTGTTTGACCGAGGTTTAGAACGCTTTGACCCCCAACACCACCTAGACCATTGGCAACTGCGTTTAGAACTCCTGCTGGCAGAGTTACCCCCCTCAGAAGGCTGGAAAGTCGCCCAAAGTTTGGAACTCTCCGCCGATGGTGTCAAACGGTTGAAACTCTTACCAGACGCTCGTCAAAGGTTGGTTAAAGTGTTGGGGCTGTCTGGGGATATCCCCCCCAGTGAGATTGTCCAGACCTTGCGGGATTATTCACTCCCCCTGTTAGCCCTTTTAGCCGTGAAAAGCCCCCGACCCGTGCGGCGGCAGATCTGGCACTATCTAATAGATTTATCCCACCGTCGCGCCCCTCTCACGGGTCATGATTTAAAACAATTGGGTTATAAACCGGGGCCATTGTACCGAGAAATCCTAGAACGGCTTCTTTCTGCTACCTTAGATGGAGTAATTAGCGATCGCCCTCAAGCCGAGGCATTCCTAACCCAATATTTCCCCCTACCCCAAACCAAACAGTAACCCAGTCCCCCTAATCCCCTGTTCCCCATTCCCCAGTACCGAACCATGACAACCACGGCAACCTACAACGATTTCAAATACAGCCTCGACACCACCATTGGTCAAGGAATCTTTAGCCTGACCTACCAAGCGGTAGAAGTCGGTACGGGGAAGCCCGTCATGATCAAAACCCTTGCCTCCAGCTTGCAAGACCATCCCCAATTCCCCAAATTTAGGGAACGATTTCTCAAGCTGGCTCAACAACTGAAACAATGTGTTCACCCCCACTTACCCGGCATTTGGGAGTTTTTCGAGGAAGACGGACAACCCTACATTGTCTATGACAGAATCCTAGGGGTAAACCTTGCCGATCACGTCGCCGCTCAAGGTAGAATCCCAGAAGACCAAGCTAGAGAGTGGATTAATCAAATTGCCTCCGCCTTGCAACGGCTCCATCAACAGGGCTTAAAGCATTTAGATGTCCACCCGCGCAATATTATCTACCGCCCCGAAACCAATGATGTGGTTTTGGTGGATTTTGGCTTTACCGCAGAACTTACCCCAGAAATTCGCCAAACTCACGCCAACTTAATCGCACCGGGTTATTCTGCCCTAGAACAACACAATCCGAAAAAACCCTGTTCTTCCGCAACGGATATTTATAGCCTCAGTGCGACGTTTTATTTTATGTTGACCGGGGATGCTCCCCCTCCGGTTCCGGTTTTGGGGCATATTCCCCCGGAAAAATGGCAGAAGTTCCCCCGGGAGATTAGTTCCCCCACCCGCGCCACAATTTTACGGGGGATGGCTCTCTCTGCCATTGACCGCCCTCAAACGGTGGCGGATTGGTCTTCCTTATGGCGGGAGGTCTGGGAACGAGAACAGCAGGCCTTACAAGCCCAGTTAGAGGCACAATTACAGGCGGAACGGCTGGAAAATGAACGTTTAGCCCGTTTAGAAGCCGAACGCTTAGAAAATGAGCGTCTCGCCCGTTTGGAAGCCGAACGTTTAGAAAATGAACGTTTAGCCCGTTTAGAGTTTGAACGCCTAGAAAATGAACGTTTAGCCCGTTTAGAAGCCGAACGCTTAGAAAATGAACGTCTCGCCCGTTTAGAAGCCGAACGTTTAGAAAACGAACGTCTTGCCCGTTTAGAGTTTGAACGCCTAGAAAATGAACGTCTTGCCCGTTTAGAGTTTGAACGTTTAGAAAATGAACGTTTAGCGCGTTTAGAGTTTGAACGGTTGGAAAATGAACGTCTTGCCCGTTTAGAAACCGAACGTTTAGAAGCCGAACGTTTAGCGCGCTTAGAGTTTGAACGGCAAATTCAACAGGAAATTGAACGTCAACAAGCGCCGACTGGGGAAATGGACCCCTCTCCTACCCCTCTCGAAGAGTTAGAAGCGGGATCTGTTGCCCTGACGGTATCCTCTCCCCAAAAACGCCCCAAAACTAGCCCCCGCCCCACCCAGAAACGGAAAGGGAAGGCGCGCCCCCAGAGCCAAATGGTGAAAGTCCGTTTTCCGATGGGAGCATTACTCATGACCAGTGCGATCGCCGCTTCGGCCGGGGCGGGCTTTGGTTTGTCCCTCCGTCTCAATCGTCCCACGGAGGCGGGATCGTCCTTCTGGCACGTTGAGCAGTCCTTCCCCCCGCGAGAATTTAAGGAACAAGAGACTGGGGATGAATGATGCAGGGTGAGACAATCGCAGCGATCGCAACGGCCATTGTTCCAGAACAGGGGAGCATCGGCATTGTAAGGGTATCGGGCAAAGAAGCCCTCGCCCTCGCCCAGCGTATCTTTCACCCACCGGGCAAGCAACGCTGGGTCAGCCACCGCATCCTCTACGGCTACATCCGCCACCCCCACACTGGGGAACAAATTGATGAGGCCTTATTGCTGATTATGCAAGCGCCCCGCTCTTTCACGCGGGAGGATGTGGTGGAGTTCCACTGTCACGGGGGCATGATTCCCGTACAACGAGTTCTACAGTTGTGTCTGGAAGGGGGGGCTAGACTCGCCCAGCCGGGGGAGTTTAGCCTGCGTGCCTTTCTCAACGGGCGAATTGACCTCACCCAAGCCGAAAGCGTGGCGGATTTAGTGGGGGCGCGTTCTCCCCAAGCGGCCAGCCTCGCCCTCGCTGGACTACAGGGCAAACTCGCTCACCCGATCCGTGATTTGCGGAAAATTTGTCTGGATATCCTCGCAGACGTGGAAGCACGCATCGATTTTGAGGACGATTTACCCCCGTTAGATGAGGAACAGGTCAAAAAAGACCTAAAGGGGGCGTTAAAGGTCGTCGAGGAGATTTTAGCCACAGCCGACCGGGGGGAATTGCTGCGTAGTGGTTTAAAAGTGGCCATTGTCGGCCGTCCTAATGTGGGGAAATCCAGTTTGCTTAATGCTTGGAGTCGGAGCGATCGCGCTATTGTTACAGAACTCCCCGGCACGACGCGGGATGTAGTCGAGTCTAGCCTGATTGTGGGGGGGATTCCTATTCAAGTCTTAGACACGGCCGGAATCCGCCATACCGTGGATACCGTCGAGCAAATTGGGGTAGCGCGATCGCGTCAAGCCGCCCAAAGTGCCGACCTCATCCTCTACACCCTAGACACCCCAAGCGGTTGGACTCCCGAAGATGACGAAATTTACCAACAAGTCAAACACCGCCCCCTCATCCTCATCCTGAACAAAATTGACCTCGCCTCCCCCCAACAAGTCCACTACCCCCCCGAAATCCAGCAAGTCGTTTATACCGCCGTCGCCCACCATCAGGGCATCCCCGACCTAGAACAAGCCATCCTGAACACCATCAAAACAGGACAACTCACCGCCACTAACCTTGATATTGCTATCAACCAACGCCAAGGAGCCGCCCTCACCCGGGCTAAAATTGCCTTAGAACAAGTGCAACAAACTATTAACGAACAACTCCCCCTAGACTTCTGGACAATTGACCTACGCAGTGCCATTCAAGCATTAGGGGAAATTACCGGAGAAGGTGTTACTGAGTCCGTTTTAGACCAGATTTTTAGTCGGTTTTGTATTGGCAAATAGCTAGCCATGAACCAATTTTTTGAACAAAAAATCCGCCTTCCTTTGCTCATCCTCATTTGTGTGGGGGTATGGTTTAGCTTCGTGAAAATTCTGTTTTCTCAACCCTCTCCCTCCATTCCTCAAGCGGTTGTAACAGTACCTGAGTTTCCCGCAAATGTCCCGATTCCTCACTGGAAATCTATCACAAAACCGTTAGAAATTAAGCAAAGGTCAGACCCCGATTTATTCCCCCAAGCCAAGACCTATTACTACCAACAGAATAACCGAGTGATTCAAGTCGAAATGCGCCTTGTTACGAATGAAGAAGATGCCAGAACATTAATGAAACAATATGCTAATATTTCCCAACCTGTAGAAATTCGAGAACATCCTACTCAAGGGTTTTATGCTGTGACCGCCAATCCAGATTATACTTATCTCACAGCCTGTATTAATGCCAGAGGTCATAGCACGGTGACTCATTTACAGTTTAAACAAAATGGTTATCGCTATGGTTTAGACGGAACAAGGCTGCTGGCTTGGTTAACGGGAGAACAACCCCTGCGAGATCCTCGGTGTTTTTGGACTTTAATCATCATGCCTGCATCCGACGTTCCTCTAGCGGATCCCTTAGAGGTGGTTGAGGAGGTTTGGACAGGTTGGTATGATTGGTGGCGATCGCATCTTCGGAATCTCCCCTCTACCTAACCCATCTCTGCTGCATATTTTAGCTTATAAGTCAAGAAAAAAATATGACCTCTTCCCCCCAATCCCCCGATCCTGAACAACCCTTAGAGTCTCAACACTCTAATCAATATTTAGCCGAAATGAGTGGAAAAGTTGAGGAAATCTGGAACTTTTCTCTCGCTCAAGTTCAGTCCATTAAACTATTAAGAACGATTGGCTATGGATTGCTAATTTTTCTGCTGTTTGATGTGATTAATCTCCTGATTCCCCCCAACTTTATGAACCCGACTTGGGAGTTTCAAACCTTTGGCGGCATTGTAGAACGGGTGGCTGTTCCTTTAATTGGCTTTAGCTTTATCTTTTTTGCAGAGAAAAAAGTCCGATCCGCTTGGGAAATTCCCCTCTTAAAAGTATTGTCTTGGTTAGTGTTAGGTTTAGCTTTACTTTTCTTTCTCTTCATCCCCTTGGGAGTCTTTAATACTGTCCGCATTCAAAGACAAGCTAACGAACAAATCACCAGTCGAGTGGCTCAAGGGGTGAGCCAAGTCGAGGAAGTTCAACAGCGTTTAACTGAAGTGAATTCTGTTCAAGAATTGGAGGAGTTAGTCGGACAAATTACCAATCAACCGACACGCCCCACCTTAGACAATCCTGAACAATACGACGAAGTAAAAACCCGTTTAGCGGATACAATGTCACTGGTTGAACAGAATATTAAACAGCAAGCAGAAAACCTCCAAGCGGCTCAACGCTTGTCTTTATTGAAGAACTCTGTTAAGTGGAATCTTGGTTCTTTGTTAGCGGCAGTTCTGTTTCTTTTCATGTGGCAAGGTACACGCTGGGCGAGAAAGTAATACCCATTTAATGTGAGTGGTGTGCAGAAGGGAAATTTTCGGGAATCGGGAGTCGGGAGTTGAGGAATCAAGAATTATTCCCAATTCCCAATTCCCTATTCCCAATTCCCTATTCCCCATGACGGGATTTTTGCTCAGGTGGGTTCTTTTTGTGGTTAATAATGGCTTGACGAAAACCTAACACAACTAAAATATTTGAGAGGGTGAGAAAGGCTTCTGCGCCCCCATGTAACCAGTCTACATTCGCGAGGTTTTCCTGATAGGCGACTTGGGCATAAATTCCGGCCGGAATGGTGACAGCGACGAAGATTAACAGCACATAAAAGCCAATTAAAGCTAGACGGGGGGTTTTGCCGGAACGAGTCATAAACCACAAAAACCCGAGATAGGGAAACAGGGATAAAGCAAAGAGGGTTTCTTTGGATAGCATGGGTAGATTAATTTAACAAATCACAATAAACACCCGGCAATAATACCCCCCAATAGGACAAAACCTAAGCCTACATTTTGCTGGAAAATTTGACCGTAGAGGGGACGGGGAGGGTCTGGTTGTCGCAGTTGGTTAAATTGCCAGAGCCAGCCGATGAGGGCAGCAGTCCACCCCAGCCAAAATGTCCAATGTAAGCCCTCCACAAAGGCTAAATCAGCGAGTAAAGCGGCAGTGAGGGCGAAAAAGACTCCCACGGCGAAAGGGGCGGCTTTGCCGAAGAATAGGGCGCTGGAGTTAATGCCAATTTTTGCGTCATCTTCGCGATCGCTCATGGCGTAGACGGTATCAAAGCCTAATGTCCAACTGACCACCGCCCCCCAGAGTAACCCCGAGGGGAGGGAAAGGTTAGCTGTCACGGCACTCCAACTGATCAACACGGCAAACCCCCAAGCGAGGGCGAGAACTAATTGAGGGACGGGAAAAAAGCGTTTAGCGGAGGGATAAAGGAGGATGAAGGGGACGGCAGCCACACAAAGCCCAAAGCTGAGGGGGTTCAGGTATAAGGCTAATCCGGCCGCACTGAGGAGGGCGATCGCACTAATGGCAAAACCCACCTGTAGCGACAGCGCCCGAGAGGCAAGGGGGCGGGTTTTCGTCCGTTCTACTTGAGGATCAATATCCCGATCCCACAAATCATTCACGACACAACCTAACGCACTGGTGCTAAGGGTGCCTAGGATAATCACCCCCACCAAGGGCCAAGGGGGTACACCATGAGCGGCTAAAAAGACCGCCCACAGTGCCGGAATCAGCAGAATCAATCGTCCTGCGGGTTTATCCCAGCGCAACAAACGGATAATTGTCCACCAAGTTGGTTCTGAGGAAGGTTGAGAGGATGTCACCATAGAATGGGTAATAGGTAATAGGTAAAAGATTAACTATTAACGGGTAGGGTTTTCTGAGCAAATACGGCTTTAACCCGTTCTAATTCTAATTCGGAAAAACGATCTACCGTCCAGTTGGTCTGGCGTTGTAACATATGGAAGGGGTAAGTATGGGCAATTCCCACGACCTGCATTTTAGCCTGTTTAGCGGCCGTAATTCCAGCCGGACTGTCTTCAATGGCTAGACAATTTTGGGCGGTAATATTGAGGTGAGGAAAGAGACGATTTAAACGTTCTACGGCTAGGAGATAACCATAGGGATCGGGTTTACTGGTGGTAACTTCATCCCCGGTTACGAAAACTTGAAAATAAGGGGCTAAATTGGTTCGTTGTAATACGGTGTCCACTTCACTCCGCAAGGCTCCGGTGACTAAGCCAATGATTAACTCCTCCCGTTGTAATTGCTGCAAAAATTCCTCAACTTCTGGGTAAATCGGTAAGGGGTCAAGGGTGGCAATGCGGGCTTGATAGGCTTGAGATTTGCGGGCAATCAGACTGTTGAGGTACTCTTCAGAAACGACGCGACCCCGACGGGCTAGGATTTCTTTGAGACAAACGCGATCGCTTCTCCCTAAACAAATTTCATGGAAGTCATGGGGAGAAGGCCGTAAATTTTCCTGCAAGAGAAGGTCATTAATGAGTTCTTCGTGAACGGGTTCGTCATTAATGATCGTACCGTTGAAGTCCAGTAAAACTGCTTTAAGACTCATGATTCAGGAAAGGGCAATTAGGGGCTGGGAATTATAAGTTGATAATTGATGTTTAATAATTAGTAATTACTAATTGATTTAAGCTAGGTGTCCGGGTCTTGAGATTTTGGCATGGTGGGTAAACAAATCAAATTATCTTCTTCAATTGAAATTAGATTTTGTTGCCGTAAACGACCCATGAGACGAGTGACTGTGACGCGGGTAGACCCGATGGCGCTACCGATTTGGGCGTGGGTGAGGGGATAGGGGAGACAATATCCATTGTCTCTCGGTTCTCCATACTCTTCGACTAAGAGGGTCAAAAAGCCTAGTAAACGGTCAATAGTGCGCCGTTGTCCTAGGGTACTTAACCACAACAGTTTACGCTGGTGTTGGTAACGGAAAGCGTCGAGAATTTCCCGGCGAAAATGAGGCCAGTTGTCGAGATCATGCCAATACATCCAAATGACAGAGGTTTGTTCAACATGGGCGTAAGCTTGGAGGGTAAAGGGCGACTGGGCGACAATTTCAAAGGGATGACCTGCCCCCACAAAGCCTAAAAATGCCTCTTCGGGTTCCGTGGGGATGTTGGCTTGTTTGCGTCGAGACGGCACACTAATTTGAGCCGTCCCCACGAGACGCACCGCCCCCCGTTGCACTAAGTATAACAAACCGGGACGGGCGGGAATCCGTTCGTCTTTGCTAAAGATGCGATCGCGATAGTGAGACTGAGCCCAATCTAAAATACGTTGCCATGTCAGAAAGGGACGGGATGCTTCTGATGCCGAGGGAAGTGATTGCATAGGGCTTTGTGGGATTGAAACAGGCATTTTTCTAGTTTATACTGAGGTCAAATGTATTTTTAAAAACACTATTAAAACAGAGTGACTGAGCCACTTGGGGAACTAAATCCACTTTATCGCTCTTATTCTTTCAAATTTAGGCTAAATCAGCATTTAACCCAAGTTCTGCTGAAGTTATCACGGGCGAAAAATAATTTAGCGGATCTTGTGGATATTACGGATCTTCCTTTGAGACAAGTCCCGGGACAATGGCGTTATCAATCGGCACTGGCCTTAAAAATTAGCGGAAAATACGGAAATAGCCCCGAGGAAATTGCTCAAATTTTGCTCAGTAATTTCCCTGATTCTACTGATTTTCTCATTAAACGGGTACAGATGGGGAGATTAGAGTGGGAAGTGGGGGAAAATGCGATCGCCTCATGGTTAACTCAATGTTTGCACCTTCCCACCAGTCCCGAAAAGCAACAAATCCCTAACCTTTCCCGCCTAAAAGCCCTTGACAAATACACCACTATCCCCATTCATTATACCTATAACCGTTGTGCCTCCTTGCTCCATCTAGGCGCGAGTGAACAACTGATTCAGCTATCCCCCCCCGTAGCCCATCATCCCCGGACATGGCTTGCCCCCCAGCCCGTACCTTGGACGGTAGAGGCTACCTCGACCCTAGCCTTCCAACACCCAGCAGAAATTAAGCTCATTGCCGCCCAAATTCAATTCATGGATGCGCTCACCGACTCCCCATCTGACGACTGGCCGAAATTCGGATTAGTCCTTAGTGAGGCCTTCCTTGAGTTTCATCGGTTTTGTCGGATTTGGGGAGAGGTACAACAGCACACCCCCCCGTTGAGTCAAGGGCGTTTAGGGTTAATCCAAGTCACTCAAAACCTATTGCAGCTTGTGCTAACTCCTTGACCCCCCCTAGGGGGAATTCATGAATTCCCCCGATCCCAACTAGGCCTAGGGCGGAAAGAGTGCTAGGATTTTCCCATTCACAGCCCTAGAACAAGGGTGTTGCGGCATTTTGTCTAGAGATTAACGCGCCATTATGTCTTCATTTTCTGAACAAACCGAAACGATTGAAATTGTCCAAGTGGACGCTTTTGGCACTATTTGCGATCGCCTCACGCCACAACATACCTATTGGGTCGAACCCTTAAACGCCAAAGTTGCCCTACTTTTAAGCCCCATCCCCTCAGGAACTTTTCTCATGGGAACCCCCCAGACTGAACTCGGATGGACTCCTGTACAAAGTCCCCAACACTCCGTCACCTTAGCCCCCTTTGCCCTCAGTAAATACCCCATCACCCAAGCGCAATGGCGGGTCGTCGCCACCTTCCCCCAAGTAGAACGCCCCCTCGTCACCCATCCCGCCTGTTTTGAAGGACGGAATCGCCCCGTGGAACAGATTACCTGGTGGGAGGCCTTAGAATTTTGTGCGCGACTCTCCCAACACACCGGACGTAACTATCGTTTACCCAGCGAGGCCGAATGGGAGTATGCTTGTCGCGCCGGAACCACTACCCCCTTTTGTTTCGGCGAAACCATCACCACCCAACTGGCCAACTACTCCGGCATTGACTGGGACTATGGCGGCAAAATATGCAGTTATGGGGCTTACGGCCAAGGCCCCCAAGGAGCAGACCTGCGAGAAACTACGGTTGTCGGTCATTATTGCGTCGCCAACGCCTTTGGCCTTTACGATATGCACGGTTTAGTCCGGGAGTGGTGCGCCGATGTCTGGTATCCCAACTATAACGAGGCTCCCCCTGATGGACAAGCGCGCAGGACTGGGGGAGAGGAGGATAAACGAGTGGTACGAGGCGGTTCCTGGAACAAAAGCCCCGTTCACTGTCGTTCCGGCGCACGTCTGAAGTTTAACGCTCAAGCCAGTTTATATGATGTCGGTTTTCGGGTGTGTTTGACGTTTTAGGAGAGGGAACAGGGAATCGGGAGTCGGGAGTCGGGAGTCGGGAGTCGGGAGTCGGGAGATTGCTGCTCCCCTGTTCCCCTGCTCCCCTGTTCCCTATTCCCCGATTCCCGTAATCCGGAATCAAGCCCGCTCAATTTGTAGCTCTCTCTTGCGTACAGGAAAACATCTCCCAGTAGGTCAAAATCCTAGGCTTATGCAGCTAACCTAAATTCCGTAATCCCTCGGATTTTCCTCAGAGATATTCCCAGATCACCTCATGATTATTCAACTTTCCCAACCCAAAAATGAACAAAAATAGCCTTGTCTTGTCTTTGGCCGCTCTGATCTTACTGGGTTCTCAACTTCCCTCCTCAGCTGCCTTATTCCGTCCTTCTAGTGGGGTAGAGGAATCCTCCACCCATCCGGGATTAACCCAAGTGGCACAAACCACCCGCACCCGAACCGTCAACAATACAGGGGGAGGTAGCACCACCCGCACCCGAACCACCACCACAACCACCAACGGGGGAAGCAGCACCACCCGCACCCGAACCACCACCACAACCGGGGGAGGCGGGAGCCGCACCACTACTTGTCAATATACTGGGAGGCGAACGATTACTTGTCGCTAGTTTCCCCCTGGTCTTTTGTTTTCTCGATGACCTGAATTCCCTCAATCATCATGGTTTTGTCTAACGCCTTCGCCATGTCGTACAGCGTCAGTGCGGCAAGGGAAACGGCGGTTAGGGCTTCCATTTCTACTCCGGTTTCGGCCTTGGTGCCAACGGTGGCGCGGATTTGATAACCGGGGAGATGGCGATCGCACTCAATCTCTACCTCAATCTTATGCAAGGGCAAGGGATGACACAAGGGGATTAACTGGGCGGTCTGTTTCGCGGCCATAATCCCCGCCAGTTTCGCCGTGGTGATTACATCCCCTTTCGGTGCGTTCCCCTGTTCAATGGCTTCTAGGGTACTTAAAGCCATGCGGATTTTTCCTTGGGCAATGGCTTGCCGTCGGGTGGCAGATTTGCCTGAAACGTCCACCATTTGGGCTTCCCCGCGACTGTTTAAATGGGTTAGACCTTTTTTTTCTGAAAACGCTTGCGCCATTCTTGATTCCTGTGTTATGATTATTAATCGTTGCATAGAGCAGCGCAAAGCGAAAGGGCTTGTAGCTCAGTGGACTAGAGCACGTGGCTACGGACCACGGTGTCGGGGGTTCGAATCCCTCCTAGCCCGTAGAACAAGAACGAGGAGATAGCATTATTCTATCTCCTGTTTTTTATTGGATTCCTGTTTTTTGGGGGGATATCTTATCCTAAAAAGGGCAGGACTTCTCAAAAATGTGCCATGAAAATGCTATTAATTGGGCTAATCCGAGCCTACCGCGCCTTAATTTCTCCCCTCTTTCCGCCGATGTGTCGTTTCCAACCGACTTGTTCTCAATATGGCATGGAGGCGATCGCCCGTTTTGGGGCAATCAAGGGCGGATGGCTGACGGTGCGCCGGATTGCGCGCTGTCATCCCTTCCACCCCGGAGGTTATGATCCCGTTCCCCCCCACAAGGAAGAGTGAACTTGAAACCCTATCAACAGATTCCCATTGTGGAATGTCACGAACCCCTAGCGCCCATTCCCCGCGAGGTGTTTGTTTTGCCCCCTATCCATCCCTACGCGGCCTTGGGGGCAGATTATCAAGGGCGATCGCCTTATTTTTTGCGCCAAGGGGTGATTCAAGCCCTAGAGCAAGCCCAGCAAGCCCTACAAGGGGAACATCCCCAGTGGAAAATCCTGATTTTTGATGCCTTTCGACCCATTAGCGTCCAGCAATTCATGGTGGACTACAGCTTTCAAACACTCCTGCAACAACGCGGCCTCACAGAAGCGCAGTTATCTGAAGGGGAAAAACAAGACCTCTGGCAAGTGGTTTATGAACTGTGGGCGCTCCCCAGTTCTGATCCAGCCACACCGCCCCCCCACAGCACTGGAGCCGCCTTAGATATTACCTTAGTAGATGCACAGGGGAACGTAGTCGATATGGGTTCAGAGATTGATGAGTTATCAGCGCGATCGCACCCCGACTATTACGCCAGCGCCCAAACGCCCCCCGAACAGACTTATCACCAGCACCGCCAACTCCTCCATCGGATCATGACTCAGGCCGGATTTCGTCGTCATCCTAGGGAGTGGTGGCACTTTTCCCTAGGGGATCAACTGTGGGCATGGTTAGGGAAACAGGACGATCCCGGTTTTGATGCGATCGCCCGTTATGGTCGAGTCTAGTTGGTTACCTAAAATGTCGGCTTGTTCGTGAAACGTTGCGCAGCAAAGGCTCTCGGTTTTACCGATGAGATGAAAAGCCGACCAATGTTTGACAATAAAACTAAAAACGCATAGGATTGAATTGGTTTGAATTCCCAGAGTGTTGCAGTAAGCCTGAAATAGGGGTGGAGCTTGAACTCGAAAGTGTCGCACAAGGAGACAAATAGTGGGTAGCGAAAACCACGAAAAACATAGCTAGGGAAACTAACGTAAGCCCAAATCCAGAAAACTCAAGAATTAGATTGTTTTTAGTAATGTGGGGCGCACATTAACTCTAGGTAATTATCCTAGTACGCTCAGGGAGATAAAGCCCTCTGGGATTGTCTAAACTAGGCTTGCTAATTGGTTGGGCCGAACGGTTAGACGGTTTAGGTAATGCTCGCAAGAGATAGGTAATTGTAAGGCGTGTCGATGAACTGAGAATCCATCGCTTTTAGCGATGGGAGCGTCAATTTCCTAGTCTGAACAATTTTCAGACTGTTAATCATTTCACTCGCAATGGACTGAATAACCGGAACCGTCACACTATTTCCCACTTGCTTTCTCAGTTGGGAATAGGGAACCACAATTTTAAAACTATCAGGAAAACCCTGTAATCTTAGCAATTCTCGCGCCGTAGGTCTTCTCACCCCATTGACCACCAAATAATTATAAGAAGCCCCGGCACGTAAAGCACAAGAATATTCTAACGCCGAAATATTCCCGCTTTTATTTTCATGCCAAATGGAAGGAATCGGATAATTAGGTTTAACCTTTGCCAGTCGTTTTTGTTTAATCGATTCCGACAAAAAATATTGAGGATCAACTTGGCTATCCGGTTCTAAAATATCCTCAAGTTGGGGACGGCTACCTAGAGGTTTGGGAAAGGAAAATTGTAAGTTTTCTTTAAACCCCACAATAAACGTCCGTTCTCGCTTTTGGGGAACGCCAAAATCTAGAGAATTTAAAACCCTATGATGGAGGAAATAGCCCAAATTTTCTAAATGCCTGAGAATCGTTTTAAACGTTCTACCCTGATCATGAGACTTTAAATTCTTGACATTTTCTAACAAAAAAGCAGCAGGTTGCTTGACCTGCAAAATTTCTTCAATATTAAAAAACAACGTCCCCCGGGTATCCAAAAACCCTTTTTGCTCACCACAAATGCTAAAAGCTTGACAAGGAAACCCCGCCAACAAAATATCATGATCTGGGATATCCTCCGGTCTGATTTGGGTAATATCCCCTTGAGGAATTTCGCCGAAATTGGCCTGATAGGTTTGTTGAGCGAAGGCATCCCATTCCGAGGAAAAAACACATTGGACACCCTGAGACTCAAACCCTAGACGCATTCCGCCAATTCCTGCGAAAAGGTCAATAAAGGTCAAGGGAACGAGTGAAGTCATAGGCGATTAGATTGGGGAATAGGTAACTTGTAATTTATTGAGCGATTTAAGTTATACCATGGCGGCAATTCATGAGTTCCCCCCACCAACCTAGATTAAATCATTAATTATGAATGATCAACGACCAACCTCCGATCTCTCACTATTTAGCACAAAGGCGATCAATCTAGAGTAGATTAGTTAATGTAACGAAACGTAAAAGGAAAGAGGAATGCGGGTTGCAATTGTTGGTGCAGGACTAGCAGGCATGGCGACGGCAGTGGATCTCGTGGATGCAGGCTGTGAGGTAGAAATTTTTGAGTCTCGCCCTTTTCTGGGGGGGAAAGTGGGGAGTTGGGTAGATGGCGATGGCAACCATGTAGAGATGGGATTACACGTCTTTTTCGGTTGCTACTATAACCTGTTCGGGTTAATGGAGAAAGTCGGCGCCCTTGATAACTTACGACTTAAAGAACATACCCATACCTTCATCAACACCGGAGGACGTATCGGAGAATTAGACTTTCGCTTCATCACCGGAGCCCCGTTTAATGGCCTGAAAGCCTTTTTCACCACCTCACAACTCAATACCCTCGATAAACTTTCTAATTCCCTCGCCCTCGGCACTAGCCCCATTGTGCGCGGTTTAATCGACTTTGAAGGAGCAATGAGACAAATTCGGGATCTCGACTCCATTAGTTTCGCCGATTGGTTTCGTCAACATGGGGGCAACAATAGCAGCTTAAAGCGGATGTGGAACCCCATCGCCTATGCTTTGGGCTTCATTGACACAGAGAACATTTCCGCCCGTTGTATGTTGACGATTTTCCAGTTTTTCGCCGCTAAAACTGAGGCCTCGGTGTTGCGAATGTTGGAAGGCTCCCCAGCCGAATATCTCCATAAGCCCATTGTGGACTATCTGGAAGCGCGGGGGACAAAAATCTACACCCGTCGTCGTGTGCGTGAGGTGTTGTATGAAAATGAGCAGGTAACGGGCTTAGTGGTGGCTGACGGGGAAAGTGAAAGCAAAATCACGGCGGATGTTTATGTGGCGGCCTGTGATGTGCCGGGGATTCAGCGCCTGTTGCCGGAAGGTTGGCGCAAGTGGCCGGAGTTTGACAATATTTATAAGTTAGAAGCGGTTCCCGTGGCGACGGTACAGTTGCGCTTTGATGGCTGGGTGACAGAGATGCAGGATGAGGCGAAACGCAAACAGTTAGAAAAAGCGGTAGGCCTTGATAATTTACTCTATACGGCGGATGCAGATTTTTCCTGTTTTGCGGATTTAGCCTTAACCAGTCCGGCGGATTATTATAAGCCCGGTGAGGGGTCTTTATTGCAGTTAGTATTAACGCCCGGTGATCCATTTATTAAAAAGCCTAATGATGAAATTGCCCAGCACGTTTTAGCCCAAGTGCGGGAGTTGTTCCCTTCGGCGCGGGATTTGAATATGACTTGGTATAGTGTGGTGAAGTTGGCTCAATCCCTTTATCGGGAAGCACCGGGGATGGATCCATTCCGTCCTAGTCAAAAAACGCCGATTGCTAATTTCTTTTTGGCGGGTAGTTATACCCAACAGGATTATATCGACAGTATGGAGGGGGCAACGATTTCCGGGCGACAGGCGGCGAAGGCTATTCTCTCGTCGGTGAAGGTGGAAGCTGTGGCTGTTTGAGGGATTATCCCCCCTAGCCCCCCTTGGGAAGGGGGGAATAGCAAAGACAGCCGGAAGTCTCTTTGAGGTGATTATCCCCCCTAGCCCCCCTTGGGAAGGGGGGAATAGCAAAGACAGCCGGAAGTCTCTATTCGCTAGCGTCTGGTTCTATTCAGCAAGCCCTACCCTAGGGTCTGCTGAATATCCCTCTAAGCAGTGTTACTAGGACTTTTAGCTGTTTTAAGAGCGAGAAACTGCAAGGTTTTAGGAATAAATAATCAAAAAGGCTTGCCTTTTTGCGATTCCCCCTGTTCCCTGTTCCCTAGCCCCACGAGCAGAGTTATTCAGCAAGCCCTACCCTAGGGCAGTGAGGGCGAAAAATTTTTCGCCCTCTTGCTCCTGTCTACTGTGGGCTAAAGCTTAAGTTGCACTTATCAATAATAGATAAAAGTTATATTGTTTTCCTGTTTACATCAGCCTGTTTTATTTATAAGCTAAAAACAAGCCACCCAAAGGAAATAAGTTCTATGACTTTTATAAACAACCTCAAAACCACTCAATCCCCCCAATCCGTGAATCAGCCTCGTGAGTTATCGGTTGATGTCCTCTCCCCTCTGCGCTACTGGCTCAATCGGTTTGAAATCCGCAATGCGGCGATTGCCCAATCAATCTGTCGCTGGATTCCCGATCAATGTCCCTTTGCCCGGAAGATTGTTTGGCAAGGGCGGACGCTGTTGGTGATTCCTCCCTTGTGTAAGCTCAATCCTCTTTATGAAGAGTTGATCGCCTTGCGCTTCCGCGCCCTGTGTTATCTGGCTGACGGGCCCGCTACAGATGTTTGTCTGGAGGGATAAATGCAGAAACTCCAATATCCCGTTAGTTCTGAAGGCTGGTCGATCCAAATTTATGGCAGCGATCGCCGCCTGCTTCTCTCCCTTGATGCTACCCACGCTTGGCTGTTGGGGATTGGGATTTTGGTGGGCTTTGTGATCGCCCTAATGGGGCTACGGAATCAATGTCAGGTATCCCAGCCCCCTGTAGAGTCTCCCCACCTTGTTGCTCCCCTAGAATTAGATTGACGCTCCACAGTAAGGACATATATTTTAGCTAAACGACGAGGATATTTTTGGGGATCAAGCCCCTTCCTGTACAGTCTCCCGACTCAAGGCGGGTGGGTTTCGGAGGAGGGGGCGGGGCTTGGTACAATGAGGAGTAGTTGATTCCGTTCGACAACCGGGTGATCCTTATTGATTTTCTCTGATTTTAACTCGCTCCCATGTCTGACACTGTTTCCCAAGGAAAACTCCGGATTCTGATTGTTGAAGATGAGCCGATGATGCAATTGGGCTTAGAACAAACCCTGAGTACCGTCTCTGATTTCGAGATAGTGGGGCAGGCGGAGGATGGTTATTTAGCGATAGAGGCGGCGGAAACCCTGAAACCAGATGTGGTGGTGATGGACATTGGTTTACCGCGTTTGGATGGGATTTCGGCAACTAAACAGATTAAGGAAAAGTTTCCCACTATGGGGGTGGTAATGTTAAAGTCTCATCGACTACAACGGGAAGTGGTGGCTGCTTTGTCGAGTGGGGCGGATGGGTATTGTATTAAGGGGGCGAATATTGAGCGCTTGGTGACGGCGATTCAAGCGGCCAAGGAGGGGGGATCTTATTTGGATCCACAAGTTGCCCGTTTGGTGATGAATAATCTCCACTCACCCACGTCTATGGAGAAGCGGGAGGCACTGCATACGTTATCGGAACGGGAGATGGAGGTGTTGAAGTGGATTGTGGAGGGGAAGAGCAATAATGAGATTGCGGAGATTCTTTATTTAAGTCCTAATACGATTAAAACTCATGTCCGAGGGTTGATGAATAAGCTTTCGGTGGATGATCGGGTACAGGCGGCGGTGATTGCGTTGCGTTCTGGGTTGGTTTGAGGGGTTTTCGGGGGAATAAATAGGGTCTGCTGAATATCCCTCTAATCACTGTTAGTAGGACTTTTAGCGGTTTATACCAAATTAAATAGACTTGAGGGCAAAAACCTGAATTTCCCCTGTTCCCTGTTCCCCGTTCCCTGTTTTCCACCCAGAGTAGAGTTATATTGCTACGCAACGCTTTGCTACGCAACGCTTCGCGAACGCGAACGCGAACGCGTTCGCGGAGCGTCACGAAGTGAACAGCAAGCCCTAAATCATCAAAAAAGTTTACCTTTTTTCGACTCCCCTTCCCGTTTCCTGTTCTCTAGCCCCACGAGTAGAGTTATTCAGCACGCCCCAAGTGAATTCCAAGACTTGAAAGTTTATCGATTAATGGCTTCTACCCGAGAGGTAATAAAGCGATTCATCCACCCGACTAAATATTCCCGGTTAGCTGCTTTTTCGGCTGGGTCGGTGGTGTTTAGGGGATGGGGGGCTAACCCGGTAATGGCGGCGGTGGTGACGCAAAACATGGACTTTTGAAAGGTGGCGCAAATCTGCACTAATAAATCATCTTCTTGCCGTTGGGTGGTTTGATAAATTTGGTGCAGATAGTCAGGGAGGTAGTGGCGCATATCTTGCATTAACAACGTGGGAGGAATGCCGGAACCGCCAACGGGGAGGGGATCCGCGTAGAGTGCGCCGTAGGTGAAACTGGCTTGGTCGCCGGGGATTTGGTAGGCTTGGGCGTTGTAGGAAATGGTGCCAGGGAAGGGGGTTCCTCGGAAGAAGACGGCCTCAACGTAGGGAACGGCGGTGTCCATGAGGAAGGTTAGGCCAACTTCGGGGGGGATAATGGGGTAGGTTTGGCCTCGGATTTCCACTTGGTAGGTGATGGGGCGGCTGGCATCGGCGACTAAACCATCCAGGATATGCTGCACGACTTGGGGAATATGTTGGATTTCGCCGTGATCGTAGCGATCGCTCAACTCGATAAAAATATCACTCATCACGCGCCAAAACTGACCTAGGGCGCTGTAGTAAGCCATGACCCGCACTTGTTCGGGCAGGAATTCAGGGAAAATTTTATTCAGGGTTAACAGGAAGGGATTACCCTGCCAACGGGCTTGAATGGCTTGTTTAGCCCGTTGTCTAAATTCTGGGGTGTCTAGGTATTCATCCAGCGCGCCCCCCCCGTGCCAGAACATGGCTTTCATGCAGTATTCGGCATATTCAAAGTTAATCCGGTCATGCCACCAATGTTTGACCAGACGGGAGGGGGAGACATCGCCGTTAAAGTATTTAAAGAAGGGAAAGAGGACGAGAAACTGATGTTGTGAGGTGTAGATCAGGTTACGGGAGTAGGCATCCAAGACTACGCCGTAACTTTTGAGGATGCCGACTACTTCGGTGACGTTTTGGGGAGAGTCTTGTAAGAGGGCTTCTCCTCGTTCTAATCGTTGGATGTAGTCAATGAGGGGGTGCCGTTCAAGGGATTTGGTGGGAGTGTTTACCATAGTGTTCTTTAGGGGGGCAAATCAAGATGAGAGGCTGGGAATGGGGTCTTGAAGGGACTGGTTTCAAGGGGAAGTCAGGTTAAGGCAAGAGGGAGAGATCCTCCCCCAGGATGCCTGGGGGGAGGGGTAAGGCGTGATCTTTGGCTTGGGCGACTTGACTGAGTAAACTTGGACTCACGACGAGGGCTGTAGCATCGGTTTCACTCCAGCGCACCATCCAACTGGGTTGTAATCCCAAAATAACAATAAATAAGGCGAGAATCATGGCGGGAATGCGATCGCCCCAGTCCACTTGAGGCAGTTGACTTAAGGACTCAGTTAAACGCCCGAAAAAGACTTTATTAATCATGAGCAGGAAGTAAACAGCCGTCAGTCCTGTTCCCACTAAACAAACTAAGGTTTGCCATGTGAAAATGGGGAAAGCCGCCCGGAAAACCAGAAATTCGGCGATAAAACCCACCATCCCCGGAATCCCAGCACTGGCCATCACACCTAAAATCATTAAACTCCCTGTAATGGGGAGGCCTTTCTCGGGATTCAACAGCCCCCGTAACACATTCACATCTCGGGTGCCGGTTTTTTTATACACCACCCCCACTAAGAGGAACAAGAGGGCAGAGATTAAAGCATGACTAATCATCTGACACATGGCGGCTGTTAGGGCGAGGGGGGTAGAGGCGCTGGCCGCTAAGAGAACGTAGGCCATGTGAGCAATGGAGGAGTAGGCGACCACCTTTTTCATATCTTGTTGTGCGATCGCCGCCAAGGCCCCATACAAAGCACTAATCGCCGCTAAGGTGGCTAACCAAGGAGCAAGGGTAATCCAAGCGTCGAAGAACAACCCCACCCCAAAGCGCAATAAACCATAAGTTCCCAACTTCAACAACACCCCCGCCAAAAGAACCGAAACCGGAGTAGAAGCCTCTACGTGGGCATCAGGCAGCCAAGTATGGAAGGGGAAAATGGGGATTTTGATCAATAATCCCACTAACAAAGCCCCTAATAACCATAGTTGAATCCCCAAAGGAATCACCTGCTCCCGTAAAGGTTCATAGTCAAAGGTACTGGCACCACTAAACCAAACTAAGCCTAAGAAGGCTGCCAAGACTAAAATCCCTGATACGGCCGTATAGATTAAGAACTTCATCGCCGCATAAGTTCGACGGCCGCCCCCCCAAATGGCAATCAGGAAGTAAAGGGGGATAATTTCCAGTTCATAGAACAGGAAAAACAGTAACAGGTCTTGGGCTAAAAAGGCCCCGGCTACCCCAGTGCTTAATAACAAAATCAGGGCGTAGTAAAAACGGGGGCGTTGAATATTGACGTTGCTGCTGTAAATGGCAACAACGGTTAAAAAGCTATTTAAAAACAATAGGGGTAAGGACAGGCCATCTAAACCCAGATGATAGTTAAACCCTAACCAACTAATCCAAGGGATATATTCTGTAAACTGCATGGTTGTTTGACTGGGGTCAAACTGAAACCCCAGAATCACATTCCACAGCAAGATTGCTCCCCCAAAAAAGAGGGCAATGATTCGGGGTCGATTTTGATTGGGGTTGGTATTGGGAATCAGACTAATTAGAATAGCACCCAAGACTGGAAGCAGAATAAAAGCACTGAGCATGGTTTTTTTCGGAGAAGCAACAAATAGAGGGAGTCGGAGAATAGGGAACAGGGAACAGGGAATCGGGAGTCGGGAGTCGGGAGTCGGGAGTCGGGAGTCGGGAGTCGGGAATCGGGAATCGGGAATCGGGAATCGGTGTAGGGGCGCAATGCTTGCGCCCTAGGGAATCGGGTGTCGCGAATAGTCAAGAGTTTTAGCTATTCCCCTGCTCCCCTGCCCCCCTGCTCCCCCGCTCCCCTGCTCCCCTGCTCCCCGTTCCCCGTTCCCCGTTCCCTAATACAATTGACTCAGAATCGAAGACCAATAGTTTAAGATAAACGACCATTGACCGCTAAAGGTGAGCCACAACAAGACGGCAACCCCCAATAAAATGGTCAGAACATAGAATTGGGATTGACCGGAAATGTTGTATTTCAAGGTATTGCCACTGAAAAAGGTGGCGAATCCCACTAAATTAACGGCTCCATCGACAATATACCGATCGACCCAATCCGTGAGTTGAGAAAGGGTAGCAACCGCCCAGACCACCGTTAAATCATAGATTTTGGCAATGTAGAAATCATAGGCGAAGAGGTCTTGAAAAAAGCGGATATAGACCCGACTAGACCTTGCCCAAGACCGATTTAGGGGTAGGGTGAAGCCAATCACACAGCCCAAAACACCCGAGGCCATGAGTAGGGGAAGGGCAAAGGGCAACCAAGGACTATCCGGTTCACTGAGGGGGGCTGTGAGACTCAGCCAAAAGGGCCAGCGAATGGGGACGATGGGGACGAGTAAGGTGAGAATGGTTAATGTCACCATAGGAAAGGCCATCGCCCAAGGGGCCTCGGGGGCGCGTCGGGTTTTGGGTTGGGTGGAGCCTAAGAAGACTAAACGGAATACTCGGGTGAGGTTAATGGCACTCAACAGATTGACGAATAAGAGGATGAGCATTAACCAGAGGGGGATGTGTAAGGAGCCATTTAACCAGCGTTGGAGGGTCCAAAACATTCCCAAGGGGAGTAAACCAATTAATCCGGCGGAACCGACTACAAAGGCGCTGGTGGTGGCGGGCATTTTCGCCCATAAACCGCCCATTTCGGTGATGTTTTGGTTGCTGGTGTTGAGGATAATGGAACCAATGCTCATGAATAGTAGAGCTTTGGCGATCGCATGAGTACAGAGTAAGATAAAGGCGATATCCACTTGTCCCAGTCCCACGGCAATAAAGACTAACCCCAGATAGACGCTGGTAGAGTGGGATAGAGTGCGCTTGATGTCAATTTGTGCGATCGCCATCCAAGAAGCTCCAATCGCCGTCACTGTCCCAATCAAAATCAACACATCCGAAGCAATGGGCGATAAGGTAAAAACAGGTTGCAACTTGACCAACACATAGGCCCCCGCACTCACCACAATAGAGTTGCGCATAATCCCCGCCGGATTCGGCCCTTCCATCGCCTCATCTAACCACAGATTCAGGGGGAACTGAGCGCATTTCCCTGTTGGTCCAGCAATTAAGGCTAATCCTAATAAGGTGGCTGTTAAAGGGGCAACCGGAGCCGTTTCAGCCCAGCTTTCTAAATCACTAAAGTCCAACCCTTCCCCATAACTCGATAGAGCCACCACACCCATTAACAGCATGATATCCCCCACCCGTTTGGTCAGGAAGGCATCCCGGGCGGCTGTCACTACTAAGGGTTGAGCATACCAAAACCCCACTAATAAATAGGTCGAGAGCGTTAAGCCCTCCAATAGTCCGTAACTTAAGAGTAAAGAATCACTAATGGTAATTCCCCCTAATGCTGCTTCAAAGAACCCCATCAGCCCATAAAAACGGGCTAAAGACCAGTCCTTTTCCATATAGCCTAGGGCGTAGATTTGAGTGAGTAAACTAATCACCGTCACCACTTCTAACGCCCCTAAACTCACCGGGGAAATTTCCACCGCTAAGGTTAAGTTTAAATCCGCTACCTGTAACCAATTTAAAATTAATTGCTGGGGCGGATTTCCCCAAATCGATTGAAAGGCAATTGAGCCATGCAAAAAAGCGGCAAAGCTCATCAGGAGGTTAAAGTAAGCCGCAGGTCGCGGTCCTGTTTGGCGAATAACCCCCATAGACCAAGGTAGGGTTAAAACCGCACCAATAAGTCCATAAACCGGAATAAACCAACTCGTTTCTAGAAAGAAGTTTGTCATAGAAGATGAGGGCAAATACAAGAACTAAAAGCCATAAATTAGCTAAACGGAAAATAACAAAATCACAAAAAACACAAAAAAAACCTATTGACCTAGGGATGCCCTTCAAACTGCATAGCATACTTTGGATCTTTAGTCTATTCACCCAGTCCCTCGTTAACTGCTAGGCGACCTCTAAGACTTTTGAGACGGATAGAATATAGAATTCGAGATATTTTTTAACGTTTTTGTGAGCAATTACTCATTGACAAATGAGTAGAGATCAGCAAGTTAAGATCAGCTAGTTAAGATGAGACGCAAGCGGTTAAACACTATACCCAGCCTTGAAGACCATTCTGCCTACACTTCCCTTCAGCCTTCAAGCAACTCCTAACAGGAGTTCCACCTTGTCTACCCCCCTCAAAAATCGCTCCCGACCGCCTTCTAACCCTTCTGAGCTTTAGCCTTTGACTCGCCGAAAATTGACCCGACGGCTTTTGAGGTGAAGAAATTATAAAACACAGTCAAGGCAAGGGAAATCCCCCTCGGGAAAGAACTGTCGCCCCTTGGGACAACGCTTTTCTCTTGACTTATTAATTTTTGTTAACGGTGTCATTTAAAAATATCATAAAGATTTATATTGTCAAAGGTACAACGGTTTCCTATGCTTGTCTCTAGGTTAAAAATTAACCCCCCCCGTGCTTCAAGTCCTAGTCTCAAAATTCATTGCCCAAAATTGGACTGACCCATGTTGGACTGCCCCATGTTGGACTGACCCAGATTGGGGAAGGTTGCGATTAGTGATGCAGACTGTTTATGACTAACTGTTCAGGCTGGGGGTGGGTGGTGAATTCATTAAGAATTAACCCAAGGAATGACACTCAAACTGAGTCAATCCAAAACTGAGTCAATCTGAAACTGGGTGAACCAATTCAGTCAGTTTGTGTCCCCTGCTCATGTAAGCTGGTTATGTGGGTGAAGTTGCCCAGAATTTTGGATCCTGAATTCGCTAAAGCTCAGATCCATTCAGTTTAGTTCATTCATGGATTGTCCTTTTTATTTTGTGATTGCTTGCCCCAGAGGAGTTTTAAGATATGCCAATTGCTGTAGGAATGATTGAAACGTTGGGTTTCCCGGCTGTAGTGGAGGCTGCCGACGCAATGGTCAAGGCCGCTCGTGTAACTTTAGTGGGTTATGAAAAAATCGGGTCAGGTCGTGTCACCGTGATTGTGCGGGGGGATGTTTCTGAAGTGCAGGCTTCTGTTTCTGCGGGAATCGAGTCAGCTCGTCGCGTCAATGGTGGTGAAGTCCTTTCGACTCATATCATTGCACGTCCCCATGAAAACCTAGAATATGTCCTACCTATTCGTTACACCGAAGAGGTGGAACAGTTCCGGACTTATTAGCCTGTGCTGAATAAGGGCGCGAATTCGCCAGTTGAGTGAGCGGGTTCGAGGGGCTTTAAGAACATCCCTTTCGATTATTTAAATAGGAGTATAAACTCATGTCAATTGCTGTTGGAATGGTTGAAACTTTAGGTTTTCCGGCCGTTGTAGAAGCGGCGGACGCGATGGTAAAGGCGGCCCGTGTAACCTTAGTGGGGTATGAAAAAATCGGTTCAGGTCGTGTCACCGTGATTGTGCGGGGGGATGTCTCTGAAGTTCAAGCGTCCGTCTCTGCGGGCATTGAAAACGTTAAACGGGTGAACGGTGGACAAGTGCTTTCGACTCATATCATTGCACGTCCCCATGAAAATCTGGAATATGTCCTACCCATTCGTTACACCGAGGCGGTGGAACAGTTCCGGGAAAGCGTAAACCCTAGTGCTTTAAGACGATAAGGCGATAAGAAATACCATAATGCAGATTGCAAAGGTTTGTGGCACGGTGGTCAGCACGCAAAAACTTCCGACTATGACGGGGGTTAAGCTGTTACTGGTTCAATTTGTTGATCGAGAGGGGGAACTGTTGCCTCGCTACGAAGTGGCAAGTGATCCAGTGGGAGCGGGCTTGGATGAGTGGGTGTTAGTCAGTCGTCGGGCGATCGCACCCCATCCCGAAGGCCCTGATGTCCGTCCCGTCGATGCAATCATTGTGGGCATTATCGACACGGTATCCGTGAGTAATGGTTTGCTGTATAGCAAAAAAGACGAATACCGTTATCGCTAGGCAGTGATCCCTAGGGAAATGAGGGGCTTCTCATTCGCGTCAAGTCTCAAAAAATATGTTCAATGACACCTTTTGACTTGCCGAATTTTAAGACGATTAGCGTTAGGAACTAGCGTTACTGCCTAACGGGAGGCAATGTAAGACCATCATCGGGGGCGCAAGTCATCCGTAAAGGCCGTTGCCGTTAAGTTGGGAAGCCCCATCCCCTTGTAGGTGGGGTAGTTCACCGCAAGCTCGCACCAGCCCAAGACCCTATCCTCTTGACCCGAGCAACGCCTAAAGCTCAAGTTGAGGCGGTCCAGGCCACCGGAAGTGCGATCCTTGCAAGGGGTGAGTGGGGTTGAACCTGAGAAACTAGAACGCTCAAAACCTGACCCCAACCCCCATCCAAACCGCACAAATTGCCCTTAATTTTGGGAGGGATAGAGTCATGGCAGTCCGCAGAACAGCGGCTCCTCCAACTCCGGGTTTAGCCGAACCCCAAATCAACAAAACTGCTCAAATCCACTCGTTCGCCAACATCATTGGAGATGTGCGCGTCGGTGCAAATGCGCGAATTTCCCCCGGCACATCCATCCGAGCCGATGAAGGTTTTCCTTTTTACATCGGGGAAAACGTAAGGATTCAAGACGGGGTTGTGATTCATGGGTTAGAGCGGGGTCGAATCATTGGAGATGATGGACAAATTTACTCCGCTTGGATTGGGAACAACACCTATGTCACCCACATGGCGTTGATTCATGGCCCGGCTTATGTGGGCAATGATTGCTTTATTGGCTTCCGCTCCACTGTGTTTAACGCTCGCATCGGCCACGGTTGTATCGTGATGATGCACACCTTAATTCAAGATGTCGAGATTGCACCGGGGAAATATGTTCCGTCTGGGTCTGTGATCACTAATCAGCAACAAGCGGATCGGCTGCCGGATGTGGAAGAGCAAGACAAAACCTTTGCTCGTCATGTAATGGGCATCGAAAAGGGATTCCATCCGGAATATTGTAGTACAGAAGATCCCTCTTGTGGCTCAACCCACGGTAATGGGGTGAGCCAGTTAAGTCCGGGGAATGGCCAAACGGCCGAGGTTGATTATCAAGTTGATTATCAAACATTGGTAGGAAGTATGAGTTTGAAGACAGAAACAGTTGATCAAGTGCGATCTCTCCTTAGACAAGGTTATGGCATTGGACTAGAACACGCCGATCAGCGTCGTTACCGTTCCAAATCTTGGCTCACTTGTGGAGCAGTCGAAGGACACCGCGAAGACCAAGTTCTCGCACAAATCGAAAACATCTTAGCCGAATATAGCGGCGAGTATGTGCGCTTAATTGGCATTGATACCAACGCCAAACGCCGCGTCCTCGAAGCCATTATTCAACGGCCTGATGGTATCGCCACCCCCCAACGGACTCGCCCCGGGAAAGTTGTCCGCGCTAAAGCTTCCAGTGGCAATAGTGGCAGTAGTTCCGGCGGTCTGAGTCCTGAAGTGGTCGAACAAGTGCGCGCTCTCTTGCGTCAAGGCTACAAAATCGGCACCGAACACGCCGACAAACGCCGTTATCGCTCCAAATCTTGGCTCACCTGCCCCCAAATTCAAGCCACCCACGAAGCCGGGGCATTACAGGAATTAGCCGCCTGTTTAGCCGATCATCAAGGGGAATATGTCCGCCTGATTGGGATTGATGCCAGTGCCAAGCGTCGCGTTCTGGAAATGATCATCCAGCGCCCCGACGATAGCGCCCCCAGCACCCCCTCTAGCAGTTTTACTAGCTCTAGTAATGGAGCTAGTCCTGCGTATAATGGCAACGGCAACGGGAACGGCAACGGCAGTGGGCACTTAAGCCCCGAAACCATCGAGCAAGTGCGCTCCCTGCTCCGTCAAGGCTACAGCATCAGCGCCGAACACGCCGACAAACGCCGTTACCGCTCTAAATCTTGGCTAACCTGTGAAGGGATTAACGGTAACACCGAAGCTCAAGTTTTAGCCGAACTGAAAAGCCGTTTAGCTGAACATAACGGGGAATATGTCCGGTTGATTGGCGTGGATTCTAATGCCAAACGTCGGGTGACACAAACCATCATCCAACGTCCCGCAGAAGCCGCCCCCGCCCCGGCCGCCACCTCTCGCACCGCCACCGCTAGCAGTGCCGTAGAAGCCCCCGCCCCCGCCAGTAACGGTAATGGGAAAGTTCAAGGGAAATTAAGCCCTGAAGTGGTGGACATGGTGCGCTCTATCCTGCGCCAAGGCTATCAAGTGGGAACCGAACACGCGGATAAACGCCGCTATCGGGTGAAATCTTGGCAGTCCTGCTCCCCCATTAACTCCTCCTATGAACCGGAAGTCTTAGCCCACTTAGAAGGCTGTTTAGCCGAACACCAAGGGGAATATGTTCGGTTGTTGGGGATTGATACCCAAGCCAAGCGTCGGGTTGTTGAAGAGGTCATTCAACGTCCATAAGGTGCTTTCATGGTCAGCCCACTGGAGGGGAAGAAGATTCAAGTCTGATCTCCCCCCCAACTTGACCCTTGATAAGAGTGAATTTTCTCTGATCTTGTTTATCCTGCCCCCTTGAACCATGCCTTTGCAACCTTTGCAACTGGTTGATACGCCCACTGTGCGAATCAACGGTGATGTAACCATTCATCCCAGTGCTGCGATCGCTCCCGGAGTTATCCTGCAAGCTGCACCCCAGAGTCGGATTATCATTGCAGCCGGGGCTTGTATTGGTATGGGTGTTATTCTCAATGCCTATCAAGGCATCATTGAATTAGAAGCCGGGGTAAGTTTGGGACCTGGGGTTTTAATCATCGGACAGTGCAAAATCGGAGCTAATACTTGTGTTGGGGGAGCAACCACTATTTATAACGCCAATGTTCCTAAGCTACAAGTCATTCCTGCCGGATCTTTAATCGGGGATCCTTCTCGACAAGTGGTTATTGCAGAAACCCCAGCTTTGGAGCCTAGTCCTGTAGAGTCTAGCGCGGCTGAGTCTAGTTCTTTAACCGAGGATTTATGGTCAGAAGACTCCCCATCCGAAGAACCCTCCCCATGGACAGAGGGAGAACTCCAAACCACTGCTCCTAATCCCGAAGCCAGCGAATTCTTGCAGGATTCAGAAGAGTCCCTCAAACCTCCGGGTACCCCAGTATTTGGCAAGGTTTATGTCAATCAATTATTACTGACCTTATTCCCCCAAGGTCACAGTTTAAATCAGCGCAATAGTGAGGAAAAATGAGTTAAACCTTCCTCCAGTTTCCCGTAGATTGGAGTTTACAAAACAGACTCTTGTTTGAATCTGTTGAGCTAGCTTTATCGCTCATCGCCCAGTCTGCAACAATTCGTAAATCAGGTTCATTTTTTTTACCGTTTGTGAGAGTATGTACTCAGGTAAAAAAAATAAAAATTCAAGAAAAACTTTTAACGGTGATTAGCGAAAGGAGCTTAAAAATTGCCTAACCCGCAAATACAAGGCAAAACATAAGTAATGGTTTTGACTCGGTTTTTGAGTCAAAAACAACTTCAATTGCCTTGATCCCTGAGAATTTTTTTGAAGGACATCTAAAAAGTTTTAAATAGCACATCATCTATCAAGGTTCTCCCAATGAGGATCTTGGAACTTTATGTTTTTTTACACCTATTTACCAATCATTAATTTATTTAATATTACTTAGAAGAAAGAAATATTGAAAAAAAAGCCACAAGTTAAAAATATTTATTAAAAAAAACCAAAGTTCATGGTAAGCTGAAGTCTATCAGAAGCAAATCGTTGACATTAAATTTGACTTCACAGTTAAGAAGAAGTGGGCTATCCGTCTTAGGCATTCTTCAGGCTTAGGGTGAAACAGCAAAATTGTCCAGTTACCCGAATTGTTGGCACAACTTGGGTAGCCAAGGGGTATGGTGTTTTCTCCCGTTGAGTCCGAGTAATGTAGACCGACTTTCCGTCGTGGTCGCTTCTCCCTAACAGATAAATTGCATTCAAATGCAAAAGCTAAGAGTAAGGAATACGCCTCAAAGTTGAAGGAGGAATCGAGGAATATGGTACAAGCGAAATCTGCTCCTGGGTTTAAGGCTGGTGTCCAAGACTACCGCCTGACCTATTACACCCCGGATTACACGCCCAAGGATACAGATCTTCTGGCCTGCTTTCGGATGACACCCCAACCGGGTGTTCCCCCCGAAGAAGCAGGTGCTGCGGTAGCCGCAGAATCTTCTACCGGGACATGGACAACGGTTTGGACTGATGGTCTGACCGACTTAGACCGTTATAAAGGTCGTTGTTATGAAGTCGAAGCCGTACCCGGTGAAGACAACCAATATTTCTGTTTCGTGGCTTATCCTTTGGATCTGTTTGAAGAAGGATCTGTCACCAACATTTTGACCTCTTTGGTGGGGAACGTGTTTGGGTTTAAAGCGCTGCGTGCGCTGCGTTTGGAAGACTTACGGATTCCCGTTGCCCTGCTGAAAACCTTCCAAGGCCCTCCTCACGGGATTGTGGTGGAACGGGACAAACTCAATAAATATGGTCGTCCTTTATTAGGGTGTACCATTAAGCCCAAACTGGGTCTGTCTGCGAAGAACTACGGACGCGCCGTTTATGAGTGTTTACGCGGTGGTCTGGACTTCACCAAAGATGACGAGAACATCAACTCTCAGCCCTTCATGCGTTGGCGCGATCGCTTCCTCTTCGTTCAAGAAGCCATCGAAAAAGCCCAAGCCGAAACCAACGAAATTAAAGGTCACTACCTGAACGTTACCGCCGCCACCTGCGAAGAAATGCTCAAACGGGCAGAATTCGCTAAAGAAATCGGTACCCCCATCATCATGCACGACTTCCTCACTGGAGGTTTCACCGCTAACACCACCTTAGCGCGCTGGTGTCGGGACAATGGCGTTCTGCTCCACATCCACCGTGCGATGCACGCCGTAATTGACCGTCAACGGAATCACGGGATTCACTTCCGCGTTCTCGCCAAGTGCTTACGGATGTCCGGTGGAGATCACCTGCACTCTGGAACCGTTGTGGGTAAATTAGAAGGGGAACGGGGCATTACGATGGGCTTCGTTGACCTGATGCGCGAAGACTATGTAGAAGAAGATCGTTCTCGCGGTATTTTCTTCACCCAAGACTGGGCTTCCATGCCTGGAGTGATGCCTGTAGCATCCGGTGGGATTCACGTCTGGCATATGCCCGCCCTAGTGGAAATCTTCGGCGATGATTCCTGCTTACAGTTCGGTGGTGGTACTCTGGGACACCCCTGGGGGAACGCGCCTGGTGCAACCGCTAACCGTGTGGCTCTCGAAGCTTGTGTCCAAGCTCGGAACGAAGGTCGTAGCTTGGCACGGGAAGGCAACGATGTCATCCGTGAAGCTTGCCGTTGGAGCCCTGAACTGAAAGCCGCTTGCGAACTCTGGAAAGAAATCAAATTCGAGTTCGAGGCAATGGACACCCTCTAAGAGGGAAGGACAAGTAAAAAGGAAAAAGTACCTAGAGTTACTTTTCTCCTTTTTGCTTGACTTTAAAATCAGTCGGGTTGGGACAGCTTATGCAGCATGAATCCAAAGCAAATTGCCAAAGACACCGCGAAAGTTCTGCAAAGTTATTTAACTTATCAGGCAGTACGGACGATTGTTGATCAGTTATCGGAAACGAACCCCACCCAAGCCCTTTGGTTAGGTCAGTATTCTGCGGGCAAAATGCAGGATGGTGAAATCTATCTAGAAGGCTTGATGTTGGAACATAAGGATCTGGTTCTGAGGATTCTCACTGTACGAGAGACGATTGCTGAGGCGGTTCTAGAATTTTTACCGGAGATGGTGCAAATCGGCATTCAACAGTCTAATGCTGAGTATCGTCGCCAAGTCTTGGAGCGCTTAACTCGTTCTCAACCCTTGACTGAGATCCCTTCTTTAGAGTCCATGACTGAGTTAGAGGGGGGTAGTCCTCCGCTACAAGATGAGCCTAGCTCTACTGATTAATTATTACCATCCACGAGGAAGAGAAACCCATGAAGACATTACCTAAAGAGAAACGTTACGAAACTCTGTCTTATTTACCTCCTTTGACCGATCAGCAAGTGGCCAAGCAGATCGAGTATATGCTGGAACAAGGCTTTATCCCGGCGGTGGAATTTGAAGAAGATCCCAGCCCGGCGGATCACCACTGGACCCTGTGGAAACTGCCTCTGTTCTCTGCGAACTCTGCTCAAGAAGTGCTCAACGAAGTGCGGGAGTGTCGTCAAGAGTATCCTAACAGCTATGTGCGTGTGATTGGCTTTGACAATATTAAACAATGCCAAACCATGAGTTTCATTGTTTACAAGCCCGGAATGAGCCGTTACTAAGGTTCTCGATTTCATACTGAACTCAAGAAGGGGAAGTCTTAAATGATTTCCCCTTTTTTTCGGTTAACGGTGGGAGTGTTAACACGCCACCTGTGAAGGGGTGAGCAGTGACTCTAAGTGTTTCATCCCTTTGTTCACATAACGAGTGACTGTCATGGGACTAATACCAATGGCTTGGGCGGCCTCGCGACGGGAGTATTCTTGTAGAAAGACTAATTCAATGGCGAGTTTTTCTTTGTGGTCTAATTGACTTAAGGCACTTTGGATATTGATACGATCTTCTTGTTGTTGACGACGGGAAAACTCGTCACCATCGGGCAAAATGTCGGCGAGGGTGAGGGGAGACTCACTCGAAGCGGTCAGATGAGCGTCTAGACTGACTAGGTTACATTGTTTGGCGGCGGCCTTACAATCTCGCCATTCTTCTAGGGAAACGCCTAATGATTGTGCGAGTTCGTGATCGCTCGGTGTATGACCTAAACAAGCGGTTAACTGCTTCTGCTGCTTTCTCCCCCGAGAATATAACTCTTGCCAACGACGAGGAATCCTCACGGTGTTGGCTTTATCTCGTAAGTAGTGCAGCATCGCTCCTCGAATATAGGGCAGGGCAAAGGAACTAAAGGCATAACCTTGTTGAATATCAAACCGTTCAATGGCTCGAATTAAGCCTAAGTAACCTGTTTGTTCTAAATCTTCGTAGGGTTCATTGCATTGCTCCCTCATCTGATGGGCTACTTTCCGCACTAACCCTAAATTTAGTCGGACTAATTGATTTCGTAACTCTAATGACGGATTTTTGGCGTAAGCCATCAATAATTCAAGTCCACGAGTTTGGAGAGATGCAGCAGAAGTTAACATAATAGTCCCAACAATTTGCCCTAGAAAGTAATCCCAACTACCTCTATTGTCGAAACTGAACGGGGTATATACCATCGTTGTTTCACGGAAATCCGATTCACCCACTTAAAGATTGCCCGTGAAAATACTGGATCTGAAGTCAATATCTTAAAGAATTGTTAAGTTGTGTAGACTGTAAGGGGTGCTGTTGGGGTTGGGATCTCCTCACCTCCCCTCCCGAAATTGGCACGGTAGAATAGAGAAAACACTGTTCATCTAAAGTTTTTCCGGATTGGAGTTACTGGGAGAAAATATGGCTAATAGTAGTAATTTCCTAGAAACCGCAAAAGCGGCACGCAGTAAAGCCCTGGTTGGGCCGAATGTGATCTCTAATGCTTTGCCCTATTTAGGGGGTGGTTTAGTTTTAACTGCCGTAGGCGTTTATGGTGGGTTGGGGGTTTTACAAAGTTACCCCAGTATTTTCTTCCCCACCTTTTTTGCGGCTATGGTCGTGGAATTGATTCTATTTTTTGTGGCGCGGGGTGTAGCAGAGAAGGGGAATAACTCTGTTGCTTTGCCTTTGCTGACTACTTATAGCCTGTTATCGGGCTATACTTTGAGTGGTTTAATCGCCTATGCTTTAGGGACTTCTGGTGTTGGATTCCGGGGAATTGCGATCGCCGCCTTGGGTTGCGGGGTTGCCTTCATTGCCGGACGCCGCATCGGTTCCAACCTCTCAGAAGAAGATGGTTTTGCCCTGGGCAAGACGATTAGTATTGCCCTGATTGCCCTATTGGTGGTCTTGGTGGGTCAACTGGGTTTTGCCCTGTTTGGTGTAGGGACTCCCACTTTCTTGGAAGTTGGCATCTCTGCGGCCGGGGTGTTCATTTTTGCCGGGGCCTCGGTGTTAGACTTCTTTATTCTGCCCCGTGCCTATCGTGACGAGCAATACCTGTCTGCGGCACTGTCGATGTATTTGACCTACATCAACCTGTTTATCTTCCTTCTACGGCTAATTATTGCCCTCAATGGTCGTGATTAGTGTAGATAATTAGGGCTTGCTGAATAACTCTACTCTGGGTGGAAAACAGGGAACAGGGGGAGTCGGAAAAAGGCAAGCCTTTTTGATTATTTATCCCTAAAATCTTGCGGTTTCTCGCTGTTAGAAGTCAAGGGAATAGGGAACAGGGGAAATTCAGGTTTTTGCCCTCAAGTCTATTTAATTTGGTATAAACGGCTGAAAGTCCTAGTAACAGTGCTTAGATGGATATTCAGCAGACCCTAATTAAGCTCTATCCTTTAGGGACAAGGGAAGAGGGAAGTTAATTCCTCTTCCCTATTATTCGCCCGATAATCCCCCTCCTCTAGACAACAGCAAGCTCTAACTGGGCGCTGAAGCGCAACTACGAACTAGACCGATAACCCCCCTCCTCTAGACAACAGCAAGCTCTAACTGGGCGCTGAAGCGCAACTACGAACTAGCCCGATAATCCCCCTCCTCTAGACAACAGCAAGCTCTAACTGGGCGCTGAAGCGCAACTACGAACTAGGGATTGTAGGGTGTTGGCGACTCGTTCCTGTTCACTGGGGGAGAGTTCAGGGAACATGGGCAGGGCGAGGATTTGGCGGGCGACTTGTTCGGAGTGGGGGAACGAATCGGGGGGATAGTTTAAGTGCTGATAAACGGGTTGTTGGTGTAGGGGGATGGGATAGTAAATCATGCTACTAATGCCCTGTTCAGCGAGTTTGGCTCGGATGTTGTCCCGCTCTCCCGTTAAAATCCGAATACTGTATTGATTCCAGACGGCTTTCCCTTGGTCGGGATTGGAGGGGAGGGCGAGGGTATCGAGGGGTGAAAGCAGTTGGTGATAGCGTTCTGCCACTCGTGAACGCCCTTCGTTCCACTGGTCGAGGTGGGAGAGCTTAATGGTTAAGATGGCGGCTTGGAGCGCGTCTAAACGGCTATTCACGCCGATTAATTCGTGGATGTAGCGTTCTTTGCTGCCATGTTCTCGTAACATCCGCAATTGGGCGGCTAGGTTGGGGTCGTTGGTGGTGATGGCTCCCCCATCTCCACAGGCCCCAAGGTTTTTGGTGGGGAAGAAGCTAAAACAGCCTAAATGCCCGATACTGCCCACTTTTTGCCCTTGCCATTCGGCTCCGGTGGCTTGGGCGCAGTCTTCAATGACAAGGAGGTTGTGGCGCTGTGCGATCGCCATTAAAGCATCCATGACCACCGGACGGCCAAATAAATGCACGGGAATAATGGCTTTAGTGCGTTCGGTAATGGCGGCCTCAACTTGACTCACGTCTAAGTTATAACTCTCGGGGTCAATATCCACAAAAACGGGTTTAGCCCCCACCAAGGAAATCACTTCTGCTGTGGCAATGAAGGTGAAGGGGGAGGTGATCACTTCATCCCCCGCGCCAATATTCAGGACGCGCAAGGCTAAATAGAGGGCATCGGTGCCGGAATTACAGCCTACGGCGTATTGGGTTCCGGTATATTGGGCAAAGGCCTGTTCAAAATCGCTGACGGTTGCCCCCCCGATGTAGCGACCCGAGCGCAAAATCTCTAGGACTTGGGTACTTACTTCTGAGTCAATTTGTTGATACTGTCGAGTTAAATCAAGAGGCGGAATGTTGTTCACTCGTTTACACCATGAAATAATTACAAAACTTTGGGGATGTGAGTCTCATGATAAACGCTCAATAGAATTCCTGTGAATCAAATCCTATGGATGCTTCTTTTATTGCTTTGGATTGGCTCGATATTGCCTTAGCTTTGGGACTGATGGGTTTAGTGGTGGTGTTGTCTCTTTGGCAAGGGTTAACACTGGCTGGGCAATGGGTAATGGCAACGGGGCGGACTATTTTGCAATTGTTGGTAGCGGGGTATTGGTTGACCTTGATTTTTGCCATAAACCAACCTTGGGCGGTTTTGTTGGCAATTGGGGTCATGGTGACAATTGCCGCGATTGTAGCCCGCAATCGTATTAGCAAGAAGATTAAAAACCTGTTGCCCTTGTTGTGGGTATCCTTGGGGGCGAGTAATGCTATCACTTTAGCCTATGTGATTGTGGTGATTATTCAACCCCCAACGTGGTACAGTCCCCAGTATTTAATTCCCTTAACGGGGATGGTGTTGGGCAATGGCATGAATGCGGCAACTTTGGCGGGGGAACGTTTGGTGAGTCGCTTAAAAGAGAGTCCGGGGGAGATTGAAACCTATCTCAGTTTGGGGGCAACTCCTCAACAGGCGATCGCATCTTATCGGAAAGCGGCCATGCAGGCGGGACTGATTCCTATTATCAATCAAATGATGGTTGTGGGTTTGGTCAGTTTGCCGGGGATGCTCACAGGTCAAGTTTTGAGCGGGATTGACCCCCTCACGGCGGCACTCTATCAGATTTTGATTATGATTATGATTGCCTTTGGGAACTTAGTTGCGGTGATTCTGGTGACTCAAGGCATTGCTCGGAGTTTTTTTAATAGTGCCGCTCAATTTGTTAATCATTAGACTGGATTAATCCGTAATGCCACAGGTGATTATTCCTCAGTTTTTGGTACGATAGTCAATGGCTGATTACAGAAAAGATTAAGATTATTCGATGCTCTCGACCCTAATTGCTGACTTTAAAATCATCTTCGAGCGAGATCCGGCGGCTCGCAACGGGTTAGAAGTTCTCTTTTGCTATCCCGGTTTGCAGGCGCTGCTCTTGCATCGCGTCGCCCATTGGTTATGGAATCTTGGCCTCCCGTTTATTCCCCGTCTTCTGTCTCATATCAGTCGCTTTTTTACAGGGATTGAAATTCATCCGGGTGCCACCATTGGAGAGGGCGTGTTTATTGATCATGGCATGGGTGTTGTGATCGGTGAAACAGCGATTGTGGGGGATTACTGTTTGATTTATCAAGGTGTGACTCTGGGGGGGACAGGGAAGGAAAGCGGCAAACGCCACCCTACCCTCGGGGAAAATGTGGTAGTCGGTGCCGGAGCAAAGGTTTTAGGGAATTTGTTGATTGGGAATAATGTCCGCATTGGTGCGGGTTCCGTTGTGCTGCGGGATGTTCCCTCGGATTGTACGGTGGTGGGTGTACCGGGACGGGTGTTATATCGTTCTGGTGTGCGGGTTGACCCTTTAGAACATGGTCGTTTGCCGGATTCTGAAGCGACGGTGATTCGCGCTTTAGTAGACCGGATTGAGGGGTTAGAACAACAGATCCAAGCTCTCCAAGAACAACAAAATCAAGATCGGGTTTTGGTGGGGGTTGCTACCCAAGGCATTCAAGGGTTGGAACGTTCCTATTGTCGGGTGGGCGATCGCGAGTTACAAGAATTTTTTGACGGCGCCGGGATCTAATCCAGTGATTCCTGAACCTCCTCCACTTGATCACGGTGGGGGAGGTTCTCGTTTCAATGGGGGTCAAAAATCAGCCCGGGACGAGGGCCGTACAGGGGAAGCTAAATCACGGGAGTCGGGAATAGGGAATAATTATCAATTCTCCCCTGCTCCCCTCCCCCGTTCCCCGTTCCCTCAAACTAGAGACGTTCTAGTTCACCAGTAGAGGAACGGCTAGATCTGTCTTGAGCATGGATTAACGCAGGATAAGCGTCAGTAAGACGAGACAACAACTCAGGACATAGAAGGCTCCGACAATTTGGGTTTCCTGCCAGCCTGTGATTTCTAAATGGTGGTGAAGGGGAGCCATTTTAAAGAGGCGCTTCCCTACACCATCGGGGCCTTTGGTGGCTTTGTAATACCCCACTTGAGCTAAGACGGAGAGGGATTCGACGAAAAATAAGCCACTGAGGAGGAATAAGCCCCAAAGATGCTGGGAAAGGAGTCCAACGGCGGCTAAGGCACCCCCTAGGGCTAGGGATCCGGTGTCGCCCATGAAGACTTTAGCGGGGTTGCGGTTGTGGAACACAAACCCCAGACAACCCCCACTCAGGGAGGCGCAGAAGATGGCTAAATCGGGGGAATTGGGGGCAATAAGGGCGGCGAGTCCGAGGAGGGCGATCGCACCTGTTCCCCCAGCGAGTCCGTCTACTCCGTCTGTAATATTGGTGGCGTTACTTTCGGCGGCAAAGACGAACACGGCTAAAAACCAGAAGAAAATGCCAAAGGGAATGGCTACCCCAAAGGGTAAGGCAACGGTGGTTATACTGTTGGGTTGGGTGAAGGTCATCCAGAGACAAAAGACGATGGCTCCGGCAAATTGAAAGAGCAGTTTTGCCCGGGGTGAGATGCCTTTATTGGACTTGAGGCGGAGAATTTGCCAGTCGTCTAACCAGCCTACTAAGCCGTAAAATAGGGTAATCAGGGAAACGGCGAGGACATTGGCACTAAACCCGGAGAAAATGAGGGCGATCGCAACGGCCACAGGAACAAAGAAAATACCGCCCATCGTCGGGGTTCCCACCTTTTTCAAATGGCTTTGGGGGCCATCTTCTTGGAACACTTGGGCGGCTTTTAGTTTTCTCAGGAGGGGGATCACCCAAAATCCTAGACTGGCGCTGGCGATCGCACTGAGGGCAAAAGGCAGGGTTAATCCGATGGTTTGATGGGTTAACAGTCCTAAAACGCCATCACAGAGCAGAACAAACCCCGTTAAGACGAGGGCTAATAACCCTAGTAACTGTTGCCCTGAAGGCTTGGTTAGAATCTTGCGCGATAATAATTTAGCTTCCACAACTCACTCACCCACTTGATCTCTTAGCCTTTGTTATACCAGCCAACGGGCAAACTTCAGCAAAAAATTACTCGTCGAGATCAATCAAATCATCATCATCGTCGTCGAAGTCCCGATCATCGACATCCATCAATTCTGCAATTTCCTCATCGCTGTCTTCTTCCTCAAAAACATCCTCTAGGGGTTCCCGAGGTAACAGACGACCTTCTTTTTCCAACCAATCCAAGAGAGAACCATCGCGCTTGAGGGGGATCACAGAAGCGGGTTCGTAGCGGGGTTCTTGGCGTAATGCGGGGTTTTGCATGGGCTTAAATTCCGTGCTGTGCCAGTTGTTGTTTACAATTTATCCTTTCCGAGTTTACCCCATCCGGGGAGTTAAATGGTAAGTTCAAAGATGGACTGTTTCAAATCGGAATGTAGGGAGATGACCCAGAAAGCTAAACTTTTAAGCGCGATCGCCGGGAAAAATCGCGGTCTGCTGGCTCGGGAATTGGATAAAGTGGAAATTCTGGGGGCGATCGCAGAATTAGAAGACTTAAACCCCACCCCCAAACCCCTCGAAGCCACTTCCTTATTAGATGGCAACTGGCGACTCCTCTACACCACCAGCAAGGAGCTTTTAGGATTGGATCGGTTTCCCTTGTTTCAGTTGGGGCAAATTCACCAATGTATCCGCACGGAAACTAAGCGCATTTACAACATAGCGGAGGTGGTTGGCGTACCTTTTTTAGAGGGGTTTATTTGTGTGTCCGCGCTGTTTGAACCCATTTCTGAACGACGGGTTAATGTGAAATTTGAACGCTTAGTCGTGGGATTACAACGTTTAGTGAGTTACAAATCTTCTCAGGATTTTATTAAGCAGTTGGAAGCTGGAAAACGCTTTTTCCCAACGGATCTTTCCATTGAAAATCGCGACCGTCAAGGCTGGTTAGATATTACTTATTTAGACGAAAACTTAAGGATTGGACGGGGCAATGAGGGCAGTATTTTTGTGTTGACCAGAGATGATCAAGGCTAAATGATGAATTAAAACTCTACCCAACAGGCTACTTGATGCTCCTCCTCGACGGTTCGTAATGTAGGATTTTCTTGTTGGCATTGAGGAAGGGCAAACTGACAACGGGGCGCAAAAGGACAGCCCGGGGGATAATCAGTTAAATCTGGGGGTAAACCTTCAATCGTTGACAACGGCTGGGGATTTTCGGGATCTTTCGGGTCATCTAAGCGGGGAATACTGGCTAATAATCCCCTTGTGTAGGGATGTTGGGGGTTTTGATAGAGACGACGCAAGGGCGCAATTTCCACAATTTGCCCTGCATACATGACCATAATCCGATCCGCTAATCCCGCCAAGAGCGATAAATCGTGGGTAATCCAAATCACCGCCATCTCTAGATCCTGCTTTAATTGCTTGACTAATTCGACAATCTGTGCTTGTATCGTCACATCAAGGGCGGTGGTGGGTTCGTCGGCGATGAGTAACTTGGGGTGACAAGCTAACCCCATTGCAATCATCACCCGTTGTCGCATCCCCCCGGAGAACTGATGGGGGTAGTAGCGGATTCGTTCTCGCGCTCCGGCAATCCCCACTTGCGTTAAAAGTGCGATCGCCCTCTCCCGTGCTTCCTCCTCATTAACCCCCAAATGTCGCCGCATTCCCTCCGTCAGTTGTCGTTCCACCCGCAACACGGGATTGAGGGAAGTCATAGGATCTTGAAAAATCATTGAGATTTCATTCCCCCGCACCCCTCGCATTTGCCGATCCGTCAACTGCAAGAGATCCCGTCCTTCAAACCACACCTGGCCCCCCGTCACCTTCCCCGGAGGAGAGGGAATCAAGCGCAGCATGGACAACATTGAGATACTTTTACCCGATCCTGACTCCCCCACAATCCCCAGCGTCTCCCCTTTATTGACCGTGAATGAGATGTCATTCACCGCTTGAACGACACCCCCACGAGTATAAAAGCGCGTTTCTAAATTCGAGACTTGCAATAAGGGAGACATTGAGTCATTACCCATGATGTAAATGCCCCACAGTTTACCAAGGATTGCCAATCAGGGTAAAGCCACTCCAGTAGTAGGGATGATCAAAAATGCGATCGCCGACATTCTCCAATCCCGGAGGCAACGGAAAGCGCTCCTCCCCAATCACCAAGTTTCCCCCCTCCGTGCGCACTCTCCCCCGCATCATCGCGATTTGTGCCTGTCGTAGCGCATCCGCCTTAATCGGAGCATGATGTAACTGTTCATACAACATCGTCATCAATCCCAATGTTCCCAAATCACTCACATACCACAAACTGCCAATTGCTGATTTAACCCCAGAAGCTACCGTAATCCCCGCAAAACCCAACTCTACCGATTTATCCCCCAAACCCGTCCGACAAGCACTTAAAATTAACAACTCCACCGGAGGTTCATATAACGTTAACTCTCGCCAACGATCCAAAGTTAAAGCCTCATCCCAAAACTGAATAAACGACTCCTTTAAACTGCCGGGATTGAACTCCGCATGAGTGGCTAAATGAATTAAAGGATACATTCCCCGAGAACGATTGGCTTGTAAATTTTCCAGGGTAAATGCTTCATTTAATAGCGTAGTTCCTCGCCAAATCTCCTCACTAATTAACGACAGTTCCACCGACACACCCGGTAAACTAGGCAACCGTTCAAAACGATCCGCCCCCATCGCTAACACATCAAAACTGCGCAAATCCTGATAGTCCGTATTCGTCAGCGCTAGGCTAGGCATTTGACCCAAACTATAGCGCTCAATTAAAAACCTCTCCCCATCATGGAGTACCGCCAAAGGAAACGTTCTTAGACCACTGTCCATAATAAAGGAAAGATTCGCAATCCCCAAACGTTGTAAATCCTTGGCTAGGGGTGCAATTAACCAAGCATGGAGTTGTTGCGCTGAATTCAGATAGCGATCGCGGCGACTCACCGTTTTAACCGTCCGATTCAGCGCTTCCACCTGCTCCATCACCCGTCCTCGCGTGGCTTCCGGCACAGAATAACGCAAAACATCCCCCGTCTGAGTCACTAACACCAACTCTAACGAATCCATCGGACTTTCCGCTTCCGAAACACTAATAAACTGCTCCCGATTCGTATTAAATCCAGTTTCCGTAAACTGCCATAAAATACTGCCCTCTGACAATGCTGCATCGCTACTTTGAACCGTAACAGGTCGAAAGAACGCATAAATTAAAGCCGGACGAATTCCCGTAATTTCTTCAATTTCTTTTAGCTTAGATTGGGCTTGATCTAACGTGACCATTTCAGACTCATCATCCGGCACATTAAAGTGAGTTTTAAACTCCGATGCCACCCCTTCATCTAAACTTTGAACCCTATCTATGCCCTCAATTCTCTTCTCCTCATGGCCGAATGATCCAACATCACTCCACTGTTCCCGCCAAGGACGCAAAGATAGAACAAACTCTCGCACTATCGGATCATTCTGATTTAATTGATTCCCTTCAAAAGTAGGAGGCTCTGCCGTAAATAGAACAATCTGATCGGGAATCGGTGCAGAATTAGGGGGCGGTGTCGGTAACAAAAACCTCAGCGTTAATGTCACCTCATTTCCTTGAGGTAACAGGTCAAAATTGCCATCTAATTGGGGAATTTGCCAAATCCCCGTCAGGGGGTCATAGCTGCCGTAAGAAGGAGTAAAATCCAATAAACTGGCAAAATTTTGTAAGGCAATAGTTTGAATAATATTCCCAATGGCATCCGGCCCCAAATTCCTTAAAATAATCGTTGTTGAAACAATATTTCCAGTCACTTGGGGGGGAGTAGTGGTTAAACTTAACGCCGCATTTACTTCAAACGATCCTAAATCAGGAATTCCCCTCTGTTGTCCCCGTTGATCCGTTGTAACTCCCCCAACGTTAACCCCAGCATTAATGGCAGGACTTCCGGGTAAAAGTGCATGAGTTTGAGTCGCCCCCCCATAGTTTCCCAAAGGGGCTAATTTGGGATCTTGATTTAAGATATTGGTATTCGATAAAGTAACCCCGGTTAACCCGTTTGTATTGCCAATTAAATTATACTCAAAAACTAGATTTGCGCCAAAATTACCCCCAAAATCAGGATGAATTGAGCCAGTACCTGAATTGCCCGGACTATCAAAATTCCCCGCAATAATACTATTGCGAATTGTTAAAGCTCTTGTGCTATCATTATTATAAATACCCCCACCATCTCCCGTTCCGCTATTACTAGCATCCGCCAAATTATTTGTAATAGTAGAGAAATTAATGCTCATATCTCCCAAACTTAAAATACCTCCGCCAAAGAAATTCGCGGAGTTGCCAGAAATGGTACTATTCGTAATCGTTAAATTATTTGCACTATGAACACCACCACCACGAACAGCCGCAGAATTGCCCGAGATTGTACTATTATTAATAGTAATGTTGCTCGTTGGCGTTATTCCAGAAATCCCACCCCCCATCAAAGCAGCAGTATTATTAGAAATAGTAGTATTATTAACAGCAATATTAACAGCACTGACCCCACCTCCTCCATTAGAAAGACTTCTATTTTGTGATATAGTGCTACCATTAATCGTCGCCGTAGTTGCCGCAATTCCCCCGCCATCAAAATCAGCTACATTATTAGAAAATGTGCTGTTATTAACAGTAACAGTTCCCCCAATATGCACACCCCCACCACTGCTATTGGTTGACGTATTATTAGAAATGGTGCTATTCGTAATCGTTAAAGTGCCGCCCATGTTAATCCCCCCCCCAGCATTGCCTAGGGCGGTATTATTGGCAATGGTGCTATTGGTGATAATCGCATTTCCTATGCTGCTAATTCCACCCCCCCCATAATTTAATCCACTAACATTGTTTGTAATGACACTATTATTAATAGTCAGTGTACCGGGACTTTGATCTAAAATTCCCCCCCCCGGGCCAGTCATACCGTTGCCATTACGAATCGTCAAATTCTCTAACGTAACATTAGGACTCCCTCCAGTTCCCTGAATTCTTAAAACCCTAGTGTTATTTTGACCATCTAAAATAATTTGATTTGCCCCCCCATTAATGGTTAAAGCTCCACCATTAGAGGCAATCGTTAACTCGGAATTTAATAAAATTGTAAAACTCTGAGCAAAGCGAATTTCATCGGCTACGGTGGTTCCATTCGCCGTAATAATTTGCTCCCTTAATGACCCTAGACCACTATCATTATTATTAGTTACCGTGTAAAGTAAAAACGTATTTTGATAATTCTCTAAAACCCGAGCATCTATGCCGAGGGTTGAATTAATTTCTCCTAGCTGTTTTTCTAACACCCAATCCCCCCCTAATTCAGCCCGACCCGTCAGGGTAGTAGAACCCGCTATATTTGCCCCCGTTGCGTTGGCAATATTGGCTAATAAGATATCCCCCTGAGTGCCTAATGCGGTGTAACAACTCCATAATAAAATATCCGCACCAATGGCTAAAGATTGACCCCATTGCTGCATCTGTTCTTGATATTGTCCGATATTTTCAGCACTTATAAAGTCTTTGCCTAACCAAAAATTACCCTCGTTTCCTTCCGAAATAATTTGTAAGGAATTAATCCCTGTAATCCCGGTTAAACTATCGGTAATCTTGCGGATACCTGATTCTCTGGGAGTAACCACAATATGGGTCGTTCCAGAAATGCCACCATAGAGAAACTGCTCATAATCTTTGACTGTGGCATCAATAAATGTAAAAATTTTGAGGTCTTGAGGGGTTCGAGGAAAAATTGTCACAGTGGGGGCACTTTCTGTGCCATCTCCGGTTAATATCCAAGGGCTGGAAGCGGGGAGAGGATAGACTTTTTCTTGTGCAAATAAGTTAACCGTTTCCCCTTGAATTTTTCCCCCAATGGTAATTTCTCCGGGGTAGGTTGGGGGGAGATTGCCTGTTATTTCGGTAACAGCAGGAGTAGTCAATAGGGTGGGTAAGTCGAGGGATGAGAACGGGATAATATGACCTTGGCTATCTCGCGGGGGAGCAATTTCTAAGCGTAATAAATGACCGGGTTGGGAGATTTGGATTAAATGGCTACCGGGGACGGCGGCAAGGGTAACAGTTCCGGCTTGAATGCTCCCTGTATTGACAATATTTCCCGCCAAAAAGGTTAAATTTTGTCCGGCCGTGAGGGCTAAATTTCCGGCGTTGAAAATGGGGGCAGATTGAGTTAAATCAAAGGCAAATTGTGAGGGTGTTCCGATCAGGTTTTGATAGTCGTTTTCTCCCCATACATTAAACCAGTTATTATTGAAGCCGATGCCTGTGGCTGTGGTAGCGAAAAAGTCTCCAGGAATGTTGAGTTGTGCATTTTGCCCAAAGATAATCCCGGCAGGATTCATGAGGTAAAGGTTAGATGAACCTCCGATGACTTGAATTAAACCGTTGATGAGGGAGGGATTGCCTCCGGTGACTCGTCCGAGGATGTTCTGGATTTCAGGGGTGGTGAAAAAGTTGGCGGTTTGTCCGGTTTGCAGGCTAAATTCTTGGAAACTGTGGAAGAGGTTGCCACCGTCTCCCGAGAGGGTGCCTCCGGTGATGTTGAGGTGTTGTCCGTCGGAGGTGATGTGGGTGTTGGCTTCGGGAAGAATTTGACTGTGGACGGGGATGAATGGGTCGGTAAGCAGGGCAAGGGTGGAGAGGAGACAGACTGTAGGGGTCAGGTGGCGAGTGAGTGGCATAGGTTTCTGGGCTAGGGCAAAGGATGGCTGTGCAAAACAGAGCAGATGTTCTGCTCTAAATGGCTATAGTGGAGGGTGAAATGTTGTGAGGACTGGTTGAAATGCCCAGTCGGATGCACCATCCCGTTGATGACTGATACTGTCCCACAGCATCGGGATTGCTTGATGATAACAAGTTTTTTGGGATTTTTTTGTGGACCAGGTGTGGAGTAGCCAGAGAACCAGCCATTTAGCGGAACATAAGGGTTAATTTCAAGAATAGGGGGGCTGCTTCTCTGTACAAAACCTGTACATAATAGCTCTTGTAGACAATACAGAGTTTGTACAGGACGCTCTCAAACCTTTATTACTAAGATAGGGCTTGCTGAATAACTCTACTCTGGGTGGAAAACAGGGAACGGGAAGGGGAATCGGAAAAAGGCAAGCCTTTTTGATGATTTATCCCTAAAACCTTACAGTTTCTCGCTCTTAAAACGGCTAAAAGTTCTAGTAACACTGCTTAGAGGGATATTTAGCAGACCCTAAGATATGGACGCAACTGGGTTCGAACCAGTGACCCCTACGATGTCAACGTAGTACTCTAACCAACTGAGCTATGCGTCCTTGCGACTTATTAATATAGCACACCCCCCCAGCTTTGACAAGCAAAATGGACAGCTAAATCATCAACACAATGGTTAGAAACCCTGTCCTTCTAGCACGGCTTTACCTAAAATGTCGGATTGTTCGTGAAACGTTGCGCAGCAAAGGCTCTCGGTTTTACCGATGAGATGAAAAGCCGACCAATGTTTGACCATAAAACTAAAAACCCATAGTATCGAATTGGTTTGAATTCCCAGAGTGTTGCAGTAAGCCTGAAATAGGGGTGGAGCTTGAACTCGAAAGTGTCGCACAAGGATACAAATAGTGGGTAGCGAAAACCACGAAAAACATAGCTAGGGAAACTAACGTAAGCCCAAATCCAGAAAACTCAAGAATTAGATTGTTTTTAGTAATGTGGGGCGCACATTAACTCTAGGTAATTATCCTAGTACGCTCAGGGAGATAAAGCCCTCTGGGATTGTCTAAACTAGGCTTGCTAATTGGTTGGGCCGAACGGTTAGACGGTTTAGGTAATGCTCGCAAGAGATAGGTAATTGTAAGGCGTGTCGATGAACTGAGAATCCCTCGCTTTTAGCGATGGGAGCGTCAATTTGCCTGATCTTCTTCTGCCCACCCTTCCCGAAAATTTTGGGCTTAAAGCCCCGTCCTTCTAGGACGACTTGTGAACTACCCCACCCTGCCTAGGCGCGAGGATGGAGCTTCCTGATTCAATGGGAAGTGCTTTCTATACCGAAATATAGCGAGTCTTATCTTCCCTCCCCAGGCAGAAGTCCTAGTGCCTAAGACCCAATTTTTCTCTTGCAACACAGCCCTTTTTAGCTTGGTTTTCGCTTTGGGAGTTAGTGGTCAAGTCCATCCCCTCCCTGCAAGCGAGGAAGGGGAATTCCGCAACATTTTTGTTAAAATAATCCCAGACTAGAGGGTATTCCAGTCCTGCATTGA